>CAYUYT010000094.1:0-13111 GCA_964449345.1 uncultured Spirochaetia bacterium | reverse complement strand
ATACACCTTATGAGTGTATGAAATATGCACTTCGAAATTGAATCGGTGAGTTTTATTGCAACTTTTTTATTATATTTTTAATATGGGTAAGTTTTTAGATTTCATAAATAATGAAATGAAGGCAAGAAATTATAGTAAGAGTACTATTAATTCTTATACAAAAGCAATAAAAGAGTTATATGAATTTTTTAATAAATCACCTAAAAATATAGACCATAACGACATGATAAAATTTATTAATATTAAGTTTGATAAAGGGTATTCCAATCAAACCGTGAGTTTATACATTAACGCGCTGAATTTTTTACATAGGGAAATATACAAAGATAAAGCGTTATTACCCAATATTAAACATCCTAAGAAATCTGAAAAATTACCCGTTGTTCTTTCTAAGCAGGAAATATTTAGGTTATTTGATTGTATAGATAATCATAAACATAAGACAATGTTATCATTGGCATACAGCGCCGGGTTACGCATTGGCGAGGTGATAACGTTAAAAGTAAAAGATATTTCTATTGATGAATTATTAATAACAATTAGAAACGCAAAAGGCAATAAAGACAGAGTAACGTTATTCTCTGAAAAATTGGTTGATGATTTAAAAATATATTTAAAAAATAAACCTATACAAGAATACGTTTTTATTAGTGCTCACGGAGGCCATTTGACGAGTGAATCCCTGCAAAAGGTTTTTAAAAAAGCGATGAAAAAAGCAGAAATTAAAAAAAACGCAACGTTTCATTCATTAAGACACAGCTTTGCAACGCATTTATTAGAAAACGGAACGGATATACGTTATGTTCAAGAATTATTAGGACATAAAGATATAAGAACAACGCAAATTTATACCAAAGTTACTAATCCTGCTATCAGAAATATTAAAAGCCCTCTAGACTTTATCGATTAAAAAAAATACAGGGAATTAAACCGGGATTTCTTTCGTATGTTTAGAATGTTTCGTGGTTTGAATAAAAATAAACTTACACCCTCAAGCGAGCATTTTTGCTTTATGAAATTTCCCTCTTCTAATCTGTGTCCTATCAGTAGGCTTGTTCTTTTTTCTTCATCGGTGTCATGGGTGGACTTTTTTTCTTACCAAACCGTTCTTAATCCGTTTTTTTCGTATTGTTTGAATTTAGAATCTTTGCTAACCATTGTAAAATTTTCACAAATTGCCTGCCAAATCAATAGTTTGTCAAAAGGGTCTCCATGGCCATAATTTGGTAATTTATAAAAAGACGATGTAATTTTTTCATTTGGATTTATAATCTTATATCCCGCTTTTAATGTATATTCCGGTAATTCATCAGGAAAAATATTTTCCAATTCTATTTTACCAATACTATACTTTAATGAAATCTCCCAAAATGTTATACTGCTAACGAATATATCATTTTCAACATTAGATAAGATGTCATAAACTTTTTTTGATAGCTTAGAAGTATCGAATAAACTCCATAGCAGAACGTGTGTATCAATTAAATAATTCATAATTTCAAAAATTCGTTATCTGTAATTTCAAAATCAGTGGAGAGTTTAAACCGTGCCTTTTTTTCCAGTATTCCTAGATTACGCTTTGTTTTTTTGGAGTACTTTGCATAAGGAATTATAACGGCAATTTTTTCTCTTTTTTTTCCATATGAAATTACTATTTCTTCACCATTTTTGACACTTTCAAGAATTTCAGAAAAATGTGATTTCAATTCTCCAACGGGTAATGTCTTCATAAAACTAAATTTACACCTTAGTTGTCAAGTTGTCAAGAACTTATTTGTATTAAATTAATGCAGTGTCTTATTTAAAGATTGTGATACAGCGGTGATTCTCTTCCTCCGCCCTATTTGCGGTAAAAAGCCGAGGGATTTCTTTCGTCTTATCTGCTTTATCTCGTGGGCTTATTCTCTTTTTTTCAACATAAAAAAAAGCGGTACACCGTAAAGCGCCCGCTTTTATCATCAAAGTTTAATTCTTCTTATAAAAGTTCCGCAATCTGAACAGCGTTTAACGCAGCACCTTTTAATAACTGGTCGCCGACAACGAATAAATCAATACCGTTTTCGCTTGAAATATCGCGCCGGATTCTGCCTACGAGAGTGTCGTATTCCCCTGCAACGTCAACGGGCATGGGAAAATAATTTTTTCCTCTATCATCAACGATTTTTACTCCGGGAGCTTTGCTAAGTATTGAGCGTACCTCATCAACGTCAAGTTTTTTTTCAAGTTCGATGTTGATTGCCTCACTATGAGCGCGCATAATAGGAACGCGTACAGTAGTTGCGCTTATTTTTATATTATCATCGTGAAACATTTTTTTCGTTTCGTTTACCATTTTCATTTCTTCTTCGCAGTAACCGTTTTCCTGAATATCCGAATTATGGGAAAACAGATTAAACGCGATTTGATGAGGAAAAACGTTTTTCTGAGGAGTTTTTCCTTTTAGGATTTGCATTGATTGTGCTGCGAGTTCGTCCATTGCCGGTTTACCCGCGCCGCTTGCCGCCTGATACGTTGAAACGACAATGCGTTTGATTTTAGAAACCTGATGTATAGGCCACAATGCAACGACCATAATTATTGTTGAACAGTTAGGATTAGCAATAACGCCTTTATGCTTTTTAATATCTTCCGGGTTAACCTCCGGCGTAACGAGGGGAGTGTCAGGGTCCATTCTAAACGCGTTAGAATTATCTACCATAACAGCACCTGAATTAACAACGAGGTCTTTATACTGCTTACTAACGCCTTTTCCCGCGCTGAAAAGGGCAATGTCAACGCCTTTAAACGAGTCATCGTTAATAACGTCAACGTTTAGTTTCTCGCCCTTGAATTTTATTTTTTTGCCCTTGTCTTCAGGGGCGGCGAATAATTTTAGCTCTTTGATTGGAAAATTTCTTTTTTCAAGCACACCGAGCATTTCCGTTCCTACTGCGCCCGTTGCGCCTACTAATGCAAGGACTTTATCTGCCATATGAGTTCTCCTTTATGCGTTTTAAAGCATTATTTATTTAAATTTGAGTTAATTTTTAAGTGTATGAATCTTAAAAAATTTTCATTGGGAATTTAATATTAAAAAATGCAAAAGTCATTAAAATAACGCTTTGATTAACAATAATTATTGCTTTTATACTTATTAAAGGGATTAACTAAAGTTAATGTAACGCGTTTTAACGTATCCTTTGTTGCTGTAATTTAAAATCTTTTTGTCTAAAGTAATTAACTCTGCATCTAAAAACCTTGACGTTGAAATTATTATTCTATCAGCAGTGTTTTGTGTTTAAAATCCCTTAATCCCGTGATGTCAATTGCAATTAAGTGTATAACATTTAGGACATTAACGGCAATCCTGAAATATAAAACACTTTATTTTATAAATGTTATTGAGCGCCGTTATTCCGCTCTATAAAAAAACAAATAATCCTTAATATATGGAAAGCGAATCTAAAATATATTCATATTCAATGATACGGCATAATTTTTTTCTCTAAAAACCCGTTCTATTATTTTCTATATTGCGCACAAATTTTATTAAAATCACGCTAATACTATTTTTAAATTAACCGATACGCTTAATATGAAAATACTTCTAAGCATTTTACTTGGTATATTGCAGGGAATTACGGAATTTTTTCCCGTTAGCTCGTCAGGCCACTTAGCTTTTTACGAAAAAATATTCGGGCATTCAATTGGAATGACCCCGGCTGAAACGCATTTGTTTAACGTTATGGTTCATTTAGCCACGGCAATCGCAGTAATTATTATTTTCAGACAAATTATCGCCAAAATTATAAAAGCCGTATTCAGTAAAAAAGAATATGAAAACGTAAAGCAAAGTAATAATCTGAAACTTGTTTATTTAATCATTATTGCAACAATTCCAACGGCTTTAATGGGTTTTTTCCTTAGAAGGTATTTTGTTAAAATGGGAACTAATTTGCTTTTTATTGGCATTATGTTTTTCGCTACAGCGGTTTTACTCTTTTTAATGAAAGCATTTAAAGAGGAAGGTATAACGGAATACAAACAAATAGGAACAATGCGGGCAATTTTTATTGGCATTATGCAAGGGCTTGCAATTTCACCGGGTTTGTCAAGAAGCGGTACAACCATTGCCGCAAGCCGTTACACAGGAATAAGCAGGGAGAAAGCAGGCGAGTTTTCCTTTTTGATAGCAATACCTGCAATTTTAGGCGCAGGGGTGCTTGAATTATTTTCATCGGGTATTTCTAAAACCGGGGCGCACATTTTTATTATAGGTTTTATATCTTCGTTTTTTACCGGATACTTTGCATTAAAATTCCTTCTCGTTTTTATAAAAAGGGGCAAACTGCATTATTTCGGTTATTACGTAATTATAATGGGAATTATTTCAATAGTTCTTTACGGGAGAGGTTTATGAGCACACAATCGTCAGACGGAAAAAAATCATTTAAAAAAGAGCTTTTAATTTTAATATTAACGATAAGTATTTTAATTGTAATAGCAAGCGTAATAAGTTACAGCCCAAAGGATTACGTTGGAATGAAAACGCGTTATTCTTATCACATACATAATTGGCTCGGTGTTTTAGGCGTGTATGTTTCCTTTTTATTTTTTCAGCTTTTCGGTAAAGCGTCTTATCTCGTTATAACGCTTTTAGCGTTGCTGCCATTATTCCTTTTGTTTGCAGGGCAAAAATATAAAAAACGCTGGTTTTCCTTTGCTGCCGGTGCAGGATTTATTATCTGGGCAGTTGCCTTATTTATAAGCATTGCAAGCCAACAATTTGGCCCGTCAACCGGCGGGTTACTTGGTGGTTTTTTAGGACAGATAGTTTATAGGATAACGGGAAAAGTCGGGGGATATTTATTCACGCTGATTATTTTTATAATCGGGGTTTCAAAAATAACAAACGCGTTTACTGTTTCGGGGATTATAAAAAAAATACTTTTTAATATACACTCTGCGTCAAAATATGAAATTAATGACGTAAACATCAAAACAGGGCTTATTAAAAAAACAAAAAAACAAGATGCGCCTCCTCTTTTAACAATAATGAAAGTTGAGGAAAACGAAGACGGACAAAGCGTTAAAACTATAAAACAAACCCACAGGCAAGGGGAACAGGTAAATGAAAATTATGATTCAGTAAAAAGCCAATCTTTTTTAGATAAAATCAATGCAAAAATTTCAACCTTTACATACAACGTAAAAAAACGCTTTATGCCTTCTCAAATTGTGAATTCAAATGATAGTGCACAGAATAAATACAGCGTAAACACTGAAATCATTAACAGAGTAATTGCAAAAGACGAAAATGAAGAAGTATTGCTCGAGCAAGCAATGGAAACGGCAAGAGCTGAAGCAACACAAGCGCAAAGCGTTTCCGTTATTGATGAAACAATAAAAGAGCTTGAAAAAAAGTTTATAGATATTTCAAACCGCATAGAGCAAAAGAAAAAAATTAATGCAGACACGTGCGTACAGGATCAATCTCAAACTACCGCATGTGATATTGAGACAAATAAAGTTTTGCCTGAGGATGTTAAAATTCCAAAACGAAAAGACGAGTTTGGAATTGAAATGTTCGGCGAGGAAGATGACTTAATAGAAGGTGTTTCTAGTATGGAATCTGAAATTGATATTGATATTGAATTAAGCGAAGGGGAGATGGAATTCGAACAAAAAACACAAGACAACCCACCTTATCATGAAGAAAGTTATGATGGCAATTATTCTGATAGTCAGGATTCCGTTTTTGATAAAGAGATTACGCATGAACAACAAAAACCAAATACGAATGATGAAAGCGAAAACCATGATGACGAACTTTCTGAGAGTTATTCTGATGACAAGTCTGATTCCGAACGGGAATTAGTTGTCGAAAAAAGAAAAACAACGGCGAATTTATATAATGAAGACAAAGACGAAAAAAACCCTTTTGAATCATATAAAAGCCCTCCTGTAAATATTTTATTTATATCCGAAGAAGAGAAATACGAAGACCACAAAAAAGAGCTTGAAGAAACGGCAGCAAAAATTACGGAAACCCTTGGGGAATTTAAAATCGAATTAACGCGTTTAATTCGTTGTTATCGTGGTCCGGTTATCACGCGGTATGAATTTGAGGTTGCTCCGGGGATTAAAATGGGTAAAATCGAAGGTCTTGCGGATAACATTGCTTATTCCCTTGCTGCGAAAAAAGTTAGGGTAATTGCGCCTATTCCGGGTAAACAGGCAATCGGAGTTGAAGTTCCGAACAAGACGCGTAACAATGTTCTTTTAGGCGATTTGTTAAGTACAAAAACATTTAATACAAGCAAAGCGCGCTTACCTTTGGTTTTAGGAAAAGACATTAGCGGAAAAACAATAATTGCTGATTTATCTACTATGCCTCACCTTTTAATTGCAGGTACTACAGGTGCGGGTAAAAGTGTTTGCATTAACAGTATTTTATGTTCGCTGTTATATCAAATGCGGCCTGAAGAGCTTAGGTTAATTCTAATTGACCCGAAACGCGTTGAAATGAATTCCTATAGTGAAATACCGCATTTGCTCGCGCCGGTTGTAACAGACGCAAAAAAGGCGGCAATGGCATTGAATTGGGCTGTAAATGAAATGGAAAGGCGTTATGAATTGCTTGAAGAAGCGGGTTGCCGTGATATTAAGAGTTTCAATGAAAAAATTGAAGAAAATGCGCAAAACGGTATAGCCGAGTATGATAGACTTCATTATATTGTAATTATAATAGATGAACTTGCGGATTTAATGTTAATTGCGCGAAAAGAAATAGAAAACGTTGTTGCGCGTTTAGCAGCTAAAGCAAGGGCAGCGGGAATACATTTGATTTTTGCAACGCAAAGCCCTAGAGCGGATATAATAACGGGCATAATCAAAGCTAATTTTCAACCGAGGATAGCTTTTACCGTAGCAACGAAAATGGAGTCGCGCATTGTTCTTGACTCATCCGGCGCGGAAAAATTATTGGGCAAGGGTGATATGCTTTTTTATCAACCCGGTTTTGTTGAAGCGGGTGATGCAATCAGGTTACAGGGAGCGTTTGTAACGGATAAGGAAGTTGAAAAGGTAACCGATTATTTACGTTCAACTTGCGAGCCCGATTATATTGATGAGATTTACGTTGAAGAAGAAAGCGACAGCGTATTAGAAGCATTATCCGGAAGCGACGAACCAATATATCACGATGCAGTTAGGATTGTGATTGATGAACAAAAGGCAAGCGCATCGTATTTACAGCGCCGTCTTCAAATTGGTTACAATAGAGCCGCAAGAATGGTAGAATATATGGAAAGCGAGGGAATTGTAGGGCCTGCGCAGGGAAGTAAACCGCGGGAAGTCTTAATTGATGTTTATCCCTATTGACCTTTTAAACAAAAAAAAATTATATTATAAAGATGATAGGACAAATGTTTAAAAATTTAAAGAGATTAAAAAGAACTATTTTAATTTTTATTGTTGCTTTTTCGTTTATAGCCCACGGCGTTATTTTTAGCGCGAATGTTTTAACGAAAGAAGCGCTCGTTAAGAATATACAGAATTTTTTCAAAAAGCACCGTACTATGAAAGGGGATTTTATTCTCCGCCGCGGACTTTATGCTGAAACAGGTGTATTCTTCATAAAAGCACCCAAGTTCAAAATGATTTTCGGGCATTGGAACGGTAAATTTAAAATTGAAAATAAAACTATAGTCATGGACGGCGGCCAATTATGGGCATATTTACCGTCTTTAAAAGCGGTAATTAACCAGGATATTTCCAAAGTTTCGGGCAATATTGCTTATTCCGGCGCCGGCCTTGGAATTAGACGACTTATTAATAAATATCATTATAAGTTTTTCAGAGGTGATAATAATTTAAAAAAAGAAGCAGGGTTGAATACCAAAGTGCGTATTTTACGTTTATATAAACCTAAATCTTTTACCGGATTTAAGGAAATATTTTTATACGTACGGGATGACGGATTTATTGCAAAAGCAAGGGCAATTACAAATAAGAATCGTGTGCTTGAATTAATCAGAAAAAACGTTAAATTAAACGTGGATATTGATAACAAGCATTTTATTTTCCGTGTGCCCAAAGATGCTCAAATATTTAAAAACCCTCTGGTTTCAGGTAAGTAAAGAGGTGGTTATGGATAATTTAGGTGAGGTTTTTAAAAAAGCCAGAGAAGAAAAAGGCCTTACAATTAAAGACGTTTCTATTCAGACAAATATCGGGTCTAAATTTATTAAAGCAATTGAAAATAACGACTTTACTGTTTTTCCGGGTGAGGCGTATACCGTTGGTTTTATTAGAAACTATGCGGAATTTTTAAAGGTTGAACCGGAAAAAGTAATAAAACTATTTTACACTAATCAGATTGCTGAATCGGAAACCCCGATTGAGGAACTCGTTGCCCCCACAAAACCACGTTTAAACCCTATACCAATTATTCTGTTCGTTGTCTTAATTATCGGGGTTGGTGTGGGTATTTTCTTTATTGTAAAAGGCAGGGCTAATACATCGAATACTAATGAATCAGGACAAAACATTTCCGCTGAAAATACTAATGTTCCTGAAAAAAGTAATAATCAAACCAAAAACATTAATTTTGCTGATTTGCCTATTTACTCTAAAAAAACCATTGGGGATAAGGTTTTTATTTCAATAGCAACGAAAAAACTTTCTATTGAGATAAAAAACATTGATAAAAAATCTATAAAAGTCATTTTTTCAAGCATAGGAGATAATGATTTTCTCGTTAATATGCGGCGGGAGTTTAATATCGATTTGAATAAGGAACTTAGATTTGACCTTGAAAGAAACAGAACTTATGATTTTTCCGTAGGGGTTGAGGAGATTCCAAATCAGGCACAGGCTAAAGTTTTTATAAAAAAAATAGATGCTCCTTATGAAAGCCAGCGGTATTATGATTACTTCACTTACACAAAACCCGACCAGGCAACTTTAACGCAATTACAGCAAAATAAAGAAAATACATCGGAAAAAACAGAAACAACGGAAAATACACAAAATAATACTACAAATAACACCCGGAACGTTGCATCTAACGTAAAACTGAATATCAACCTTACTAATAGTATGCAAAGAGACAGTATCATTTACATATGGGTTAGGAAAGATAATTCTGCGCAAATTCAAACCGTAAAGCTAAATAAAAACCAGTCAGTTAATTTAAAAGCGGATTCAAAAATTACACTTGATACAAATAATTTATTCGGTTTAAACATTAAAATTAACGGCAGAAAAATTAACACTAAAAACCTGACTAATGAAGGCGGCATCGGCAAATTAAGGTTTTGGATAGAGAAAAACCCTCAGGGCAAAACTGAAATCAAATGGGAAATTAACCGCTAATAATGGTTGTTTTTGTTGATACTCTAGGTTGCGCTAAAAATTTAGTTGATTCCGAAAAAATTATGGCACAATTTAAAAATAATGGCCATTCCTTAACCAATGATCCGGAAAAAGCGCAAATAATACTTATAAATACATGCAGTTTTATCAATCAAGCCAGAGAAGAAACAATAGATACTATTCTTGAATATTCACTTTTTAAAGCTCACGGAAAACTTGAAAACCTCGTTGTAACGGGATGCATTGTGGATATGTACGAGCATGAAATAAAGCAAGAACTAACCGAGGCGGACAATGTTATTAAAATATCTGACATACATGAGTTTATTAATAATCTTGAAAACGAAAATAACGTTAAAACGGAAAAACCATTCCTTCGTCATACGGTTACACCATACGGACAGGCATATTTAAAAATTGCAGACGGTTGTTCAAGGTCATGTGCTTTTTGTACAATACCCTCATTCAAAGGCCCTTTTAAAAGTTTAAGCATTAAAGAAATCATTGCCGAAGCCGATTTTCTCGCTAAAAACGGAGTAAAAGAGTTGAACCTCGTTGCACAGGATTTAACAGCTTATGGAGTGGATAATAACGCAAGCTTGCCTGAATTGTTAAACGCTTTATGTGAAATACACGGTATTAAATGGATTCGCCTTTTATATACTTATCCTGACGGCATTAATAATAAACTTATAGATGTAATGCAAACGCAAAATAAAATTTGTCCTTACATTGATTTGCCTTTACAGCACCTTGATGATAATATTTTAATATTAATGAAACGCTGGGGTAGTTACGAAAAATATAAAAAATTAATTCAAAATTTAAGAAAAAATATTCCCGGTATTGTTTTAAGAACGACTTTGATTGTAGGTTTTCCAAAAGAAGACGAAATTGCCTTTGAAAATATGCTTGAAAGGATTCAGGAAATTAAGTTCGACCGTTTGGGTGCATTTGAATACTCTGATGAAGAAACAACTCCGGCATATGAATACAGCGGGAAAGTTGATCAAGATACAAAACGAGCGCGTTACCATGAAATTATGCAAACTCAACGGGAAATATCCGCCTCTTTACTTGAGCAACGCATTGGTAATGAATATGAAGCGCTTGTGGAAGAAATAGCAGAAGACGAAACCAGGGTTTGCAGAAGTGTTTATGAAGCGCCGGAGGTTGACGGCGTTATTTTTGTTGAAAATTCTACGGCAATTCCCGGGGATTTTATTAATATTCGCGTTACTAATAATACGGAATACGATTTATTTGCAGAGCAGATATGAACAAAAAAAACGAAATCTGGAATATACCTAACACACTAACCTTATTCAGGATTGCATTGATAATACCTTTTTTAATTTTTTTATTCATGGACTCATGGCAGGCAAAACTTGTTTCTTTGATAATATTTGTCCTTGCTTCTATAACGGATTTTTTTGACGGCCTTCTTGCAAGAAAATTGAATCAAAAAACTAAATTCGGTAATTTTATGGACCCTTTGGCAGATAAATTATTCGTTGGCGCCGCATTAATTGCTTTGCCGAGTTTACAGCAAGATTTGTTTCCCTTTTGGATGGTGTTTTTGATTTTATCAAGAGAGTTTATTATAACGTATCTAAGGATATACGCAATATCTCGTGAGCAGGAAATAAAAACGCTTAAAATGGGTAAAACGAAAACAACGCTTCAGCTTTTCACTATCGTTACGATTTTAGTACTGCTTATTATCCGTTCTTATATAGGAACCGATATGAAAGGCCCTTTGGGAATGTCAATACCGGTCATATTTAAAAATTACTTTTCAAATTTGGAAACTTTTATTGTTTACACCCCCTTGTTATTAATGACAATAACGACCTTTATAACTGTTTACAGCGGAATTTTATATATTTATAAAAATAGATTTCTTTTTCTTCAAGAACCTGACAAAAAACATTAATAAAGAGAAATCCGATTGAAATTATTTTTATATAATATTGCTTAATGTTAAATCCTGCAATCACATATATATAGAAGCATAATAAAACGAAATTTTTTTAATAAATCCAACCTTTACCTAGTAAATAACATTATCATACATCTGCCAATGTCGCCTCTAAGTAAAGTAAAAAGATTAGTTTTACGGTAAATTCATCTCTAATTGAGAACGGATAAATCCCGTTGCATTGTGCCCGTAATAAATACCGTAATGCCCTTCGCACAGAATATCCGGTTTTAATTCTATAAGTTTTTCCATACTTTTACGCCATTGATTTTTATCACTGCCCCATTCCTTAACAAACGGGCCATGTATATCCTGGGCAAACAAAACGCGTTTTGAATCTATATCAACGTATACGCTTACAGAGCCAGGAGTATGACCGGGCGTGCCCACAACGTTTAGTTTCAATCCGGCTATTTCAAGCGTTTCATCTGGCTGTATTTTATAATCAACACTAAAAGGTTTATAATCTATGCCGTACCAATCAGCAGCAACGAGAGCAACGTTTTCCCCCTCAATCGCACGGGCATCAATTAAAGGAGCGTAAATTTTTACGTTGTATTTATTTTTAAAATACTTTGCCCCGCCAATATGGTCTATATGGCAATGCGTTAGTATTATTGCATCAGGACCTGAATCATATCCCAGGGCTTTTACGTTTTCATTTAGCATAAAATCGCTTAATCCGGCGCCTGTGTCAATCATAATAGAGCCGTTTTGCCCTAAAATTAAATAAATCATACAGTCGTATCTGTGAGTCAATTCGGAACTGCCTATCAAATATACGTGTTCCGTTATTTTTTCCATGAGGATTATCCTTTAAGGTTTTGCATTAATGTTTTTCTCATTATTTTTATAGGAGCTTTTTGCCCTGTCCATAATTCAAACTGCAAAACTGCTTGATTTAAAAACATTTCCGTACCAAAGATAATTTTACATCCCTTTTGTTTAGCAAATTTAAGTAATTTTGTATGCAAAGGGTTATAAACAACGTCGAAAACGCACATATTTTGCTCAAGTACATCAGCCCTAACCGGGCTTTCATCAATATTAGGGTGCATTCCGACAGGCGAGCAGTTAATTATTAACGAAGCATTTTTCGCGTTCTCTACCGTTTGTTCTACATTTGCCGGTGTTGTTTTTACACAGGTTTTTTCCGTTATTTCTTTTGCAAGACCTGAATACTCTCGTTCATTAACACCGATGATAACAATTTCGGTTACCTTACTTTCTGCAGCAATGGTAAAAGCGATTGCCCTTGCCGCGCCGCCGGATCCTATAATAACGCATTTTTCGTTATCGAGTTTCACTCCTGCCTGCAAAATAGCACGGTAAGCTCCTTTTCCGTCTGTGTTTGTTCCGTATAGTTTATCTTGGTTATTTATAACGGTATTAACAGCACCGATTTTTTTAGCAACGGGACAGATTTCATCTAAGTATTTCATTACTTCAATTTTGTGGGGAATAGTAACGGAAAAACCTCCTATTTCGAGAGCGCGCATTCCTAATATTGCGCCTTTTACATCGGTTGTTTTATAAGCGAGGTACACAGCGTTAACGTTGTTTTTTTTGAATGCGGCATTATGAATTGTCGGCGACATAGAATGTTCAACAGGATTTCCTATTATTGCATAAGTTTTTGTTTTTGCATCAGGCATTTTTTTTCCTTAAAATAAGTATAAGTATTTCATATTTTCTTATTAACGTAAAATATTTTTGATAAATATATATACTAATAATACTTTAAATTTTATGCAACCGACACTTTAAAGTGTC
>CAYUYT010000093.1:0-13179 GCA_964449345.1 uncultured Spirochaetia bacterium | reverse complement strand
TTGATTATTTTAAAAAAAATATTGAAAGCCATATACCCTTAGCGTTATTGGCCATATACGAACATCCAAAGGAATTTAAAGATATTTATGATTTATGGAATGACAGCGGTATAAGAAAACGTTTAGCCATGAATAGCGAGTATATGATAAAAAATTATAATATAAACGGGAAATATCAAGAATATAAACGAGCATTTAAAAGAATAAAACGTTATCTTGAAATGGGATATACTTATCAGATTAATTACAGTGTTAAATATGATTTTAAATTTATAGGTAACGCGTTTCTTCTGTTTATTGATTTACTTCAAAGGCAAAATACAGAGTACTGCGCTTATATTCAAACCAAAGATTTTAATATTTTGACATTATCCCCCGAATTATTTTTTAAATCAGAATCAAGTCAAATTTTCGCTAAACCAATGAAAGGAACTATCAGTAGGGGAAATAGTGAGAAGGAAGATGAAATCAATTATAATTATTTAAAGCATAGTGAAAAAGATCGGGCTGAAAACGTAATGATAGTTGATTTATTGAGAAATGATTTAGCAAGGATAGCAGAGTATTCAACTGTTAAGGTATCTGATTTATTCAATATTGAGAAGCATAAAACGCTTTTTCAAATGACATCAGCAATTACGGCAAAGTTAAAAAACCATGTTAAAATTTACCATATTTTTAAAAGTTTGTTTCCCTGCGGAAGTGTAACGGGCGCTCCGAAAATAAAATCAATGGAAATTATTAATGAACTGGAAAAACATAAAAGAAATATTTTTTGCGGGGCAATAGGATATATAAATAACGAAAAAAACGCGTTGTTTAACGTTGCAATTAGAACTTTATTGATTGGAAAAAATGGAAAAGCTGAGTTTTGCGTTGGCAGCGGAATTGTATATGATTCCCATTCTCGTTTAGAATATTGGGAGTGTAAGTTGAAAGCCGCTTTTCTTACGGAAATGGATTTTGAATTAATTGAAACAATGCTGTATGAAACAGATGCAAAAAATATATATCTATTAGATTTACATCTTAAACGATTGAAAAAATCCGCAAAAGATTTAAACTTTAAATATCCTCACAAGAAAATATTAAAAACAATAAAAAGTAATTTAGAAGTTTTAAATAAAGAAAATGAAAACAAAAAATTAAGATTATTGCTTTCACCATGCGGTAATTTTAATCTAAGCATAGGTAACGTAGAAAGTTTTAACCAAAGGATTAATCAGGTCGGTTTTTCAGATTTAACAATAAATAGCAGAAACGAATTATTGAAATACAAAACTACAAAACGAACTGCATATAATTTGGAATTAGAACGAGCTAGACATAACGCTTTATATGATTATATTTTTTTAAATGAACGTAAGGAAATAACTGAGTCAACAGTGGGGAATATCGTAATTAAGAAAAACGATAATTATTATACCCCTGCATTAGAATGCGGTTTGCTCCCCGGTGTCATGCGGGAATTTTTAATAAAATCTCCAGATAAAAATTTACAGGAAAAAATTTTATACGCAGAAGATTTAAAAAATGCTGATGAGATTTATATTGCTAATTCAGTGCGGAAAATGGTTAAAGTTAAGCTTGTTTGAGTTGAATGTAAAAATTTGCTAAATGAAATTTAATACCAATTATTTTTAATGATTTACATCTAAAGCGGCTTCTCATTGTTAATAAAATTTAACATTTTATTAACAATTTTTTAATATTATTTTACTCATAAGTTAAGTTATATGTAGTAATGTGTAATTGAGTGTAAAATGCCAACCTTAGCGTAGTATTAAGTGAGGAATTTTAATTGACAAATATTAATATAGATATTTATTTTATTTTAATTAAATTATTTTTTTAATTTATAAATAAATCTTTTTAAGGATAAGGAGAAATAAAATTATGAAAAAGATTTTTATTGTTTTATTGGCTTTTGTTTTGGCTTTAAGTTTTATGGCTTGTAAAAATTCCAAAGACGTAAAGGACAAGAATGATGAGACTGCTTCTAAACAGGAAGAAAAACAGGAAACAAATAAAGCGGATAAAGTTGAATTAACAGAAGAAAACGTGAAAAAATATATAGAGTTTTTTCCTAAATTTATAGAAAAAGCACAAAAAGAAGGATTAGCTGTGGAAAAAAACAACTCTATTTCTCAAGCACAAACGAGCAATAGTGAAATTAATAATTTCATCGCTGATAACGGGTGGGAATCAGAAAATTATTTTTACAATCTACATACAAAAATGTCTCAAGCTGCTTCATGGGTAATGCTTCAGGGAAAAATTGGCAATGTTCCCGCTGCGGCGCGCAAACAAATGGAATCCCAAATGAACGCAAGTTTAAGCGGTTTTTCTGATAGTGAAAAGCAAGTATTAAAAAAATATGCTCCTCAATTATCTGAAATGTATATGTCACTGGCTAAGTAATTTTATTAATCACCGGAAGATAAATCCGGTGATTACTTATTCCCGTTAAGTAAAGCGTTCATCATATCTTCTTTTGTAAAAAAACCGCGTTTGCCTTTAATCCAATTTGCAGCAAATACTGCTCCTGATGCAAAACCTTTGCGGCTTCTTGCTTGATGTTTCAACTCGATAGTATCAACTTCGCTGTCAAAACCTACAATGTGCGTGCCGGGTATTGCCCCTGCCCTAACCGATGCAAAGTGAATCTCGTTATTGCCAGGTTTTCTGTCAAATTTTTCAAAATGAATAATGTTTTTTCTTTCAATATTATTAACGAGAATTTCAGCAATACTTTTTGCAGTTCCCGATGGAGAATCAATTTTTTTGTTGTGGTGGTATTCGAGCCCGTAAATATCGTAATCATCGAAATTATTTATTATTTTTGCTGCATTTTCTATGATATTAAAGAAAATATTAACACCAAGTGAGAAATTAGAAGCGTAAATGAAGCCAATGTTAGCGTCAAGTACCATGTCTTCAACTTTTGCAATTTCATCATACCAACCCGTTGTTCCCATAACAACGCTTTTTTTAATTTCGCAGTACGCCTTGATATTATCCATTGATACATTGGGTACGGTGAAATCAATGTATACATCAACGCCTTGTTTTTCCGTTGATTTTACGTTTTTAAATCCCGCATTCTTATCTACGGGGTCAATAGTAATGTATTCTATGTTTTTATCTTTAAGTATGGACTCAATCATTTTTCCCATTTGACCGTAACCAACAATACCTATTTTCATATTTTAGCTCCTGATGAAATATTTACTTTTTTCACTTGATAATATAGAAAAAAGTGGATATTTTTCCAATCCGAAATTTTAATATAACAAAAATTAGGAGAATAAAAATGAGCTTTATTCAGAAAAATTTCGCAGATAGAATCGGCGGTGAAAATTTTGGCAAAGATACAAAAATATATAAGTTTCAGAAAATAAAAAACGCAAAAGCAGAAGCAACGGAGAAAAACCCCGGAGTTGAAATTCTGGATTTTGGCATAGGCGAACCGGATGAGCCCGCATTCAAAATAATTCGCGACGCTTTAAAAGTTGAGATTGACAAAACGGAAAACCGTTTTTACGCTGATAATGGCATTCAGGAATATAAAGACGCAGCTGCAAAATATATGAAAAACCTCTTAGGCGTAGATATTGACCCGGTAGCGGAAATTAATCACGGTATCGGTAGTAAATCAATTCTCGCTTTACTTCCATACGTTTTTATAAATAGTGGGGATATTACTATAATGACAGTTCCGGGGTATCCGGTATTAGGTACGCATACTATTTATGCAGGCGGACAGACATATAACGTAAAATTAACCAAAGACAAGGACTTTTTAGTAGACTTTGATGAAATACCTTCGGATATAGCTAAAAAAGCAAAACTTTTATATTTGAATTATCCTAATAACCCTACAGGCGCCGGTGCGACTGAAGATTTTTTTAAAAACGCCATTGAATTCGCAAAGAATAATAATATTATAATTGTGCATGATGCGGCTTATGCGGCTTTAAATTATACAGGAAAACCATTATCATTTTTAAGCATACCCGGCGCAAAAGACGTTGGTGTTGAAATACATTCCATGAGCAAAGCGTTTAACATGACCGGCTGGCGTCTTGCATTTATTTGCGGAAATCCTCTCGTGGTTAAGGGTTTTGCAACAATTAAGGATAATTCGGATTCCGGGCAATTTAGAGCAATCCAAAAAGCCGCTATAAAGGGGCTTGAAAATTATACGTTGACTGACAATGTTAAAAATAAATATAAACGCCGTATTGAAAAACTTGTAGGCGTTTTGAAAAATAAAGGTTTTGATGCAAAAATGCCTGACGGAACATTTTATTTATACGTTGAGATTCCAAAAGGCGTAAAAGGCGGTAGAAAATTTGAAAACGCAGAAGAATTCTCTCAGTTTTTAATTAAAGAAAAATTAATTTCCACAGTACCTTGGGATGATGCGGGTAATTTTTTCAGAATGTCGGCTACTTTCGTTGCAAAGAACGAAAAAGACGAAGAGCGCGTTTTAAATGAATTTGAAAAGCGTTTATCTGATTTGGAGTTTGAATTTTAGTGATATATCTGGGACTAGGAAGTAACTTAGGAAACCGTCTTGAAAATATTCATAAAGCATATGAGTATTTAACTTACTCAGGAGAAATTGAAAAAAAATCTCCGGTTTATGAATCCGAAGCTTTAACTTTACCGGATGATACAGAAGCCCAAAACCGGTATTTGAATAGTGTGATTGAGTTTGATACTGATTTGACCATTCATGCCTTGCTTTATGAAATAAAGTCTATTGAAAAAGCTATCGGCACGCGTTTTGAGAGAAAATGGGGACCTCGATATATGGATATCGATATATTGATTTATCACAAGGTAATTATATCAGATGAAAACATTACAATTCCTCATCCTGAAATGAGAAAACGTGCTTTTGTTTTAAAACCGTTAATAGACATAGCGGGTCCCATCAAACTGCCGCCTGATAATATTCCGGCTGCTAAATTATTGGGTAAACTCGTTGTTAGTGAATTAAAATATTTTGCTGACGAATGAATACTTTTTAATATAACTATTCGGTATTATATTAAAAGCATGCGAAAAGTTCTAATTATACTTTTATTATCGTTATGTACGTTATCTTTTTCAAAGTTCAACAATAAGTTGCGTTTTTTTAGCCCTATTTATTCCATTAGCATTGATTTACCCGAAGGTTTTACTGTGAAAAACCATAATAATTTCGTTGAGTTTGTAAGTAATTTTTCGCGTACCGAATTATTTTTTTACGTTCATGGAAATTTTCTTGATTTATTCGAAACAACGGAAAAAACAGCAACGGGAAAGTTAGTAGCTAAAAATAAAGAAGTGGATTTTTCTCATTGCCGTATGTTAAGGGCAAGCAGAGGCGGATACATTATATTTAATAATAAAAGCCATATAACACACTACTTATTTTTAAAACGGGAATACCGGATTTATATATTTAAAACGAATATCGCTGCAAATGATTTGCCTAAGTTTAAGGCGTTTATTGCAGCAATTCGCCTTTTGATGCCTGAAGAAACACCCTATGAGGGAGAAAGTAAAGGACATTTACATAGAATGATTCTTATTTCAGATAAAACTTTTCGCTATTCAATTTTTAAAAAAGGCAATATAACAGTTTATATAGGTTTTTATAAATACTCAATAAATAATAGCTTAAAGTTGATGTCAGCTTTTAAAATACTTAAAAAAGATGATGGGGAATCTGTTAGAAAAAAGAGCAGGCGTATTTTCACTATGTATAAATACAATGATGATGGTAATATTAAATACGGTGATATTATATTTAAGCAGTATAAGATGAAATTTTAGTTTTATTTATTTCGTTGTTTTTTATCAGGAACTCTACCGATATAAACCACCCTTCCCAAAACTCTTGCATATTGTTCTTCAGGGTTAATCCCGTTAAATTCCATGTCGGGAAAATTTTCTTTATCATGGTTCTCGCTTTGTAATAATATTCCGTTGCCGTTTTTGTAAATACGCTTACACACGACACTGTCCTCTGAGTCGGCAAATAGAACGATTTCTCCGTTTTCATAAGCATTATCTTCAATTTTTTCAATTATTAGGGTGTCTCCGTTGAAAATAACGGGAATCATTGAATCGCCTTCCGCTTTAAAAACGTAATATGTATTTTGTATTTCTTCCAAAGTCATTCTTTGCGCTTTGAATGGCAATATCCCGCGAGCATGAATTTGCGTTTGATATTCTCCGTTTTCATTGATGAGTAATTGAAATGCGCCGCATCGCACAGCACCAATTTCCTTTAAAAATACAATGTTATCTAAAGGTTCACCAGATATGGGAATATCTATAAAATGGTTAACGGGCTTATCTAAAACATTTGCAATTTTTTTTATTGTTTCAAATTTAGGCGTTCTCTTGCCGTTTATCCATTTGCTGATTTCTATAGGATGACTCCCCAAAACTTTAGCAAGCTCGGCTTGAGTTTTAATTCCTGCATCTACCATTGCTTTTTTAATTTTATCTCCCAATTTCATAAACGTCTCCGCGTAATATTATATAAATAATAGTATATTTTTTATAAATATGCAAGTATATTTTATTAAAAAATATATTGAATTTTTACTTTTTAGTATATACTACTAAAATTATAAATCCAAGACAATCAAGGATTTAAATCCTTGGTTCAAAGTAATTTAGAATATCCATCACTTTGATTTTAGTATATTAAAAGTAACGTTTATTCAAATTTGGGCGTGGTTAAATTTCCTGTTATATAAATTAATGCAAAAAATAGTACAATTTCGTTACTTTGAGTTGATTTGCGGTAAATCAACACTAATTCGTTAATTTTTATACGTTACTTATATTTATACATTTAACAAATACAATTTATTAAAAATTAATTTTGATTCTGTTCGGATATTTTACGGCGTAGCTGGTAAATAATTTCAAAAAAAGTATTTCTAATTTTTTGCCCTTTTAATGACAGTTTGCCTATGAATTTTATTTTGTTTATAAAGCCGTTTTTTGATTTATCATTTAGAATTTTTTTCAGGAAATTAAGAAAAGTTTTGCTTTCATTTTTATATTTTTCGCTTAATTTTTGAATATCATTTAATTTCATTTCTCCAAGTTTGGTGATATGCCTATTAAATTTAATTAAAAGTTCATTTAGCCTTTGATAATTATTATTTATATCTTCCTTGTTTTGAATGTGTTTAATTTTTTCTGCAAATTCTTTTAAAACAATATGCGCTTTGCCGAAAATGCTTTTAGGCCGGCTTTTACATGAAAATAAAGTAATTGCTACTACTGAAATAAATATTATAATGATAATATTTTTTGTAAAATACTTATTTGAATACAAACATTCCCGTTTCATTTATCTTCCATTCGTCGTTTTCTTTAATTAGAACTATTATATCGGGACGCTTATCTTTTTTATTTAAATTTAGATAATACTTTACTCTCAAACCTTTTTCCGTTTGCTTTACCCGGGAAATAATAATTGAATATGATTTTAGTTCTTTTTTTACGGTTTTAAAAGTTTTTGAGTTAAAAAAATTTTTATAAACATCGTATTTTTCACGTAATTTTTTACTCAATACTTTTTTTAACAATTTTTCATTACCGGTTGCATAACTTTTTACATAATCAGAAATAACGCGTTGGGCTATGTCTTTATCAGAGGTGCAGGTTATAAAAAAAACCGGTATTAAAACGATAAATATATATTTTTGCATTGTTTGTTATTCCGTTTACTTTCTATGCTTACAAGATAATACTTGAAAATACTATAGGCAATAATTACAATGTAAAATCTATTTGATAAAGTAATTATTCCAATTATTTTTAGAAAATTTATGTGATATGGAGAAAATTTTATTATATTTTTTATCTGCAATAATATTATCAATTAATCATTGGTTCAATTGTTTATAGCAATATAGCTAAAATGAAAGAAAGAAAGAAATATGGAAAAAAGATATGAAATTTGCGTTTTAGCCGATTCGGATTTAACAAAACAAATTGAAGATTTTTCTACTTCGAGCGGTTTGGCTGTAAATTTATTTATAAATGAAAATTATGATGAAATGGTTGATTGTGTTAAAAACCATGAAATATCTGCTTTAATTATTGATGCTTTGGAGCATGATTTATTATGGAGTGTTGAAATAGTTGCAAAGTATAAAAAAGATATTACGGAGATAAAAAAAGTAAATATACCCGTTATAATTATTATTCCCGAAGCTTCAAAGGAAGATATGAAACTTGCTTACGATGCGGGTGTAACGAAAATTTATACCGCTCCAATTGATAAATCAACCTTAATTAAATATTTAAATGATTATTTTCATAACGAATTTGAGGAAGAAGAAAATTATAAAGCTTTAATAATAGAAGATGATGAAAATCAAAGAAATATTGTCAATAAAATATTGACTAATATGGGTTTAAGCGTGTTAGAAGCAGAAGACGGTAAAGATGCTGAAAAGTATTTATATAATGCCGATATTTCCATAATATTGAGCGATATTTATATGCCTTATAAAGACGGTTTCGAAACGTGTAAGATGTTTAAATCCAGAGAAAGTTTTAAACACGTTCCTTTCATTGCTCTTACAACAAGGGGAAATCTTGAAAATTTAAAAAAAATTCTAGAATTAGGCGCGAATGATTTTATAAACAAGCCGTTTTCTATAGACGAGTTCGTTTCAAGGATTAAGGTGCAACTCCGTCTTAAAAAGTATTACGATGAAATTCAGAAGCATATTGCAGAAGAAGAACGTTTAAATATGTCGTTAATTGATTTGAATGAAAAATTAAATACTATGGCAATTACTGATTATCTAACCGGTGTTTATAACCGGAGGTATATAATGGAATATTTAAAAACCGAACTTGAAAAATGCAAAAGATATGAACATGATTTGTCTATTATGATTATTGATATAGATTATTTTAAAGACATTAATGATACTTACGGACATAATGCCGGTGATGAAGTTTTGAAAAATGTTTGTAATTTAATTTCCGACAATATACGGCAAAGCGATGTCTTCGGAAGAATCGGCGGGGAGGAATTCCTCGTTGTTTATAACGATACTGACCTAAAAAATGCTGCTGCAAAATCTGAAAAAATCAGAAAATTAATTGAGGGAAAACCTATTGAATATGCAAAACAAAAAATTTTTCTTACTATTAGCATTGGAGTTACAGAATATTCTCTTGATGATAACGTTGACAGTATTGTAAACAGAGCTGATAAAGGTTTATACCAAGCAAAAGAAACGGGAAGGAATAAAGTCGTTATTAATTCGTAAATATAATAGAATTTGTTAAAGCATAGAAAATTAGATACACCACCCAACTGCGGAAATTTTGTTTCTTACTAACAAATATTTGTAATCATTAGAATATTTTTTGATTGAAAACAGTATGATATAAAACGTAAAAACCAATCAACGCGTAGTAACTCTTCATTCCGCTTTGCCGTTATAAAGCAGAACAGGAAAAACATTCGAAAGCTTGTCCTATTACGATTATTTATAAATTAAAATCATACATACGATAACATTCTAACTTGGTATTGTTTCTATTTAAGCCGATTTTTTAAGTTAAACAAATATGCAAGCTTAAAGTAAAAAGCAAGGTTTCGAATGCTTCTTGTCGAATCTTTTAATAAGTCAATTACGCCGAATACACCTTCAAATATAACAAAGAGTCCGTCGTTATACTTTGTTATAGGAATAGGTATTTCTAAAGCAACGGTAAATCCAAAATCCATCTTTGTTATTTTATCATATACATTTAATTCTTCTGCCTGTGCTCTTAATAAAATTCCAAAATATAACCCTAAACTAAATAAGCTAAACTGAAAACTTGGATTTATAACGAGATAATCAAGTTCAAGGTCAATTTCATTACCTGTTTGCGGAGAACCGCTTACAATGTACTTTTCGTTGTTAATCTTCATACCGAAACGCTGGTATAAAACGTCAATATTAAACCCGGTGAACATAAACAAGGCGTAAACATAACCAAACCGGATTCCTGCGGAAAAAGTAGCTATATGTCCGTAATCGTCATTGTGGCCTGTATCAGTTGCCGGCTGTCCGGCTAGCCATTCGTAATTTATCTCGCCTACCCCGCGGTTCGCGCCGAATCCGGCAATAACGCCTAAGCCGCCTATTGTAACAAGGTTGAATCTTTTCGGTTTACGCAACGTATTTTTATCAATACTTTGCTCTTTGGAACTTGTTTTTTTTCCGCGATTTTCGTTAGTATTTTTTTCAATAGCAAAAATATTCTTTGCAAAAATTGAGCAAATGATTGTAATAATGATAATTTGTTTTCTCAAAATAATATCTCCTTTATTTAATCCCATTCACTTTTACTAAGTTTAAATTCATAACCAATGTTAAAATAAAATGCATAATTACGTAATGTTCCCCGTGTTTTTAATTCATCGGATAATAATGACTTAAAAACGAGTTCAATAAAAATAATGCTACGGCCTTTTAAACGGAAACGCCCGCCTAATGTAAAAAAAACACCAATATTAAAACCGTTAAAATTATTATTAATATCTTGATTGTCAATTTTAGAAAAACACGGAAGATAAAAAAAAGGCCCTATCAATATATAGGGATGATGGACATCCGTAGAAGGACCGTAAAAAGATAATAAGCTCATCTTGAAAGCTAGAGCAATTTCCAAACCATAAATACTAAGATTTTTTTCCGTTTTCGTTAATTCATCTTTTAAGTAGCTTCCGAATTTAACATAATTAAATTGTAATTCAAAGCCGTAATTGGATTCAGAGAATAAAAATTGCGTTAATATTCCTGCGTTAAACGAAAAAACAGGAGAACTATCTCCGGCAGTATTCGGATGTCCGTTGTTAATATCCATTATGCCGGAATATGTAGGTGTGGAGAGGTTCCCGCTAAAACCTATCCCGGTTCTTGCTCCCATAGTGATTTCTTTGCCAAAAAAGTTCGATACGGGTAATAATATACAAACTATAATAATGATTTTGATTTTCAAAATATGCCCCTAACAAACAAAATAACACTTTTATAGCAAAATTGTTTTATAAAAAAAACGTTGATTTAAAAATAAATCAACGTTTTTGTAAAATATCAATGTAATCTTTTTAAACCGTAATATGCGTTTTTATGTTATTTATGGTTTCTTCTATATTGCTAAAATCAGGTTGAATAGTTTTTATTTTTTCAAATAACTCAAGAGATTTGTTATATTGCTCTTTTTTATAATGGATTACACCTAATGTGTTTAGAATTTTGACGTTATTAGGGAAAAATTTATGCAAGCGGATAAGGAGTTCAAGTGCCTGATCAATTTCTTGATTTTTAAATTTCTTTATGGCTTCGTTGATTTGATTATTTAAAGGTTTTTTATCTAAATTTAATAATTTAATCGTTTTGTTAAGTATATCAATATCTCTCTCGGTTAGTCCGTCTCCCATTTCTTGCTCATCATTTAAGCCGACTTTTCCCATTTCAATAATGGGAGATTCTTGAGATGATTTTATTTCAACAATGAGAATAGCTCTGTCATCATCGGCAGGTTGAGTACCACAGAATTCTTTAACATCATTTAAAAATAAATCAACGAATTCTTTCGGTTTTAAATTCCCTTTATCTTTAATTAGTTCTTCAAGACGGTCATTGCCGTAAAAAGTACCGTCCTCTGCTCTTGCTTCGGGAAAACCGTCTGTAAAAAAGAAAAGCTTATCTCCGATATTCAAATTCGTTTCGCCGTATTCGTACACTGTATCGTGTGAAATACCAATAAACTGTCCCATTGAATCTAATTCGTCAAGATTGCCCGTATCTTTGCGATATACGATGCCTTTATGATGTCCGCAGTTTGTGTACTGAAGTTTTAATTCAACGACATCGAGTTTAGCATAAAATGCAGTTAGGTAATACGCTGTCTCTCCGATTAACGAATACATATCTTTATTAGTTTCATCGCAAATCAGGGCGGTTGTTTTTGTAAAGTGCCCGTTGTTGATAAATGAAGTTTTTGCCATAGTGGTTATAAGCGCAGCTGGTACTCCATGCCCGGATACGTCCGCAATCATAAAAGAATACGTTGCTTTTCCGATTTTCCTGACATCATATATATCGCCTCCTAATTCTTCCATGGCTGTGTAATAAGAGTCTATAAACAATTCCGGTGTATCGGGCAAAGCAACTATAACCTCTTCTTGTAGTTTTTTTGCAATTTCAAGGTCTTTTTTTATCTTATCATTTTTTTCTTGTAGTTCCCTTGTCCTATCAGCAACGATTTCTTCAAGGTTTTCAGAATAATTTCTAATTTCGTTGATCATTATATTGAAATCTTTTGCAAGTATGCCAATCTCGTCATTGCTTCGAACTTTAACCTCTCTATCAAAAGTCATCTCATCCGTTATTTCTTCCATTTCCAGGGAAAGTTGAGAGATTGGTTTTAATACGTTTCTCGATATAAATAAGGTTAATAAAACTACGGAAACCATTAATGAAATAACGAAAATAATAATCATTGTAATGATTATGGTTAAAATTTTACTATCTATAACGCTTTGTTTTACTCCAATATGTACGTTGCCGATATTTTTAACTTTTCCTGAATCTTTATCTTTATGATTAATTGGAATAACAATTTCATAATGCCCGCCCACATTAATAACCGTGCGTTCGGAATCCAAAACTTCTTTAGTATAAAATTTATCTTTTAAAAGCCAGTTCTCCTTAGCAAGGTTACTGTGATATAAGACTTTTTTATTTTTTCTATCGCTTATAAATACATAGTTTAAAGTTTTATTCGTTTTTAATACGCCCTTGAAGAAATCATCCATTCCGGAAAATTTTTCAAGAGTGAAATAGTTTAGGTTGTTATAAATAGTGTTTCGTACCATTAATGCGCTTGCGTAAATTTCGTTTTCCAAAGCAGATTTCATTTCCGACCTAATCTGAAAAATACTAATACTCATAGTAATTCCCAGAGAAAGTGTAAGTATAACGAGAATAACTACCATAACTTTAAATTTTAAACTTTCTATTAATTTATCTTTATCAATATTTTGGACATTAAAACCTAACTCATTTAACCACTCTACAAACTCTTTTGATGATGCTAAATCCTTATTAAATTCTGAAAGATCAGGAATTATTACCT
>CAYUYT010000092.1:0-13208 GCA_964449345.1 uncultured Spirochaetia bacterium | reverse complement strand
AGAACGTTTTTATAACTATGAAAACAAATTGTCAGACAATTGTATTTATTATGAATATGAAGGCGGAAAAAAGATTAAACGCATTATTCATTATAAATATAATGATAAAAACGCTCTTGTTGCTGAATTATGGAAAACACCCGATAAAGAAATAGTTTACAAAGTAAATTATTATTATAATAATAAAAATAAAATTCAGAAAATTAAACACTTTGTATTCCCTGATAAAAATAATGCAAAAATATACTTTCAAAATGCGTTTGTTTATGATGAAAATAATCGCATCAAGGAATTGCATACGTTAAAACCAAACGGAGCGGTTAAGGATATTATAGAGTATATTTATGATAAAAATATATTAAAAGCCACGATTGTAAAAGAACCGTATTCTAATTACGTTGACGGTAAAGGTTTTATAAACGCATATAAAGCAAAATATTTCGTTGTTTATAAATATTTTAAGAATTAATTTTTTATAAAACTTGCTTTTCTTAATTAATTATTCAGTGTATAATATGCCAACATATTTAATTATGGGTAATTAACTACGCCTTGACAACGCGTAATTGTTAAAAAGGAGAAAAAATGGCAGAAGATAAAAAACCGCAAAGCGAAAATCAGGAGCAAAATGTTTCGGAAATGAAACCCGATATTAAAGAATACGTTGAGGATGACCATGAATTAAACACATCGAGAAAATCTACGGGAGAACTTGAGGAGACTTTTGATAGTCCGATTTTAGAACCGGTCAGCGTAGATACGGATTTAATGATTGAGAATTTAACGCCTTATGAAGCAAGGGAATACGTTATTGCATGGTTGCAGGAAGAAAAACGGCTTAAACGTTTAATTGCCGAGCATGACGCAGAAATAAGAAAATGGGAAAACAGGGTAACGCTAGCTTCTGAAAAAGGAAAAGAAGATTTAGTGCAGCAGGCAAGCAATAAAATAACAGAATTGAAAAATAAAAAAATAAAATTTGAGTCGGATTTATCCGATATATGCGCAAAATCCGATATTTTAAAAGAAAAGCTTGCAAATATGCCTAAAGATTTGCATACTGTTGATACTGATTTTTTACTTATGAATATTGAACATTTAGTGGGCCAGACTATAGAAGAAATGACAACGGATACTATTTTTGACAAACTTGATTCGCAAAAAACTCTTGAAGAACTCAAGAAAAAGATGAATAAAAAGTAAAGTTTTTATGGATTTAGAAAAGCAAAAAAAAATAATGCTCGAACAACACCTCATTGAGCGTAATATTGTTAACAGGGATGTTTTAGATGCTATGAGCAAGGTAAAAAGGGAGATTTTTGTGCCTAGGGATAAAAGGGCGTATGCTTATGATGACAATCCCCTGCCAATCGGATGCAACCAGACAATTTCACAGCCGTTTATCGTTGCTTATATGACTCAGCATCTTGAATTATCCTCAGAGCATGAAGTACTTGAGATAGGAACGGGTTGCGGCTATCAGACAGCAATATTAGCAAAAATTGCCAAACATATTTATACAGTAGAAAGGTATAAAGAGCTTTCAATGAAAGCGCGTGAAAATTTAAATTTTTTGGGTATTGAAAACGTAACTTACAACACCGGTGACGGTACTAATGGTTTTCCCGAATATGCACCTTTTGACAGAATTATGGTTACTGCGGCTCCTCAAAAAATACCTGAAAAACTCGTTGAACAATTAAAACCCGGAGGAATTATGGTACTACCCGTAGGTAAAATAGGTGGTGTGCAGGAACTTTTGCAGGTACACAAAACTGATGACGGGTATAAGAAAAAACACCTTACTTATGTTCGTTTTGTTCCTTTGATTTCAGAGGAATAGCAATTTTTTAAAATTGTTTCAGTTTTGTTTGAAATTGAAAACTTTAAAAATTTCGTTTAATAATTCCTGATCGGTGAAAGGTTTTGTAATGTAACCGGTAAACCCGCTCCTAAGATATCTGTTTCTGTCTTCAGTTAACGTAAAAGCCGTTAGTGCTATTACCGGTATATTTTTTTCAATTTTGCGTATCTCTTTAAGGCATTCGTGCCCTGTCATTATTGGCATTTGAATATCCAGGATAACGAGATCTATTGTATCATCAAGTTTGAAACGTTCAATTAATTCTTTTCCGTTGCCATAACCTTTTACGTTATTAAACCCCAAATCTTGTAAAATTGTTTTTAACAGCAAGAAATTATCCGGGTTATCTTCGGCAAAAATAATTTTTATCTTTTTTAATTCGTCAAAGTTTGAAAATAGTTTTTTTTGCATAAAAACTCCGGTTGCAAATTAGTGAATGGTTGCTTAATCCTTTATGTTTATTATAATATAATAACGGTTTTATATGTAACGATTTTATTTTATTTTTTAAATTTAATTTTTATTTTGAATAGTTTATAAAGGGAAATAAATATAATAGTTAAAATACCTTCTTGAACGAATGTGAATAAATTATTATAATTATACGGTGAAAATTAAACGAATTTTGTTCATTATATTATTATTTTTAACAATTTGTAATATTAGTACAGCGCAAGAAACCGTTAATATCGGTGTTTTAAAATATAGAGGTGGGGATTGGTATTCCTGTATAAAAGGAGTAAAAAATTTTCTTGAATATGTTAATAAAAAAACGCCTGTAATTTGCAATAAAGAGCCGGTTATAGTTGATGCTGCAAAAATCGAATTGTTTAAATTCCCACTAATAATTATTAACGGGCACGGCAAGATTTTATTTACTGAACTTGAGAAAAAAATGTTAAAAAAGTATCTGGAAAATGGCGGATTTTTGTTAGTTAATGATGATTTTGGAATGGATAAATATTTTCGCGAGTTGGTAAAAGAAATTTTTAATGAAAACAAATTAGTTGAGATACCGATTAACCATAAAATATTTAAAGCTTATTATAATTTTACTTTTATGCCGAAAATACATAAGCATAGCGGGAAAAAACCGGTATTATACGGACTATTTTTAAATAAACGCCTTGTAATTTTATATATTTATGAGAGCGATATTATTGACGGTTGGGAAAAGAAAAGTGTCCATAACTTGCCAGCTAATAAAAGAAAAAATGCAATTAATTTCGGAATAAATATTCTATATTATGTATTGTCAGGATAAATATGAAAAAATCAACATTTAATAAAGAATTTGAACGTTTAACTGAAAAAGAAAAAAACGAATTAGCAGATTTTTGGGAAACTGAAATTGATGTGGATAAAATTTTTCAAAAAGCCAATGACATTTTTTTTGAAAAAATTCAAAAACTTTCCCCTGCGGAAAGCAAAATTTTGCGTTACATTATTGAGGCCGGAGAAATTATTACGGAATCCTCTATTATTAGTCATACCGAACTTGATGCGGAGGAAGTTAAAAATGGTATTGAAAAGTTAACCGGTAAACTCATTGTATATATTAGAAAGAGTCTGGCCAAATTAACTTCAGGAAACAATAGAGTGTTGCTTTTTGATTATGTTAAAAATAATATAAACAATTATGAACTTTATAATAATCTGGATTTTATAACTCAGCGGCTAGATAACGGTTATTTGTATTTAGATTATAAAGAAAATTCCATATTTGATTTGTTTTTTCAGAATAACGGTTTTATTAATGCATATTCTGCCATAGCAAAGGATAATGAACTCGATAAATATTATCAAAAAGGTGTAATTAATTATATTCTATACTTTAACGGAGAAAAAATTATTCCCGCATATATTTTGAAGGAAGAATTATTTAGTACGCGTTTGCCAAATGAAAAAGTTTTTACAGACAAAGGTTTGTATTTTCTCATTGCTTTGGGACGTATGTATTATACATTGGTTACTAAAAAAGTTTTATTAAATAAGAGCGGTGAATTGTGTAAATACGATACTGAATTAATGAACGGAATTTTTATTAACGAAAGCATAACGAATTTTTTTATAGATACAATGCTTGATTTTGGTTTTCTTGAAACGGATGGTAAAACCCTTATAGCCAAAAGTGAGATAAAAGATTTCCTTCATAAAGATTTGACGAATGTTTACCGGGACCTTATTGATAATAATCAAGAGTTGAAATGGTTTATTGATGATTTTTTAAAAGAGAAATGGGAATTTGCTTCTGCGGATGTAATTAGAGAAGCCAAAAAATTAGATATTACCGCTAAACGCGTTATGGAACTTTTAGATATTGCCTATTTTATTGGCTTTTTGGAAATAAGTCCAGAAAATACTTATCGTGCATCAGTATTATTTGAGGGCTATCAAAATAACGTTTTTGATATAAAATCAGATAAACCGGGATTTATAGTGAATACGAACTTTTCCCTTGTTGCTGAAAAAGAAGATTTATCAATATTTGATGACTTTTTCTTTAAAACTTTTTTCAACGTAGAAAACGACGCAAAAGTTGTAATTTATAAAATGGACAAAAAGGCATTTTTACGCGGTATTTTTCTCGGTTTTAATCCTGAAATATTGTTTGAAATAATGAGAGAGCGTGCGAAAAAACCCGTTCCTGATATTATTTTTACCGTATTAAAAGACTGGATTGATAGTTATAAAGAAGTCAAACTTAAAACTATTCTTGTAATAGAAGGTGATAAGGACGTTATTGATATATTAAATTATCACAGAGAAGTGCAAAAATACATTTTAGAACGGCGCGGGGAGAACATTTTAGAAATACACAGGGAAGCCGCAAATATACGTTTTATTGAAGATGAAGACATTTTTATAATAAATGAAGATTGATTTAAGTTTATTTTTCAGGCGGAGACTTTGCCGGTTGTTTAGAGTTTAATCTGTTTAAAAGGTATTGTAGGTGTTCACAGCTTTTTTCATCACCTATTTGCTTTGCATATTTAAACATTTCAATAACTTTATTCATATATGAATCGTATAACTTTGAAGAATAATCGAAAATTTTATTTATATTTTTCATATAATTACCTTCCCAAAAATTATACTTGCCATAAATTCTATTTTAAAGAAAGGTTGTTTAAATAATATTCAATATTGTCAAAACAAATCGGTTTTCTGATAAATGCATGATATTCAACAACGGGATATTTTTTATTTTCTTTTTGCAATTCTTCTTCACAGCATCCTGATATAATTATTTTCTTTACTCCGTTACCTAAATATTCGCTATTTAGTATATCCAATCCGCAACAATCCGGTAATTCAATATCTGAAAAAACTACTTTTAAATTGCTTGATAAGTCTTTGAGTAAACTAAATGCTTGTCTACAGGAACGGGCAAAGTGAAAGTTTACGTTTTTATATCGGCTCTCAATTGATTTAAAGAAATTAATAATATTCTCGTTGTCGTCTATTATAAGGATATCTGATTCTTTCACTTTAAATAAACCCTTATAATATTACATCAAAATTTGTGCCAAAATTTTATTTAAACTTCCTCCTTTATTTCTTTTGTATATAATAAATTATAAGATAATTGGATTTCATTTTTCAAGGTGTTTTTTAAAAATAGTTAAAATTTAAATATAATTAGTTAAATATTTAACATTATAAAGGAAAAATTGAATATTAAGACGAATTTTAAAATTCCATTTAGTATCAATATAGAGGGGCGTTATAATTATTTTTTTAATTTGGATAGTAACGTCGTTAAAGTTATATCAAGAAGTTTTGCAGTATTTGATTTATGCCCTTGCATAACTTGTAAAACGTGTTTAATATATTTTTTTTCTTGTTTTCGTAAACTTAATAGATTTTCGCAATCGTGAGGATATTTAAAACCGTTTTCTTGTTTAGAGAATTTGTTTTTTTCAAGAACAATATCTTCAGATTTTAATACGTTATCATGGCAGAAAATCATTGCCCTTTCAAGAACGTTTTTTAATTCTCTAATGTTACCCGGCCATGAGTATTCCTCGAGTTTTTTTAATGCGCTGGAAGAAATTTCATTAATATTTTTACTAAAAGTTAAATTAAATAAATTTTTAAAGTAGTTAGCCAATGATTTTATATCTTCTTTTTTTTCTCTTAATGCTGGGAGATGAATATTGATTACATTCAAACGGAAATACAAATCTTTTCGAAATTTATTTTCTTCAACAAGAGATGCTAAATGGGCATTAGTAGCGGCAATTAACCTTACATCAGCAGTAATTTCTTTGGTTGAACCTAGCCGACGGAATTTTTTATTATCTAGAAAATACAATAATTTTGCTTGAACTTCCAGAGATGCCGCATCAATTTCATCTAAAAAAAGTGTGCCGCTATTTGAAAGCTCAAATAAACCCGGTTTGTCTGTTTTTGCGTCAGTAAATGCTCCTTTAACGTAACCAAATAATTCCGTTTCGAGCAAATTCGGAGGAAGGTCTGCGCAGGAAATGTGTACAAAATTAGACATATCTTGATTAAAATTCCAGTGGAAATATTTTGCAAGATTACCTTTACCCGTGCCTGTTTCTCCGGTTAATAATACGCATGAAAAAGGTTGCCCTTTTAAAATTTCGATTTGCTCCTTAATTTTATTTACTTTTTCTGAATTTCCAATAAAAACGGGTTTATCCAGATTAGACTCGCTTTCAAGAATTTTTAATTTATTTTTAAGACATACTTTTTCCAAAGCATTGTTTAAAATAATTTCAAGTTCGTCTAACTCAAAAGGTTTTACAATGTAATGATACGCGCCTAAATGAACAGCTTTTACTGCTTGACTAATTGAATTGGTTGACGTTATCATTACTGTGATAATATCTGTATTGCTTTTTGAAATATCTTCTAAAAATTCCATACCGGACTTATCAGGCAGTTGTTCGTCTAAAAGTATTAAATTAATTTCGTTACTTTCAACAATTTTTTTTGCCTGTAAAGCATTATAAGCAAGGAAAAAATCTCTATTCTTACTTTTTAATAAATTACTTAAGTTATCACAAAAATCTTTATCATCATCTATTATTAAAATTTTATATTTCATAATAAATTCTCACCCTACTATAGTATAATAAAATATATAAACTATTAAAAAAAAATATTAATTTATCAAGTTAGTCTTTGGGTATATAAAACGAAAAAATGCTTCCTTTTTCAGGTTCACTTTCTACAGTTATATTACCGCCTAATGCTGTAGTTATTTTTTTGCAAATATTTAATCCAAGCCCCATTCCTTTTTTCTTATAACGTTGTTTATCTATACGGAAAAACGGTTCGAAAATTTTATCTTGATATTCTTTGGGAATTCCCCTACCCGTATCAATAACGGAGAAATTATAATTGCCGTTTTTTTCATTTATCTTTATTGTAATGCTTCCCTTTGGTGTATATTTAATTGCATTCGTGAATAAATTCGTTATTACTTGTTTTATTCTTTTCCTATCGCTTGTTATGGTATTGATTTCAACGTTTTTTATCACTTTTAATTCTTCCGTATCTATTTGAATAAAATTTTCATTTAATATTTCATTAACCAGTTCGTTTATATCAAACGTTTCCGTTTTAGTTTCTATTAAACCGGCTTCTATTTTTGAAATATCTAAGACCTCGGTAATTATTTGCAAAGCTGATTGCACAGACTTTTGCATTTGTTTTAATCTTTGTAAATTTTCTCCATTTAAAGTTTTTTCTCTGATTAAGTACGATGCATTTAAAGTAATTAAACTTAACGGAGTTCTAATTTCATGGGATATATAAGCCAAAAATTCATCTTTAAATCGGTTAATTGTTTCAGCTTTTAATTTTTCTTTATAAACTTGTTGTTCTGCGCGTTTTTTACTCGTTATATCATTAATTATTGAAAAAAGTATTTTTCTTTCACCAGTCCAAATAGGTGAAGATAACACTTCGACATCGCGTATTTCCCCGTTTTTTAACTTATGTTTAAATTCAAAATAATTACGTTTTTCACATAAAGCTTTCTCCATTTCTTTGATTATTTCTTTACCCGATAAAGTATTTATATCCCCTATTTTCATTGCTTTTAATTCGGAAAATGAATAACCGTAATAATTCACAGCAGCTGTATTTGCATCAATAATTTTAGCGTTAATAGGTTCGATTAATAACATAACAGCACCGTGTTTATAAAACATATCTTTAAATTGTCTTTTGCTATCAAGAATAATCTTTTCCGCCAATTGACGTTCCTTGATTTCTTTTTTAAGTTTTTCATTGGCTTGTAATAATTTTTGCGTACGTTCTTCAATTAGACTTTCCAAGTGATATTTATAAGTCGTTAATTCGTCTTCTGCTTTACGCTTTTCCGTTATATCTAAACCGGATGCAAGAATTCCGATAAAATTACCTTCGCTGTCTTCTAAATAAGTATTATACCATGAGATTAATTTAATATTATTTTTTTTCGTTTTTATTGGATTTTCAAAATTATAATCAACGGATTCTTCTAAATTTTTTAATTTATTGAAATAATTATTTACTTTGATTTTATATTTATCCGGTAAAAAATTATCAAACCAATTTAGTCCTAAAATTTCATCTTCGTTTGCCTCGAGAATTTCGCAACCTTTTCTATTAATCAATTCAATTTTTCCGGTAAAATTAATAATTATAACCATAACTCCGACGACATTCAAATACATTTGTGCTAACTTTTTTTGATTTTCAAGTTGGTGTTCGCCTTTTTTGATTTTTGTAATATCAAGATTAATACCGGAAATTCGCTTGAAATTTGAGTATTGATTATCAACAACTAGCTTGCTTTTTTGTAGTATCCATTTTATATTACCTTGTTTTGTTTGAATTTTGAATTGTATTTCATTGGATAAGTTTTTACCCGTTATATTATTTTCTATTGCCTGAATAACGAGTTCTCTGTGTTCGGAAGAAACGTTTTTAATCCACCCCTCCATTGTAGATGGAAACTCGAACGGCTCGTAACCGAGCATTGTATAACATGCAGGACTACAGAATAATTCCCTTTTATCGTGCTCGTAAATAAATAAATCCCAGTACCCCCCGCATGCTGCCTCCAATACAAGCTTTAGTCGTTCCTTATTTTTAAAAATTTCATAACGGTATTTATTCCGTTCGATAGAGTACCGAATAGAACGCTCAAAGGAATTAATGTCAAGCCGATTTTTAACTAAATAATCTTGCGCTCCCATTTCGATTACTTTATGACCCAAAGCATCATCTTCATTTTCTGTTATTACAATGATTGGAATTTTAGGAAATTCATTTAAGAATTTAGACAATATTTCAGTATTATAATTTGGAGACAAACTTAAATTAAGTAGAATAACGTCAAAATTTTCCAGAATTTGTTTTTCACTAAAATCATCTTTAGTGTTGAAAATTTCACAGCTTCCTGAAAATTTTTTCATTTTGCTTATAAAATTGCAAATTTCACTATTCTCGCATTGGCCATTACTCGTTAATAATATATTTATTTTTACTTTATGCATTAATGTAATCCGACAACGGTTTTAAAAGAATTACTAAAAAATATGATTAAAAATAAAATAAATCAATAATTATTGTTAATAAAAAAAAGGAGGCTTACTCTTTTCATGTGCTAAGCGAAAGACAAGCAAACCTCCGTTATAGTAAATGGGGATCACTTAGGGGCTATTTAATCTTAAAGTATAATTGAACGGAATAATTCCGTTGTGATTACACTTTATTTTTAATAAAAATAATTTTATTAAAACGAATCCAAATGAATGTTTATATGGATTTTTAAGGTATATACAGTTGTTATTTTTGAAAATATTTATAACTATGAAATCTTGTTCTATAATTAACTTTTTAAAGTTATTATCAATATTTTTAATACCCATAAATAGTCCCGCATTATAAAGTAATTTATCTACTTATATATTATATCAAAAAGTGTGCCAATAGTTATGTTGTTTGCTGATATTTTTTAATTTACGGTAATGTAATGAATTACAGGAACCATTCGTAAAAACAATTTGAAAAAATAAAAATAAATTATCTAATATTTAAATATATGTATTTAAAAATTAGATAAATTAACCTCTGAAAACTAAATTACATAAGTCAAAAAGCGCAAGTTTACGAAAAAAGATTAGGTTTATTAAGTATTCAAACACTGCCACATTTTAATTGAAAACAGTAATATATACAAGGCGACAATTGCCGTTGCCGCTTTTTTGTAAAATTATAGAAGAAAATAAATATGAGCTGAAATTTTTTTTATATGATAACAAAAAGTAAAAAAGCTAATTTTGCGACCTTGCTATAATTCTAGCAACCGGATTTTTTTTTCAAAAAAAATATTAGGAATTTTAATTTGTTTTTTTATTAATTTTGTATTTTATTAATTTTGTATTTTATTAAGTTTTATATAAACTAAACAGGGATAAAATTATGAGAAGAAATATTAATCATGCACAAAGTATTAAATTATCTGAAGAAATAATTAATATATCAAACGTTATAAACGACAACGTGAAGAATTACAACAAGGTTCCCGCGTTTGTACAGGAAATTAAAGGTAAAATTATTAAACTTAAGCCCATACTTGAAAAAGGAGGCGATGTTTCACATTACATTAGGGATATTGAGAATTATTTTGTAGAAAAAATTAATCCGGTGTTCTCAAATATTGAAGAATTTCGTTCATCATTGCAGGAATTTATAAATGATCTTAAATAAAAAGATTAAAAAACTATTTATTTTAATTATATGGTTTCTAATTATTTCCTGTACTCAAAGCAAGTATTATTCTAATAATTCGATTTTCGTTTTAGATACGGTTATGAGTATTAAAATTGAAAAATCGGGTAAATATAATTCCGGCAAAGTGTTGAAAAAGGCAGTGCGATTGATTAATAAATTAAACGGGATTTTTAATGTGCATATTACGGGGTCTGAAATTTCTAGAGTAAATAAAACTGCTCATAAAAAACCTGTAACTGTTTCTGAAACTTTGCTTTACCTATTAAAAAAGTCTTTATATTTTGCAAAAATTACTAATGGAGCTTTTGACCCTTCCATGCTTGCTGTAAATAAACTATGGGATTTTAAAAACAAAAACTTCACTTTACCTTCCCGGGAAAAAATTGCTCAAGCGCTTAAAAAAACAGGGTATAAAAACGTAATTATTAAAGGCAATACTGTATTGTTTAAAAAGCATGGTATGGGGCTGGATTTAGGCGGGATTGCTAAGGGGTTTATTATTGATAAAGTTGTTTTTTTGTTTAAAAAATACGGTGTAAAAAGTGCATATATAAATATTGGCGGCGATGTATATTTAATTGGAAAAAACACAGAGAAAGACCGGGAATGGTTTGTGGGGATTCAGCACCCAAGAAACACTAATGATTTATTATTTATATTCAAAGCGCAACATCAAGCCGTTGTTACTAGCGGAGATTATGAAAGATATAAGTTTATTAATTCCAAACGTTATCACCACATTATTGATCCGTCAACCGGATACCCTGCAAATAAAAGCGTTAGTATGAGCGTTGTTGCAGATAATGCCACTAAAGCAGACGCGCTATCAACGGGATTTTTCGTACTAGGCCCTGAAAAAAGTAAAAAAATTGCCAGCAAACTTAAAAATACGTATATACTCTCCGGATATTATAAAAACGGCAAGCTATTAAAAAGTGTGTCCCCGTTAATAAAAAATATGCTTGTAGAATGAATTAAACCTGCTTGTCTGTAAAATCAATTTTTTAATTTAACAATGCAATGAAGATTTCTAGTTTTTTTTCAATAATTAAGGCATAGAAAATATTATTTTTTCTTTTTATTTAACTTTTTGTATTCAAAATAAAACGCGCCTTTTAGTTTAATCGGGATTACTTTTTTTTCATCACCGTATGTAGTGTAATTGCGTCCGATATAGAAGTATGTGTAGACAACTTTAATATCGTATTGCGGAGGTTGTTTCCCAAAGCTTCCCACGTTTTCACGGACAAATTCAATTGCTCTTACGGATAAAGAATTTAATGTTTGTGAATCAGTAGAATCATGAATCCAAATTTTTAGAATTTCGCCTTTTCTGTTCATTTTGAAAGCCACTAATACGGCAGAATTTTTAATAGCTCCTATTGAAATAGAATTTGTCGGCGCGAAGTGGACTAAATACTGCCAGCAAGTTTTGGCAATGTTTATAAAATACTTAACGTTCGGAAAAGCCCGGGTATTAAATGAAGGTTTTCCTGATTCATCAAAATTTAATATGAATCTGTCATGTTCCTTTGTTTTTAATCTTGGAATATTTAATAAAGGTTTATTTTCTTTTGTATATTTTTTTAAAATAATATCAGGGTTGTCTTCGTTTTTCGGTATGATTTGTTTTTTAAAAACGTTTTTTTCATTCATTTTATCCGTATTTTCCTGCGAAGAAGGTTTAGTAACATTATAACCTCTTTCTTGAGTAATATTCCCCCGCGAAGGGTTGAAATTCTCAGAAACAAACGGGGTTTGCTGTTTTGGTTTTTCGTCTGATTTTTGATAACTTTCTACAATAATGTTATTAACAGCGGGTAAGTTTAATGTTTTTTTGTCCTGCATTAGTTTTTTCATTAAACGCGTTATCTTTATGTTATTTTCCGGCAAAAAAATAATAAAACCTACAAGGTGAAGAATAATTGCTATGTATAAGTAAAATGAAAATTTGTTTATTTTTTGCATATTTTTAAATAACACCAATTAAAAAAATATATTCCCTATGTAAATTTTTACCTAAAGTACTCAATTGCGTCAAGTAATTCCTGTAAACTATTTGGATTTTTAAGCATTAGGTCCTTTGTTAAGTCCATATTTTTATGCTCATCAATTAAATTAAAACGGTGTAACAATACTTCTTTACGAACTTTATCAATTACTTCTTGTACAGTAAGCTCCTGATATTGTTCACTTTTAACTAAATCTTTAAGTGTATATTTACCATTTGTAATTTCATCATCTCCTATTATTAACGCAAATAATGTGTTGTTTTTGTCCGCGTCTTTAAGCTGGCTTCCTATTTTTTTAGTACTATGGTTTATATCCGCTGAAATTCCTTTTTCTCGCAACTTGTTTAATACTGAAAATGCATGCGCAGAGTGTTTCTCCTGAAAATACGTTATATAAATATCAAGAGCTTTTGGCGTTGCTTTATAATTTCCAGAAGAAGTGTATGCTATTAGAAGGCGTTCTAACCCTAAGGCCGAACCTACGGCGGGAATTTTTTTACCGCTGAAAGTTTCAATTAAATTATCGTAACGCCCCCCTCCAGCAATTGCGTCTTGGCTGCCTAAATCTT
>CAYUYT010000091.1:5258-13327 GCA_964449345.1 uncultured Spirochaetia bacterium | reverse complement strand
GAGCTGAAAAAACAGCTCTGTAAATTGTTAAGTTAAAAATTATTTCAAACTTTCTATTGCCTCTTCTAAAGTATTGTAATAATCAAGAGCGGTATCGCTTCCTACAAGTTCAAGAAGGTTTTTAATTTCCATATTTGCGCCTACGATTTTTATTTTCATATCGTGTTTTTTTACTTCAGAATAACCCATAAGTATTATTCCTATTGCCGCGGAATCGATAAAAGAAGTATCTGAAAGATCAAATACAAATTTGTAATTTCCCTCACGAATCAATTCGCTCATAATGTCATGAAATTTTTCAGTATATACAATAGTGAAATCACCTTTAATTTCAAATATTTCGATGTTATCTATCCGTTTTCTTAGTATATAGTGATCCCCGGATTTTTCAATATATTCTTCAGCCATTGCATTACTCCTTGTTTATGTAGATTTATTTTATATCGCGTTATTACTTATATGTCAATAAATTTTCACTAAATTTATAAAAAACTTTTGTAAATATTTATTTAAAAACATAAATACTGTAAAAATTTAAAATATTTACAATAAAAATTCTAACAAAATTAAAATATCTTGACAAATTAAAAAAATGATTTACGCTGTAAAATACAATAAATATTTATATGGAGATGATAAATATGAATGGAATGTCTAATCTTGGTTTGGGATACCTTGAATTTCAAGGTTATAAAGATTATTTTGAAAAATTGAAAAAAGGAACTGAAAATGTTAGGGCTATTGCTGCGTTTGCTCTTGGGCAAATCGGAGACGAAACTACTGTTAGCGAAATAATTAACACTTTAGAACAGGATGAGTCTTCAACCGTAAAAATGGAATGCATAAGAGCATTAACTATGATTAGGGACCCTAAAGCAATTCCAAGCTTGATTAAAATGCTTAAAGACGATAACGCTTCTGTTAGGTCGGCAGCTGCAATTGCCCTTGGTACTTTAAAAGCAAGTGAAGCGCTAAATTCGTTATTACAAGCTTTGCACGATATTAATACGGAAGTTCGCATTAACGCGATTGACTCAATTTCTGAAATCGGAAATACGCAGGTCTTAAAATCAATGTATACGGCCTTACAGGACCCTGAAGCACTTGTTAGAAGACATGCGGCAGGGGCTTTAGGTATTTTAGGTAATAAAGATAGTGTGCCTTATTTAATAAAAATGCTTGATGATCAGGATGCAATCACAAAAATGATGGCTGCATGGTCTTTAGGCGAAATCGGAGAGTCGGCTTTAGACAGCTTGATTAAAATTTTAAAAGAATCATCGGGCGAAAATCGAATTTTTGCTCTGGAAGCAATTACATTAATCCCGAAACCGACTAAAGCCCTTGACGTTGTTAAAGGATTAGCTAATAGTACAGAAGAATGGATTAAAAACGTTGCCAAGCAAACTCTTGATAAAATTCAGTAATTAGAATGTGTTAATTTCAATATTTTTATTGATTTTTATATTAAAAGAAAATAAATGAATAATATAGTTGCAGATAAATATGAAATACTTGAGGTACTTGGGCAAGGCGCTATGAGTACCGTTTATAAAGCCGTAGATAAGGAAACTGAAAATATTTTTGCTGTAAAAGAATTGACTCTTAATACGGATGAAGAAAGTGAAAAAGAAGCAATATTACGTTTCAGGAGAGAAGCACAGGTTGTATCGCAATTATATCATCCTAACATTCAAAAAATTCATGAAATATTTCAGCAAAAGGATAAATTTTATCTCGTTTTGGAATATTTCAACGGAATTGATTTAAAAAATTCTTATGAATATTTTACTTTGCAAGAAAAAATTGAAATAATTTCTTATTGTGCAGCGGCTTTAATACATATACATGAAAAAGGCATTGTTCATAGAGATATTAAACCGGCAAATATTTTAGTAAAAAAAACCAACGAAAATATTCAGGTTAAATTAATAGATTTTGGGTTGGCTTATTTACAAAATTTTCAAGATGTGTTTGAAGAAGGAACAATTGTCGGTTCTTTGGCTTATATTGCCCCCGAACAAACGGGATTATTGCGCCGCGCTATTGACAATCGAAGCGATTTGTATTCTCTTGGCGCTACATTTTATGAACTGTTGACCGGAAAAGCGCCTTTTGCAGACATTGAATTATCAAAAATTATTCATAAACACCTTGCAAGTAAACCTACTAACCCCTCGGAGTTAAACCATATAATTCCCCCTATTATTGACGAAATTGTTTTAAAATTATTAAGTAAAGAACCGGATGAGAGGTATCAAAGCGCAAAAGGATTAAAAGCTGACCTTGATTATTTTTTATTATCCCCTGAAAAAGAATCCTTTGCAATTGCATTAAAAGATAGAAAAGAAAAACTAAATTTTCAAATTAAAGCAGTAGGCCGGGAAACTGAATTATCATTATTAGCAGAGTATTATAATAGTTGTAATAAATTACTTCCCCAAATGATATTTGTTACAGGTGAGCAGGGCGTTGGAAAAACTAAATTATTTGAAGAGTTTTTTGAACAAAACAGCGGTGATGAAAATACTTTATTTTTTACTTATTCTTGCAGTATTCAAATGAAGAACGTTCCATTCGCGCCTTTCACAAATTTTATTAGAAATTACTTTCGTTATGGATTGAAAAATGAACAGTTACCTAAAATTGAAGAAATTTTAGGCAGGGGACTAAATATTATTTCAAAAACTTTTCCAATATTAAAAAAGTATTTTTCCTTAAATCAAGAAATTGAAAATGGTTTTAAAAAATTAAATTTGTTCAGGGCATTAACTTATTTTTTTATTCAAATGGGTAATTTTGGCAAGAGAATTGTTTTTTTTATAGACGAGCTTGATAATGCGGATAAGGATACTATAGAACTTATTAATTACCTTGCACTAAATTTAGAAGAAACGCGTTTTATGTTTATAATTACTTTGAGCGATGATGAGTTATATAAAAACTATATGAAAAATATATTAAGTGAATCAAAAATAACACATTTGATTTATTTAAATACTCTAGGAAAAGAAGCCCTTTATAACTTTATTAATAGAGTATTCAGCTTTGAGAGCGTTTATAAAGAAGAGTTTTATGATTTTATATATAAGCACTCTATTGGAAACCCTTCACATATTTTTGAAATACTTAAAGCTTTATACGAACATAGGGTTATTTATAATGATGATTATAGCTGGAAAATTGATTACGAGGAATTGAGAGAATTTAATTTTGAAATTGATCTATCAAAATTATCTTTTAAAAAGCTTAGCTATTTTAATAAAGAAGAAAGGGCAATTCTTTCTAATGCTTCAATTTTAGGCACAGATTTTTCCACAATGGAATTAAACGAATTGGTTTTTCGGCAAACCGGTAAAAATGATCTAAATAAAATCGTTACTGTTATAGATAAAGCGAGAAATTATCATTTACTTGAAAAAGACTTTAACGCAACGCAAAGTTATTACAGCTTTAAAAACAATAAGATTTATAAAATTATTTATAAAAATATAGATAAAAAATATAAAGAAAAATTACATTTTTATTGCGCAGAAATGTATGAACAGAAATTTAAAAATAAAATTCAGGATAATGTTTATAAAATTGCGTATCACTATAACCGAAGCTGTAAAAAAGAAAAACAATTCTATTATAATAAAATTGCCTATAAAGACGCTATTTCCAATCAATCATTAAATGAAGCTGTGTACTATATGGAGTTGGTTATTAAATATTATATAGAAAACAACGTTTATGAACTCGAGACCGTTGAATTAATAAATGATTTTAGTAAATACCTTATCCTTGCCGGTCGAATTTCCCATGCTATTGAGTATTTGAAGTATGCTTTAAAAATTCTTGAGCAAAAAGATATTGAAAAAGACAGCATAAATATCTATTTAAGAATAGGAAATGCGTATTATTATTTGAATGATACAAATAATGCATTTGATTATTTCAATAAAGCCATTGTTATTGCTGAAAAATATTCTTTAGATATTAAAGACGGAGTGCCCTATTTGTTATTAGGGTCTGCCTTTTTGTTTACATATCAATTAATGGAAGCGGAAATTAATTTTACCAAAGCAATAGAGTATTTCGATGAAAACGATTATGAAAATAACCTTCCGGCATACGGTTTACGTTCCTGGACTTATATTTTTTTAGGCGAATTTGATAAGGTCAGAAATGATATTCAAATTATCGAATCAAATATTCACTTTATAGAAAATGAGCTAACAGTAACGCAATTATTAAACTATATGTCGTATTATTATTTGTACACAGGGGAGGATTTAGACCTTGGTCTTAAATATTCCTTAACTGCTCACGAGTTCGCAGTTAAAAACGGTAATGTTATGTATCAATTCGCCACGCATATTTCAAGAATGGTGGCTTATTTATTTAAAAATGAATATGAGAAAGCGCTTGAGGCAGGTCAAAAGTGCATAAAAATTTCTAACGATAAAAAAATATTTATCGGTATTAGAAATGCTTATGCTACTGTTGCTTTGACTCATATTTATAATAAAAATTTTGTTAAAGCTGATGAAATTGCCGAGGAAAATCTTAAAAAGAAACACGTTATAAATAATGATAAATATTCTGCTATTATTTTTTACATTGTTAAAGCCCTATATTTTTATTACATAAATGAAAACGAGCAAGCCCTTGAGTTTATTAATAAGGCGGATGAAATATTTAAGTTATCCGAAATTAAATTATTAAAGCCCCTCGTATATTCGGTAATATCTTTTATTTACGTTAATTCGGGATTTAAAAAACAAAGTGATGAAATATTACATGAATTAAATGTATTTATGGAAAATAATGAATATTTTGATTTTTATTTGTCAAGAATTGAATTGATGCTGAATATTGTTCAGGAAGAAAGAGATAAGCGAATAAAGCTTAATAGTATTAAAGATACCAATATAATAACAACGAGTAGCACGTTTATTAAAGAAAAATTGCAGCTTGACAACATAATTAAAACGAGCCAAAAGATTTCTTCAATTCTTGATATTGATGAATTGCTGAATGTAATTGTGGATAAAACTTTAGAAGTAACCGGGGCGGAAAGAGCTGCTTTACTCCTTGCCAATAAAGAAACCGGGCAATTGGAATACAAAATAACCAGAGCGCCTTCTATTAAAGGTGATTCGGAAAAAGGGTTTATAGTGCCTAATTCAGTAATTCAAGAGGTTGAAGCTAAGAAAAAAGGCGTTGTCATTTCAGTTTCTGATGAAAAAATACAGAAACAGGAAATATCAACTATAATTTTAGAACATGGGATAAAATCAATTATTTGCGCGCCTTTGATTTATGAAGATAAATTAATTGGCATAATTTATTTGGATAGCAAACTTTTAAAATTTTTATTTTCGCATGAAGACCTTAAATTATTAAACGTTTTTGCATCACAAGCAGCGATTTCTTTGGTAAATGCTGAAAAAAATGCAATCATTAAAAAGCAATTTTCGGATTCTATTCAGATTATATATTCATTGATAGCGAACAATACTTCAAGGGTGCATGAAAATACTCAAACCGTTAGAAATATGTCCGTTATGCTTGCAAAAAAAATCGGTTTGAATTATTCTGAGGTGGAAAAAATACGCGTTGCTGCTATATTACGCGACGTTGGTATTATTAGCTTAATGGATAAACTTCTCTATAGCCCCAAAGCAATTACAGACGAAGAAAAAGAAATAGTACATAAACACCCTCAGAAAAGCGTAGAAATAATTAATCATATACAGGGAATTGAGGATATAAAAGAAATTATTTTACAACATGAAGAACGATTTGACGGTAGCGGTTATCCCAATGGAATTAAAAGTAATGAGATTTTAATTGGTGCGCGAATTATAGGGCTTATAGATGATTTCGTTTTAATGTTGCGCAGCCGAAAATTTCAAACCAAAGATAAAAACGAAAAAATTATAAATGAATTAGAAAGCAAAAAAGGTACGCTATATGATCCTGAAATAACCCATGCTTTTATAGAGTTGATAAAAGAATTTAATTTAATTTACATTGTAAAAGAACAGGATATCGAAGAAATTCGAAACGCAAACGTAACCGAATGGCACATACCTAGTAATGTTAATTTTGAACCGATTATTGTTCAGAAAATAATGGATGAATTAACCTCGCGGTTAGATATTGCCCCGGAATTAGCTTTTTCAATTGATTTTTCTCTTTGTGAAGTAATAAGAAACGCTATTATTCACGGCAATAAATATATAGAAAATAAAAAAGTGTCAATAAAAGTTAAAATATTAGATATGGATGTTTTTGCTAAAAAACTAACTATTACGGTTACTGACCAAGGTGAAGGTATGGATATTGAAGAGCACCAACGCTTTGCAGATAGCCGCAATAAACTCTTTAGCGTAATTAACAAATTAAAAAATTATAAAGTAAATAATGAAAATCTTGTAAATGACCCTGAATTAGAAGGAATAATTCGGGATTTATCCCTATTTAAACTTGATTACTATACAGATTTCAACACATTCAGACAGTTGGAAGGAAGCGATGTATCCGGCGGCGTAGGATTATTGCAGGTTAAAAATACTTTCGATTCCGTAGAATTTAATAATATAATTAAGGGTAATAAAATTTGCGGTTTATCCGTTGTTATGGAAAAATTCATAGAATAAATTTTATTATTTAAATTAGACTAAATACGAAACTTATATAAAAGTGAACTGTGAAATTATAACCTTCGGGGTCGCCTCTCCTATCAAGATTTATATCCCACTTTTTAAATACTTTTTTTAAACCTATGTAGATTTTAAACCCGGTTCTTGTTAAAACGTTTTTTGATTCCTGATTAAATCCCCAGTCAACTATTATGCCATGATCCCAGTCCTCAAACAAAGTTGTAGAAGAATCCTTCGTTGTGTTTAGTAGAATTGCATAATACCATCCAGCTGCAACGAAAAAATTTTTTTTTGTCCACGAGATAATTTTAGGAGCAAAAATAATGTAATAACTTCTAAAATATTCTTCATATATTCTATCTTGATACCCCATTCGACTGAAACTAACATCAATGCTGAAGCCGAAGGTTTTTAATGAATCTATATAGACATCGCTAAAAATACCGAAGCCATATGAAAAATAAGGGCTTGCAATTGTTTTTCTGTCTACCCAACTGCCTGATTCGTATTTTTGATAGTTAATTTCTTCTTTGTGTAAAGTGGAAAAACCAATCCCACCGTATATACCTAAATATAAAATCGATCTTGGCTTGCTTGACTGGGAATATTGCTGGCCAAAAGCAGCAATTCCATTTAATATTATTAACGAGAAAATTATTGCTAATTTGCTTTGTATTTTAAAAATCATACTATAAATATAACACTATAAAAACAATTTAAGTACAAAAATCAAAATAATAATTTACTTGACAAAAGCGTTAATAAACGTTATTACAAATAATAAGAAAAAAAATGGAGGCAAGTAATGAAGAAAAATAAAGTAGTAATTACTTCATTTATATTGATAACAATTTTTGCAATTATCCGTTGCGGCGGTGTTAATCTAACTTATCCCAAATCAGTAGCAAATTATTTTTGCAAAGCTTTAATTGAAGGCGATATAAAAACAGCAAAACAGCTTTCAAACATAGAACAAAAAAGTTTAGCTAAATATTTAAATAAAATTAAAGGAAAGTATAAAGATTTTAATATCAATGAATCGATTAAAGGTAAAGAGTATCATGAAATTGTTAATTTTATACCTAATAAAATTGACAACCCTGAGTTAAAATTGACTTTGATTTTAACTTTTTCCGGTAAAATTTTAAAAAATAAAGGAAGAAGAGCGGCAACTGTAATAAAAATCACTGAAGCAGGAATTAATAAAGAACAAGTAGTCCGGTTGTTTATTGATAATTTGATACAAGGTAAGACCGAGTCTGTGAAAATATATACAAATTTAGGCAGTAATGTTTTGCAAAACATAATTGCAAAAATTAAAGGCGCTAAATCTTATGAAATAATTCAGCTTAATGATAAAGATGAAGCTGTAATGATAGAAGTTAAGAAAAACGGTTCATCCGTAATAGTCAATTT
>CAYUYT010000091.1:0-5248 GCA_964449345.1 uncultured Spirochaetia bacterium | reverse complement strand
TTGAAAAAAAAGATTCCGGTTATATGATTAATAGTGTTAAGGTTGAATAAAATATTTAAAGTTTTTCTTTTTAACTCTTGAATATATGCCGAAATTATTAATATGAAAAAAAGCATATTAATTCTATCATTTTTTTTAATTTTTAGTATTAATATTTTTGCCCGGGTTTATTATGCCCGAATTGGTAAACGCTCATTAAAAATTAACTTGGCACAGGGTTGGAAAAAAATTAGAAGTCAGAAATATGATGTTTTTTCCGCTGTTAGAAAAAATGAAATACTGGGTATTCAAATTTCGCTCGTTAAAGATAATTATGAAGAGTATATTAACAAGCAAAGATACAATTTGAAACGCATTGCAAATGATATTGAACATGACAGAATCATTTACATTGAAGGCATGGAATTTCAGGAGTTTGTAGTAAAGCGAATTAAAGATAAAACAACGACTTTTATGCGTTATTTAATAACAAAAAATGGAAACGCGGCCATTTTATTTTATTATAAATCTACTCAAGAAAATATTTTTAGAAGAAATTTTGATGAAATCACTAGAATAATATCTATTTTTTTTAAAAATAACTTTTTTAAATAGTATGTATTTCAAAATTCTCGTTATTAGAAAATATTAAGTAAAAATATCTTGTATCCCTGACTATTGAGTTTAATTATGTACGAAATTCTATAATGATATTTTTCGTTGTTATTATCCTTTAAAAAGATTTTGGTATTTTTGTATAATTTAATACCGTATTCGGTTATGGGGTTACCCTTCTCTATTTTAAAAATTCTGAATTTTTTATTATTGATTTTTTTAGCTCTTTTAAAAAAGTTTGTATTGATTTTTAAATATGTTTTATAGTTTCCATTAAAACGCGTTTCTTTTATTGATAAAAAATCATATTTTGAAATCAAAGTAGATTGAAACAAAGCTAATTTTTTAAATAATATTGACTCGGTAACGTGAAAAATTAAATCTTTAAAGCTTTTTTTTCTTTGGCAATTAAATTGAAACAATGCTAAGGTGAATAAAATTAACAATATTAGACTTTTTTTAAGCATATTCATTATTATAAACTTACCATTGTTTAATATAAAAATAAGATATAATATTAAAAGTATTATGTCAAGTTATATTCCTGTCCAAATAGACCGATAATTTCAGTTTACTTTTTAAAATAAATTGCAAGCACGCTATCTTTTACATATTTACAAATTTTCAAACTTGCATTCACTTTAACTTGAACATAATTACAACATTGATTATTTTATATTTCAGACTAAAAAAAGGATAAAAAATGAAAGCAGGTATAATCGGCGGTTCTATGAGCGGAAAAACAACGCTTTTTAACGTTTTATCGGGCGCAAAACAAGACGTAGGTACAGGAAGCAGGGAGATACACATATCAAACGTAAAAGTACCTGACGAAAGAATTGATAAGCTATCTGAAGTTTATCAACCTAAAAAAACGACTTATGCTGAAATTGATTTCGTTGATTTTGGCGGCGGTTTTGATTCTAAAACAGAAGCAAAAATTATTGCAAAAATACGTGAAATGGACACCATTGCCATTGTATTAGGCGCTTATAAAACGGATAGTGAAAAAGAACTATTAAACGAACTTGATTCTATCTTAACTGAAATGGTTTTAATTGATTTAATTGCATGCGAAAACCGTATAGAAAGAATGGAAAAGAAAAATAAAAAGGACCTGGAATATCAAACTTTGCAAAAATTTAAAAATAGTTTAGAAATTGAGCAGTTACTTAATTCAATTGATATTTCAAGTGAGGAAAAAAAAGCAGTTTCTTCGTTTAGTTTTTTAACAGAAATACCCGTTATTGTAATAATTAACGTTAGTGAACGGGATTTTAATAAGAAAACTTATACTGAAATCGAAAAATTATGTAAACAAAATATGCTTGATTATTTATATATAAGTGGTAATGTTGAAATGGAAATCGCTGAATTGCCATGCGAAGACCAGAAGGATTTTTTAGATGATATTGGTGTTGATAAGCCGGCACGTGATAGATTTATACGCAAGGTTTATGAAAAAATGAACTTGATTAGTTTTTTTACAACGGGAAAAGATGAGGTCCGTGCATGGAATATCATTAAGGGGACTATTGCAAAAAAAGCCGCCGGAAAAATACATTCGGATATTGAAAAAGGTTTTATACGCGCTGAAGTTATTTCTTATAGTGATTTTATTGATAATAATTGCGATGAGTCAAAAGTGCAATCCGCAGGGAAAAAACGCCTGGAGGGAAAAGAATACGTTGTTAATGACGGTGATATTATTTTATATCGTTTTAACGTATAGAAGATTTTAACTATTATGATTGACAAATCAATATTCGAACCATTTATTAAAGCAGTTGAGCAAACTATTCAGTCACATACAGGGGAAATCCCCGAACACTCCGAACCGGGTTTAGTGTCTCCTTCGATTATAACTGAAAGAGATTATTTCCTCGATATTAGTTCAATAATTGCTTTGTCAGGTGAAAATATTATCGGTAGTTGTATTTTATCATTTTTTAATCTTGATGCTCAAAAATTAACCAAAAAAATTTTAGAACAGGAAGAAGTCATCGTACAGGAAATTTACGATACTATTTCCGAATTAGTAAATTTGGTAGGAGGAAATTTAAAAAAAGCATGGGAAGGTGAAAATTTTGATTACACAACTCCATATATTTGTGCGGGAACTGAAAAAAAAATTGAGGTTGCCCCAGGTTTTGAATGTTATTCTATAACTTTTAAACTCGGTGATATTACATTCTTTGCAAAATTAAGTTCATTTGATGATAAATTATTAAGCGGTAATTCCGTTTTAAACAAGATTAACAATGATGCTGATTCCCGTAAAACCGTTTTAATTGTAGATGATTCATCTTTGGCAAGAAAAACTATAAAGAAAGAGTTAGGTGAAGAGTATAATTTTCTTGAAGCGATAAACGGTGAAGAGGCAGTTGAATTAGCTAAAAGATACTTACCGGATTTAATAACAATGGATATTGAAATGCCAGGCTTAAACGGTTTTTACGTTTGTTTAACTTTAAGAGAAAACCCCATAACGCATGATATTCCCATTGTCATAGTTACTGCACGGCGCGGGGCTGAAGACCTTGAGAAAGGTTATTACGTTGGCGCAATAGAGTTTTTCTCAAAACCAATTGTAAAAAACGAAATTCATGATTTTGTCGTAGAGTTATTTGAATCTGAAAAAAATACGGGTAAAAAGAACGGAGTTGTTTTATTAATCGAAGATAACCATATAGAGCGTTATAATGCGCGTTATATTTTAAAACGCTTTGGTTTTACCGTTATTGAAGCAAGAGATGGAAAGGAAGCTCAAAAATACTTTAAAAGAGATGATATTTCCTGTATAGTAGCGCAATTAAAAGAACCTTTAAATGACTCAATTGAAATAATAAAAAGCTTTAAGTCTAATGAAAATTTTTACTATGTTCCAATAATAACGTGTTCAACTTATATTAGTCGTAACGCGTTAAAAAAAGCTTTTGATGCCGGAGCCGTTGATTTTATCCGTAAGCCATTTATGATAGAGGAGTATTTGGCACGAGTGCGTTCTAACGTATTGTTGAAAAATACTTTTAATGAAATAAACGACAAGAAAAACGAACTTGAAGAAGTTATAGGGGTTAGGGATAAATATTTTCATTTTATCGTTCATGAATTACGCACTCCTTTAAATTCAATTTTAAGCTTTAATAAATTGAAAAACGAAAATGCGATTGAGCAAAGTGAAATAAAACGTATAGATAATATAATTAATGACGAGCTATTTAATTTAATGGAATTAATTAATAGCATTCTTGAAATTTCCAAAATTGAAACCGAAGAAATAAAAATTGAACCGGATAAATTTTGTGTAAATGACGTTGTTGATTCTGCTTTTGCTATGCTAAACGTATTGAGTAAAGTCAAAAGTTTAAAACTAAATTTATTATTAGATAGTAATCCGTATATCGTAGCTGATATGCAAAAATTTAAAGCAATACTCGTGAATTTAATATCCAATGCTATTAAATATACTTCTGATGGAAGCGTAACATTTGAATATAGTAAAGAGAATAATTATCACGTTTTTAAAGTAATAGACACGGGTATTGGTATACCGCAAGGATACGAAGATAAAATTTTTAAAGAATATCAACGAGTAACGGATAAAACAGAAATACGGGGAACGGGAATAGGACTTGCTTTGGTAAAAAAATATGTAGAAGCTCACGGTGGTGAAATAAAAGCAGAGAGCGAGGGACATGGTAATGGTTCGGTATTTACTTTTACTATTCCTGATAATTTATAATGCAAAATAATAAAATCAATAAAATTCGTTGTTATTGAAATAACTAATAAATTACTCTTTCTAATTTGAAGCAATGAATATTTATCTAAAGAGACGACAATGGCCACTGCGGACTGTATATAAATGTGGACATGAGTTAGGCTCTCAAACTTAATTTACCGGCTTTGCACATCGATTTTACATTACTTAAATAAAAAAATTAGTTTATTTTTTTCAACATTGACTTTTTGGCTAAGATAAAAATGAAATATTAAAAGCAATTAACATATTCAAATAATTCAGCAATTCATATATTTTTTACAAAATACATTTTTTAATAAATTAGAAAAGATTGAAGCATTGAAAATAACAATGCCCTGATTTACCCGGGCATTGCATTTGTCGTTGATAAACTAATTTAACAGCTTTTTATTAATACTGAATTTATATCTATTTTTTAGACGTTGAAATAAACTGCTTTGATATTTTTGTAATTGTAAAAATTTTAATCTGTTTTTTATATGATCTTCAGCTTGTTGCAAAGTCACTTTGTCACACCGCGTTTTTTTATACTTATTATAGTATTCTTTTATTTGCGTTTTAGTCGGTTCTTTTGCACGGGGTCTGAAAGTAAGGGCAACGAAAGATTGAAGAAATTGTGTTTCATATAAAAAATCTATAATTTTTTTAGATTGGCTTTTAGATGAATAATTTTTCTGCTTTGCGAAAAAGTATAAGAAATAAATATTTGTTAATTTTGAAAACAGCGTTTTCCTCATTTTAATACGGAATTGTTTATTTGTTTTATATTTTTTTCTTTGCTCTTTTGAAGCATTTATAATGAGATATTTTTGTATATCGCTTTCCACTTCATACATATTCAAGATTTGATTGTTAAATTGTATTAACCAATACTTATTTTTAGCGTTT
>CAYUYT010000090.1:0-13360 GCA_964449345.1 uncultured Spirochaetia bacterium | reverse complement strand
TTCCCATTAGGCTAGCCTAATGGGAATGTGCACCATGTCTGGTAGCTAAAACAGTTTTGTATACTTGGGGGTGTTTTTTACTTGAAAACCTTAATATAAGATGTTATAAGAACTTAATAAACCGGAGCATAAATGCAATATAAGGCGGAATTTAAACCGAAAGCAATTAAAGACCTAAAATCCATAGATAAGAAACAGGCAGAAAAAATATTTGAATCAATTGTAAAAATGGAAAATAATTTGTCCGGTGATGTTAAAAAACTCACAAATTTTACTCCTGAATACCGTTTACGTGTTGGTAATTATAGAGTTTTGTTTGAAATCGAGAAGGAAAGTATTATAATTTATAGAGTATTGCATAGAAAAGATGCATACAAATAGAGGACGATATGAAATTACACCCTGAATATTTAGTTAAAAACGGTAAAAAAGAATTCGTTGTACTTACTGTAGAAGAATTTGAAAAAGTTAAAACTGCGCTTGAGGATTATGAAGACTTGCAGGGACTAAGAAAAGCAAAACAACGGGAGAAAAACTCACCTTCTATTTCTCTAGAACAGGCAAAAAAAGAAATATTGTCTTAAACAGAATATATTGCGTTTTGTATACGTTCGGAGTGAAGATTTTTTAAAGTGGTAGGGTTTCCACCGGAAAAGGTGGCCGTTTTCATCCGGAATCACTGGCCTACATTCAACCGGAAAAGAGGGCTGGTTTGGGGTAGAATGTGGAAGTCAACGTTTTTTACATGAAAGCATCTTGATTATTTTCCTGCTTGGTATTAATTATCATTATTTCAATAAAATTTGTTTTAAAAAACTCTACGTTATGATATTATATTTATTGTAAGAGAGGTATTATATGGAAAAAGCCATTGTAACGAAAGGCCATTTAATATCAACGAGAAATATTGAACTCGAAGAAGACATACCTTTTAACGATGAAACTTATGAAATCATTTTGAAACCTATATCACAAAAATCAAATAATAAAAGAAAAGCCGGTACTCTAAAAGGATTGATTCATATCAGAGATAATTTTGATGAACCCCTTGAAGATTTTCAGGAATACATGAAATGAACATACTTTTAGACACGCATATATTTTTATGGTTTTTAAACGATAATGAAAAAACTTTTGAAGAATATGAAATTAATTTGATTAATTAAAAAAATCTCCCCCCAACGTTTTACCCGATTTGTACATGAAGTAAATTTCTCAAATCTTAATTTATTACAGGCAAAAAATTTATAAAACACGCCTTGTGCCCGTTTTGTACATTAATTATATCTAACGCGTTACTTTCTGCCGTCAACCTTAACGTCTATGTCAATTACCGGGCTTACTCTTCTCTTTCTTCTTAATTCATAATCACAACGTATAAAAAAATCCGCCCTCTTTATTTAAAGATTGTGATACAGCGGTGATTCTCTTCCTCCATTCTCTTTATTAAAGGGGGCAAGAAAAAAACGCTATAATTATAAGTGAAATTTTTTGCTTGATTTTTCTTCTTTTTGCAATATAAAATATCAATATATTTATTAATAATTTACGAGGTATTATGCGAACTTTTGTATTCAATTTAGCAGTACTTTTATTTTCCTTAAACATTTCATATTCTGCTACTAGATTAAATACTCCCGGTGATGAAATTAATAAAAAAGATATAAAAAATAAAAATAACGTAAAAAATAATGCGGATGTAAAAAATAACAATAATCACGGTATAAGTAATCAGTCAGACAAGCTCGATATAATTATTAGGGAACTGCGAGGAATCCGCAGTGAATTAAAACTTCTAAGGCAATCGGTTAAGACTTTAAAAGAACGCTTAAAAAATGAAAAAAATATTCAACTAAAACCGGAAAAAAAACAACCTGATAAAAATGTATCTAAAAAACGCGAAAAACATAATAAGTTAACGCGTTTATCAATTTCAAACGCAAAGTTTAGAAAAAATTCCCTTCCTTTGTCGGTAATTATCATTGATAAAGAGCGCCTAGACAACCTTAATACAATAGACATTTTTAATTCTTTAAAATATTTACCCGGTTTTTTTATAGCACCTTTACACGGTTCGGGTTTTGACTCCCTTGTCGGTGTAAAGAGTTTTAGTGGCTTTTTTAATGATAACTCTATAACTGTTAACGGTGTAAAGATTTACAATAGTTTCAACAGGGGATATTATTCCGGCGGGCTAAACGCAAAAATGTTTGATAAAGTTGAGGTTTATCCTTTTATTTTTTCTCCTGTTTCGGGTTCCGGCAAAGGGGTGATTAATTTTTCCACGCCTATTCCTAAAAAAGGCATGAATTATGATGCGGGGTTTTCATACGGCACAGGCGGTTATAAAAATCTGATAAACACTTATGCTCGGGGTTCATATAGAAACAACCTATTTTACGTTTCCGGTTTAGGTTCTTTTTTTGGACATAGCGAAATAAAAATGCCTGAATATAAGCATACTAATTTTTCTTCTGATGAACGAAATAATAGTGCGGCAAAAAACGTAAACGGCCTCGTTATGTTTGGTTTTGCAGATGAAAAAAGAAATAAATACGTTGATTTTACTGCATTACTCGTTAACCGAAACAACGGTTTTTCAGGCCCGGATAATCATTGGACTAATAAAATTACGCCAGATGATTCTTATAAAGAACGCGGCTATTATTTTAGCGTGAATTCGGGTATAAAAATTTTTGAAAAAGTATTCCTGAAATTTACGCCTTTTATAAATTATACAGGGGTAAAGCAAAAGTTTACCGGAATTGAAAACAACGTGCTTAATCTTGAAATGGGGCATTATGGTTATAATTTTAGTTTAAATTATTATTATGAAAAATCATCTTCCCTTTGCATTGGATTTAAACAGGAATTAAGAACGTATAATTATGCCGATGAAATTAACCCCGGGGATAATTATGACGCAAAAGAACTTTTAACTTATTTTTATCTTGAATTAAAACATGATTTCGGCGATGTGGATATATATTTGGGTTTAAATCTGTCGTTACATAACTCCTATAATGAAGACGCTTTACCTACAACGGGATTAAATGTTCAGACCCTTGCAGGGATTTTCGTTAAAATAATTGATCAACTTTTGGCAATGCGCCTTGAGTTTAGCAACCCAATGAAGTTGCCGGATTTAACGAAAACGCGTTGGCCAATGGATAATTATGATTATGATTTGGATACTGAAAATTATATAAATATAAAACTTGGCGCAGAATCAGTTTTGGGCAAAGTATTTTTTATGAAATCTTTTCTTTGCCTTAGCATAAGCAATAATGAAATTGAATACGAAGCCGGCAGTTTTAGAAATTCGCGCAAAACGTATAATCTCGTTGTGTACGTTGACTCCAAATTAAAACCCCTTGCAAATCATAAATTCGGCTTGCAAATATTTATTCCTTTTAAATTTAGTTATTCTATCAAAAAAGACAGGGAAACGGATAAATTAATCACAGATAATAATGAATATAAATACGTTTTTATTACCGGCTTCGGAGTAGAAATTGAAAAACGTTTTTACGGTGAAATATTGATTAAGTATGTAAAGAACCGTGAATTGGACACCGGAAATTATGAGGGATATTATTTTAAATATTTTTTTATGGATATTAACTTACATTATCAGTTTAAAGTTTCGAGAATAAATTTTAAAGCGTTTATTAAACTATTGAATGTATTAAATACAAAGTATTCGTTAACGCATAATCAAGTAACGTATACAATGCCCGGGTTTACTTTTATTGCCGGTTTAAATGCGTTATTTTAGTTTTGTCTTTTTGGCGGTGTATCGCGTTCAGCTCTTTTTACAAAATTCTTTTCTTCTTGAAGAAGGTAAAAATATTCAGGTAAAAAATCTTCGATAATATCCATGCATTTGCGCCTTGCTTCCGGTTTATTTAAAGAGTTCGCAATCTCCATGCAAGAAATAACGTGATTAGATGCTTCGTTTAATATTTCAAGGAGTTTGACTTTCATTTCGTTATTTTTCGGGTTTTCAAGCAAAGAATAACGTATTTCCATTAATCCGTCTTCATACGTATCTTTAATTTCATTTAGTTTAATCATAAATTTGTTTACAGACATTATTTTTTCTCCCTATTAATTATTTCAATATTATATTCTTGCAAAAAATCTTTAAGATGCCTTTTAAATTTTGCCTGTTGCTCTTGATAATTTGCCAATTCTGCTCTTCCGTCATCTAGCAACTGCTTGTTGCTTTTTTCAAGTCCAAGTTTTATTTTGGTATAACCTTTGCCGAGATAATCTAGTTTGTTCATGTAAGCATTTTTTAACCCTTTAATATCTTTGTTCTTTGTTTTATATCCCGATATAGTTTCCCTTAGTTTTGCAAGTTCTGGAATCAATTCTTTTTTAATTAATTTTATAATCTTAACTGTTTTGAACTCTTTTTCGTTAATTAATGCGTTGTATTTATTTACGAGTGCATCTTCTTTTTTTATCCATTTCTTTAAACTATTATTTAAAAAATTTACAGCTTGTTCTCTGCCTTCTTTAGCGCATCTTAACGAAAGTGTTGTAAAAACCAGCACAAGTATTGAAAGAATATATTTGCTTTTACTCACAGTTACCCCGCTTTACAATTATTCTTTAAAATTATCGGAAATTTTAAAAATCCCGTTATAAAAAGATTTAACAGCCGGATTAAAAGTCATAAATTAATAAAAAATCTTGCAAAACAGCGTTTTATATACTAATTTCTAATAAAATGAAAACAAAAACCTTTATCATAGCCATTCTTATTTGTTTTATTCTTTTTTCATGCGATAAAACCAAGCAAGGTAATAAGCGTATTAAGGATTCTAACAACAGGAAGCATTTTAAAAATGCTGATTTTACATTTGCGGTTTACGGAGAAACTGCTAACTGTAAAAAAACCCACGCAAGAATTCTTAATTTAATCTCGTCATACAACGTTGATTTAATTGTACATTCGGGAAATATTATAAAAAAAAATCCCGAGGAAAAACACTGGGATGATTTGTTTAAATTATTAGCGCCTGTATCCGGTTTGATTAGCCGCTATTATATTACACCCGGGGAAAATGAAATAGAAAACATGAATGAAATTAAAACGCGTTTTCCAAATATCGCCGTTCTAATGAAAGAACAAACGTATTATTCATTTATTTATAAAAAATCTTTATTTTTGATTATTGATGCTTATATGAAAGAAGCAGTGTACAGGCAACATGAATACATTATTTCAGCAATTAAGAATTTCGTTAAAACAGTAAACGGCCCTATTTTTGCATTTTTTCACGTCCCCGTTTATTCGACAGGCAATTCTGGCGTTAGCTATTTTTTAACAAGACGTTGGCTCATTCTTTTAGAACATTTTAGAACTAATATTATTTTTTCCGCAAAAGATAAATTATACGGCAGATACAAAACGTCGTTTTCCACAAGCACAATCTGTCTCGTTACCGGCGGAGGTTGCAAAGAAACGCATAAATGCGGAAAAACTTCAAAAGAGTTCGAACAATATGCCTGTATTTCAGAACCGCATTTTATTTACGTTGGGGTTAAAAAAAATATGATAGGCGTTAAGGTTATTAATTTAAAAAACCAAGTCATAGACAGCTTTGAAAGCCTCGTTATGTCAAGACGGCACACACGAAAAGGCATTCCCCGCCTTTACCGCGCGTTTTGATTAGTATAATTTTTTTTCAATTAAATCTGCACTTATATAAATTCCAGTATTAATAGCTCTTTGTTTTTTTAGATAATTAAAAAGTGAAGTCTTGCCAGAACCATTTGGGCCGGCAAATATTCTAAACCGGGAAATTTTATTCAATATTTGGCTCTAATTCTTTTATAAATTCTTTTGTATTGTCTTTATATAAACGGTATAATTTATTATGTTCAACTATAACGATGGGTAAATTTTCTCTAAATACTTTTTTCTTGGTATAATCACCGGCTTTTTTCAATATTTCATCGGTTAAAATACTATCTTGCTCTTTTCCCATATTATTTCCTATATTAAAGCTGTTTATATATTAAGCTATTTTAATCAATTTTTCAATGGCTTTTTAAAAAATTAATTAAATCAAAACAACGAAAAAGGCTGCACCGTATATGATGCAGCCTTTTTTATTTAGTTAAAATCAATTATGCCTTGAAAGAAGAAAAAACTTTCTGGATATTATCCTGCATTTTTTTCGTTAAATCTTCAAATTCCTTTTTAAAAGGAAAATCGATGTTTTTAAGGTCAGGGATTAAATCCATGCTCTTTTTAAGATTTTGTTCAACTGATTTTTGAAAATCATCTCTCAATTTAGCTCCTGCGTCAACCCAGTCTTTGATGAGTTTTGCAGTTTCGTCTTTAAGTTCATTACCTTTTTTGAAAAGAGCTGATACAACTTTTTCAGTTTCTGCTTGCATTTTTGTTAAAGCGTTAACCGTTGCTTCGTAATTTGATCTCGTTGCATCGAGAAGTTCTTCCCATTTTTCTTTCTTTTTAGCTTCTGCCATGTTAATTCCTCCAAATTGAATTACTATTAATTTGTTTCCAGTATATAAAGCAATACACGTGCCAATAATTATAAATATGAATAACTTTTGCACGGCATATTTAATTGCTTACATAGAAAGTAATTAAAAATACAACTAAATAATAGCTAAATTCTAATAAAATGATTATATATTATTTTAAAATAAAAATGGGTTAATATAACTCTTTTTACAAAAACTATGTGTGTCATTTGGATACAAAATTGCTTAGTCAAATTTCTTGATATTTTTTTGAAGAGAGCGCAATAAATAATATAGAGCGCCTAAAACGAGAAAATATTTTGTAAAAAATATAACAGCAAGTATAAAAAATACGTTTGATAAAACTTTTTTAAAAGAAATACCCCGCCGGAAATTTAATAAATCTACACTTGCGCGGAAAAAACGAAAATTGGATATCATTATAAAAGCATAGAAAAAATATAGTATGGCTATTACTAACAGAGGAATTTTAAAATTTATAAGCCATGGCAAATATTTTTGAAAAAACCCGTCCATAAGACTGCCTAGCCAATTAAAAGCCATAAACAACGCGATACTTCCACCCGCAAAAGTGCTGGGCATACCGATAAAATAATCTTGCCCACTTTCGCTTATATTTTTTTCTTCCATAAACTTGGCAAGGCGCAGAGAACCTGCAAAAGGAAAAATAAAAGCAACGATTACTCCTATAATTTCGGATTTAAAAAACAAAAATTCTTTTAAAAACGCATATTCACCGTTAGTTCCGAATATGTAACCATTAGGACCCCAAATTAAAGAATAAAATACTATTCCAGGGGCAGCGCAAAACGTTATCATATCTGCAAAAGTATCGAGGTATTTCCCTAAAGGCGAAGGTTTTTTAATCATTCTGGCAATGCGCCCGTCAAATAAATCTAAAATCATTGCAAGCATTATTGCACCGCCTGCATAGCCAAACATACCGCCGAAAGAGTAAATTATTGCAAAAATTCCGAAAAGCATATTCAGTAAAGAAAGTATATTTGGAATCATTTTTTTCTCCCAACAACGTGTATACCCGCCTTGACTTTATCTCCGGGTTTTACGCATATTTCATAATCAAGGGGAAAGTAAATAGCATTGGCACTTCCGTAACGGATAATTCCTATTTCGTCTGACTGCCTTACTAATTCTCCCTGGTTTTTATAAAAAATGACCCTTTGCGCAATTAATCCGGCGATCTGGCTTACAACGATTTTACAATTTTTACCTTCAATTCCAATTAAATTATGTTCATTGGTATCCATATTTTCAATCTTCATAGCAGGCCGGAATTTACCGCGGTTGTAACGATAAAACTTGATAACGCCTTCAATTGGCGCCCGGTTTCTGTGCACATTAAATAAATTCATAAAAATAACGACTTTATTACATTCACCGCCTAAAAAATGCTTTTCCTCGCTTTTACCGGCAAAAATCACCTTTCCGTCTGCCGTAGCCACAACGCCTTTTTTATCAACGGTTAACTTTCTTTTAGGGTCGCGTAAAAAGTAAAAAGTAAACAACACCAAAGCGCTCATTATAATTAATAGATAATAAAAATTATACTTTGCGGAAACAAAAATAACCAAACCGGCCATCATAAATACAATGCTCCCGTCCCTTAAAATTTTCGTTAGTTTAAAAATAAATTTTTGGTCGTTCGTTTTTTCAGGCATTGTTCTTCTTTCATCCTAATATAAAAACCGATTATAAATATAACAAACTCAAGCATTATATCAATAACATAAAAGTTATTATATAACAAAATCGCTAAAAACTTATATAGCAAAGTAATTTTAGAATTCAAGTAATTAAAATTTCAATATATTTGCAATCGTAAATTTAAATCTCCGGTTGTTTTGATTTTATTAGTATGATTTAATCTATGCGGGCAAATTTTTTCCCTACTTTAATTATAACGCCGCTTTTGACCTTAATTATATCTTGAGCATCCGTAACTTTTTCGCCGTCTTCCTGTGATTCGGCATCCGGGAAAAATATTTTGACGGCACCGGACTTTATAAGGCGTTTAGCTTCTTTTCCGCTTGGGGCAAGACCGTTTTCCCGTAATAAATCAACAACGCGGTATTCTTCAGCTGCAACGCTTATTACAGGAATATCCTCAGGCAAGGTATTTTTTTTGTCCTTGCCAAAACGCCTTTCAAATTCCTTGTACGCATCTTCTGCTACATTTTCCCCGTGATATAAACGCACTATTTCCTTTCCAAGTTCGATTTTTACGTTACGCGGATTTTCGCTTTGGATTCGCTTTTTAATTTTATCAATTTCATCAGGGGTTTTATCCGTTAGCAATTCATAGTAACGTAAAATCATTTTATCGGGAATACTCATGGTTTTGCCAAACATCTGATTTGCGTTCTCGTCTATTCCGATATAATTGTTCATGCTTTTACTCATTTTATTTACGCCATCAGTGCCTTCTATCAAAGGTAAAGTCATTACAATTTGCGGCGGTTGCGAATATGCCTGCTGTAACGTCCTGCCAACAAGCAGATTAAATTTCTGGTCCGTTCCGCCTATCTCTACATCTGCTTTGAGTTCAACAGAATCATAACCCTGAATTAGGGGATACATAAACTCAAGCATTGAAATTGGCGTACCGGATTTATAACGCTTTGAAAAGTCATCGCGTTCTAATAAACGCGCAACCGTGTAATGCGATGTCAAAGCGAGAACGTCCTCAAAATTCATTTTACTGCACCAATGGCTGTTAAAAACGATTTCCGTTTTTTCAGGGTCAAGAATTTTAAAAATTTGTTTTTTATACGTTTCTGCGTTTTCCAGTACTTCTTGCTTTGTTAGCTGTTTTCGCGTGGAAGATTTGCCCGAAGGGTCGCCTATCATGCCGGTAAAATCTCCAATAAGAAATTTTATAGTATGGCCTAAATCCTGAAACTGTTTTAATTTTCTGATAGGAACGGTGTGTCCTAAATGAATATCCGGGGCAGAGGGGTCCGCTCCGAATTTTATTATAAGCGGCCGGTTTTCCTTTTCACATTGTTTTAATTTTTCCATTAAGCCGTTTCCCGGAATAATTTCCGTGCATCCTTGAGATAGTATTTCATGCTGTTTTTTTATATCCATAAAAAATCCTTTATATTTTTTATTTATTTTCAAATATTGGTGTTGTATTTTATAAAAAATAGTTATAGAATAATAATAACGATTTGATTTTATTTTAAAAAAACAGGCAGGATTTTTATGAAAAAACACGATTTTTGTAATCACGGTTGTAATCACGGCTATGATGACAGTCACTTTGACAATGGAGAATTATTAGAAACTCCGCTTGATTTTTTCGATGAAAACGTAAACCGCAGAGATTTTTTAAAAAAAGCTTCAGTCGCCGGGTTAGGTGCTATCTCAATACCCGTATTAGGCCAGTTTAATGACTTATTTGCAGCGTCTTCAACCATAAGCGTTGTTAAAGGGCATTCAGAAAGCAAAATAGTAGAGAAAGCTATCGAGCTCGTTGGCGGTATATCTCGTTACGTTAAAACAGGTGACCATGTTTTAATAAAACCGAATATCGCATGGGACAGAAATTATAAACAAGCGGCTAATACGAATCCTTTTGTTGTAAAAAAGCTCATAGAACTTTGCAAAGATGCCGGAGCTTCAAAAGTCGTTGTAACGGATAACCCTTGCCAGTCCGCTAGTATAACTTTTATCAAGAGCGGTATAAAAAGAGCGTGCCGACAAGCAGGCGCAGAGTTAATCGAGCCACGGCGCTCTCTTTTTAAATACAAAGACATCGGAGGCAGGGTCATCCGCAAATGGCCTGTTTATATGCCTGTTTTGGAAGCTGATAAATTAATTAACGTTCCCATTGCTAAACACCATTCATTATCGCGTTTAACTCTTAGTATGAAGAATTTTTACGGCGCTGTTGGCGGTTCACGCGGGAGATTACATCAAAATATTCATGCGGGGATTGTAGACCTTGCGCATTTCTTTAAACCGGACTTAACAATAATCGATGCTGTGAGAATAATGTACAGACACGGACCCACGGGCGGAAGTTACCGCGATGTTAAAAAGAAAAATACTGTAATAGCCGGTACTGATTTTGTAGCTTGCGATGCTTTTGCGACAACGCTTTTCGGCCTTAAACCTAATCAGATAGGATACGTTCGTTTAGCCGGGAGATTTAAACTTGGTCAAAGTAATCTGTCAAATATCAACGTAAAACGTGCGCAAGTTTAATCAAGTACTTATACGATTTCTCTTTAAATTGCAGAATAGTTCTTGAAAAATAAAAAAGATAAAACCAATTAGGTAACGCGTTTGCATTCCTTATCAATTATATTTTTAATCAATATATATTTCGGAATCCCCGCACTTATGACTTAAAGACAATTATTTATGAATTGCTTGTTAAACTCTTGGTCTGAAAAAAGGAAATAATAATTTTTAGATGTAAACTATGAGGAAGGAATATTTTTTTTAAATTTTATAAAAAAGTTAGGCACAAATGCCAATTTTATTTACTTATTAAACGATAATTAAATTGCACTAATCTTTTAACGGAGCGCGCTATGAGTTTGATATCTCTTGAAAAATTTGAAAACATTGGAATTATTAAGCTTGAAGATAGTAAACGAAAAAACGTTGCCAGCCGTGAATTATTAAACGGAATAGCCAATTTATTGGATGAATGTTTAAAAATCCCGGATATTCCCGGCGTAATTATAACGGGAACGGAAAACGTTTTTTGTGCTGGCGCGGATTTAAAAGAAGCAGAAAACTTAGATAATTTTTTCGAATATGTTAAAATAGGGCGTAAAGTTATTGATAAAATTTTTAATTATAAAAAACCCGTTATCGCGGCTCTTAACGGTTTGGCTTTCGGAGGCGGGCTTGAAATTGCCCTTGCCTGCGATTTGATTTACGCCACTCAGGATGCGCAGGTTGCGCTGCCTGAAGTTTCTCTAGGTATGTTTCCAGGCTGGGGAGGCACTCAATTGCTTTCCCGCAGGACAGGACCCGGAATTGCAAAGGAAATGATATTTACGGGTAAAAAAATTAGCGCTGAAGAAGCATGGGAAACGGGATTGGTTGACAGGTTATTTGAAAACGAAAATTCCATGCAATTTAACGCAACTGAAACGATAAAACAAATGTCTCTAAACTGCCCACAGGCGATTTATAAAGCAAAAGAAATGATTAATCTTTTTTATAGCAAAACAGCGCAACAAGGTATGCAAACGGAATTAGAAGAATTTGGGAAATGGCTAAACAAAGAACATGCAATTGAAGGCATTAATTCTTTCTTTGAAAAACGTAAACCTAACTGGAAATAATTTTTTATTGCGTTGCTTCTTTAATTAAATCTTTGATTTCACCGGGATTAAAAACGAATTCTTTTTTACAATACTCGCAAACAACTTCAATATTTTCGCCTTTTTCAAAAATATTTTCAAGTTCTACTTTGCCTGCGGAAATTAAAGCGCTCTCGACACTGCCTCTATTACAATTACACTTAAAAACAGGTATACCCCTTGATAGCTCTTTAAAACCCATAATGCCTACAATTTTATCCATAATCATATTTATAGTGAAACTTTCAAGAAGCATTTCAATTAAAGACGGTTTCATATCAATCGTGGTTTCTAAAAAACCGATTTCGTTGTCTTGCGCATTAGGCATTGCTTGAATTAGTATCCCGCCCGCGTGTGAGATGCTTCCGTCCCTGTCAATATACTCGCCTAAAGCAATGGCAGAGGGTATTTGTTCGGATACGGTTAAATAATAGGTGAAGTCTTTTGCAAAGGAAGAATAAACCATTTCACTTATGCTTTTATAAGGCTGTTTTATATCTTTTCGCCATTTAATAACGTTTATTGAGCCGCCGGAAATACCGCGTTTTACGTTGAACTCATTTTCAGCATCAGATAATACGGCAGCCGAATTATGAGGAAATGCCCTGATAACGCCTTCGTTGTTTATATCACTTGAAAAGCCTTTTAAAACGCCGTTGCATTTAACGTGAATTGAGTATTGCTCATCGGGTTTTAATCCCGTTGATAGTAATAAAGAAGTTCCAATAAAACGCGTTAAAGCTATTGTAGTCAGGGGTGTTGTTTTGTGAATTTTTCGCAATTCTTCAGCAAGCTTTGGATAGCTTATAAAAGCAACGCGGAAATGATTATTATCCGTTATTCCTCTGATTAATATATCTTCCATGATATTGAAAAATACAAGCACAACGTAAATAGTCAAGCAGTAATTTTGTTAAGCGTGATATATTTTAACACTTGATAAGATTATTTTTTCTCTAAAAAATCATATTTACGCGCAATTCGATTTATTTTTTATTTTAATAAAACCAATTGTTTTGACATTGCTAAGCGGCATCATTGGCCAATGTCCCCGCTTTTGATAAATATATATCTCGAAACTCCCGTTTATAAAAAAATTTAATTTATCAGCAACGCACACGTCTCATTTTCATTATCTAATAGAACATAAAAAAACATAATTAAAATTCATTATACTCAACATAAAATGAGTATTCTATACAAAAATTCATATCCATTGTTTCAAATTTAGAACGGGTAATTTATTTCCTATTTTATGAAAGACCACACGGCATTTATTGCTACAGCGTCAGACCTAACCTACGTATCAGCCTTTATTTCTTTTTAAACGTAAGTTCACCGTCTTTTTGGTCAATCAATACCGTATCGTGCGGCATAAATTTGTCTTCAAGCATTAATACAGCCAGCGTATTTAATATCTTTTTCTGGATTAGGCGTTTTAATGGTCGAGCACCATACGATTTATCATAGCCTTTGTCAACCAGAAA
>CAYUYT010000089.1:0-13481 GCA_964449345.1 uncultured Spirochaetia bacterium | reverse complement strand
TTTAAACACCAAAACACAGAGCTTGAAGAAAGGCAAATCTCCCGAATCCCCCTTCGAATAAAAAGGGACTTGAAGAGAGGAGAAATCCCCCTAAATCCCCCTCCAACGTAAAGGGGGACGAGAAGAGAAAACCTCCGTACCCAAACTTTTACTCGTTCCCCTTCTTTACTTAAAGAGGTGGCCAGGGGATGATTTCTAACCCTCCTTCTTTACTCAAAGAGGGAGCTAGAGGGTGATTCTCTTCCCTCATCTGTTTCGCTTGTTCCGTGACGAATTCCATATTCTAGCAAATTTTAGTATTAAATCATTATTCTTTGATTCTTGGTAAAAAGATTTTCCGTAAGTAGCCATGGTCTTTTTTTCCTGTCGGCATTTATCTTTATCATTTTTTCAAAATATATTCTATAGTTTAAAGCGAAATGGTATTAAATTAGAATAAATCAAATATACTTTGAATTGTATTTAAACATAATATTTTATAAAATGAGTTATTTCCTCAATTACTTTCGTAAAATAAAAGATACACTATTATTTAATGTTTATTCGTTAATATAGAATATAAATTTTATTTTTAAGGAAATTTTATGTAAATTTAAAATTGAATAAAATAAATTTATCCAATGGAATTAAATTTATATGAAAGCAATGAAACAGAAATTAAAGTATGCGTTCTTTTTGTTACTAACTCTTTTATTCGGAAACAATAGCCTTGCCCAGCAGCACATATTAAATGCAACGCAAAAAAAATATATTGAAAACTTAAAAGAAATAATATTTATTGGCCAAAAAAAATACCCACCCTTTGAGTTTGAAAAAAACGGTGAATATACAGGCATGACTATTGAATTGATTCGCTGGATTGCTGCTGAAATGGGATTTAAAGCGCGCTTTAAGTCCGCTTCGTTTCATGATGCCCAAAAAGCCGTTTTAAACGGAAAAGCTCATGTAATAACGAGTTTTTTTTATAGCAGTAAACGTGATAAAAAATTTGATTTTACGAGAACAATTTTCCGCGTTCCTGCCAGTGTTTTTATAAAAGCTGAAAGAACGGATATTAATCGGCTAAATGATTTAAATACAAAGAAAATATCTATTCAAAAAGGTGATTTTGCTATTGATTTTTTAGAGAAAAAAAACTTTAAATATGATTTAGTGCTTACAGAGAATTTTTCACAGTCTATTGACTACGTTGTTCAGGGGAAAGCAGATGCGGCAATCGGCGATGAGCAAATTGTAATGTATCATATTTATTCAAAAGGCCTTGAGAATAGAATAAAAAAGATTGGCAAGCCCCTATACATAGGTTTGGATTGTATGGCAGTGAAAAACGGAAATAGAGAGTTAATTGATATTTTAAATAAAGGCATAGAGAAAGCAAAAAAAGCCAGTCTTTTAAAAAAGTTAAGTTATAAATGGCTCGGCAAAACGTATCGGGTAAGTACTGATTTTTTTAAAAAATATTGGCCTTTTTTTATTTTTACTGTAATTGTAATTTTGATTCTCGTTGTAAGTGTATGGGTCTGGAATTTCTATTTAAAAAAACAGGTACAGATAAGGACAAAAGAATTGAGAAAAGAATTATCCACGCGAAAGGAAGTTGAGTACGCTTTAATTGAGAGTAAAGATAAGTATAAGCGTATCTTTAATAGTATTTTGGATACTTATTATTTTTCCGATAACCATGGGTATTTACAAGAAATTAATCCTCAAGGCGCGCGTTTATTCGGTTATAATAGCAGAGAGGAAATGATAGGAACTAATATTGCGGATTATTATTATGTTGACCCTGAAAGTAGAAATGATTTAATTCGCGCTTTAAAAGTTAATCAGGGTGAAATATTAAATTATGAATTGAAATTGAAGAAGAAAAACGGTGAAATAATTTACGCTGAAGCTAATTCACACTTTGTTTATAATGATGCGGATGAAATTATTGGTATTGAAGGAATATTGCGTGATATAACGGAAAAAAAACTTGCAGAACAAGAGCGGGAGAAAATAATAAGAGAACTTGAGCGGGCGCTGCTAACGGCAGAGGAAGCAAACAAAACTAAAGATAACTTTCTCGCTATGATGTCGCATGAAATTCGTACTCCGTTATCCGGTATGCTTGGCTTTTCCGAACTTTTACATAGGGATAAAACTCTAAACGAAAAACATCGTAAAAGGGCGGAGTTTGTTTATAATTCCGGTAAGCGTTTGATGCAAACTTTAACTGATATTCTTGATATATCCGTTATTCAGTCCGGAAAAATTCGCATAGAACTTGGGGAATTTAACGTTAAAGAAACAATTGATGATATAAAAATTCTTTTACAGGAAAAATTAAAGCATCAAAACGTTCAACTTGAAATTAATGTTAATTTTAACGGCAATATTTATTCCGATCAGGCCAAGATTCATCAGGTTCTATTTAATTTGATAGGAAATGCAGTTAAGTTTACAGAAAACGGAAAAGTTTTTGTAGCTGTAAATCGGGCAGATAACGAATATACATTTCAAATTAAAGATACCGGGATTGGAATTAAACAAGAAAATCTTGATAAAATTTTTCAAATGTTTAATCAGGAAGAGAATATTCACAAAAGGAATTATCAGGGTAGCGGCTTAGGACTTGCTATTTGCAAAAAACTTATAGAAATGTTAGGTGGAACAATAAGTGTAAAAAGTGAACTAAACAGAGGAAGTGAATTTACATTTACAATTCCTAAAGAAAAAAATTAAATTTTATACGTTTTTCTTTCAGCAAATTCTTGTTTTTTACCTTCATTCCAAAAAGATACCGGCCTATAAAAACCAACTACCCGTGAAAAGACTTCAGTTTTTCCCGTACATTTTATCATAAAATTCCTCAACAGTGTTTTATATTTATATTTTCGGTATAATGTGATTTATGTTTAGAAAATATTAAAAACGCTATTTTATGATAAAATGTTTAGTTTTATAATTGAACAACTATTAATTTTAAAAGTAACATAAGGTAAATTTTAATTCACTTTCAGCCAAGGATTAATTCGTAGGTTATTTCGGATTTAACAATTTTATTAGCATATAAATTCGGTTTAATTTACTATTAAAAAATCCCTGAGAATTAACACGAATGTTTTTCCTGTAATACTCTATAAGGATATTCAATAATTTAAAGCGAAGTTATATAGCTAATTTTTAAGGAGCCTTAAATGAATTTAACGCAAAAGGTACGAAGAGCTTTCTTATTTGTTTCTTTTTTGTTCTTTCCGTTAACCTTTTTGTTTTTTTCTCCGGCAATAATAATTTTCGGCGCAAAAAACGGAATAATTACGGGGAGCTTTATTGTTTTTATTTCTCTATTTATAATTTCACTCGTTGCCGGCCGATTATTTTGTGCATGGCTATGTCCGGCAGGAGGTATGCAGGAAGCATGTTCTTTATTACCACACAAAAGCATTAAAAGAGGCAAACGCGTTTTTATAAAATTTGTTATATGGATACCATGGTTTGCCTTCATTCTATATTTACTTTTTACAGCGCATACATTCCGGGGCTTTGACTTTTTTTATCAGATAAAATTTATGTATACGCAAAACATTATAGGTCTTTTCATCGTATATTTTTTTGTTATAATTATTATTTTGTCTCTTTCGTTAATATTTGGCAAACGTTCGTTTTGTAATTACGCTTGTTGGATATCACCTTTTATGATAATCGGAAAAAGTATTGCAAAGATTATTCGTCTTCCTGTTTTATATATAAAGACTTCACCTGATAATTGTATTGACTGCAAAATTTGTAATAAAAAATGCCCTATGTCTTTGCCTGTAAATGAAATGGTTAAAGATGGCGTGATTAAATCCGTTGATTGTATCTTATGTAAGGAATGCATTTACGTTTGTCCAAAAAATGTTTTGAAAATGAAATTTGGATTTTTTTAAAATATTGTATAAATGTATCTGTTAATTTTACGTTTTTTAGTTTAAAAGTAAATTTATATTTATATTTTTGCTTAGTTTTATTAATTTCAGTATTATATGAATAATGATTTATAATTGAAGGGGATCAATATGAATAAACCGATTTTAAATTCTAACAAAAGTATTAAGTTAAAAATCGTATTAATTAATTTTGTTGTTCCTTATGTTTTTTTTCAGATAACTTCTTTCATTGCTGAAGGTTTCCGTCTTGATAAAAAGGGCACAATTCAGGAAAAAATTTTAAAAAGTTTTACACAAATAAGCACCCCTGTATTTTTTATTCTTGCTATAATAGCCGTGATAATAATACTTAGAATTTTAAAACCATTATTCGTTTATCTTAAAAAGGGCGAAAACTATGAAAAAGCAAGACTTGCTACAATAAAGATACCGTGGATATTGATAATAATACATACGGTTTCATGGATAATAGGTCCTGCAATGGCAATTATTTTTAATCCTATACACTATGGTCCGGCATTAGGAACAATGTTGATTTTATTATACCTTTTTGCCGGTTTAAATGCATCAATCTATGCAGCTCTTTATATAAAAAGAATACTGATTGAATCAAAAAAACACTTAAACATCACGGATATAAGGCAAAAAGAAAGCGATTATTTTACCAAGCATAAATATAAAATCACTTCGCTTTCGATTGTTTTACTAGCCATTGTTTTTTTTCTTTTTCCGGCAAGGTATTTTTTTATAAAAGGAACAAGGAATGCATCGCCTGAATATTTTTTTATAACTTTCACAATTATTTCAATAGCGCTTATTTTTATTGCATACAGAATGATTGCTCTTTGCAAAAGCGAAGACAAAGCGCAAATCGCAATTTTACTTGAAAAAATTGCCGGTTTAACCTCAGACCAAGGTGATTTATCAACAAGGTTAACTTTAATTAATTTTGATGAGTTAGGTAAAGTGTGCTTTAATTTCAATAAATTTTTAAATAAGTTAAACGGAATAGTTACGCATTTAAAACAGGTAACGCACGAAATAAAAAGCAATAAAGACGAATTACTTATGAATTCAAATTCATCTGTTAAGATTGTCGAGGAACTCGTTAATTCCATAGAGCAAATAAAAAATAGTATTCAATCTCAGGAAACTGCGGTTGAGCAAACGTCTTCCGTAACAACGCAATTGGTTAGCTCTGTAAATTCTATTTCTGATAATATTACTGAAGAAGCTAATGCTGTTTCACAATCTTCCGCCGCTGTTGAACAACTCGTTGCCAATATAAACTCTATTACGGAAACCACAAAACGCGCATCAAATATTTCAGGCAATCTTTCAATAGTAGCGCAGGACGGCGGCAACGCTATCCGTAATATTGTTGATGCCATTCATGAAATAGAAGATTCTTCAAAGCAAATAGGAGATATTATAAGTCTTATTTCCGGAATTGCCGAGCAGACTAACCTTCTAGCTATGAATGCAGCAATTGAGGCGGCGCATGCGGGCGAATACGGAAAAGGGTTTGCCGTAGTTGCTGATGAAATAAGGAAACTCGCAGAAAACAGTTCTTCTAGCACTAAAGAAGTTAATACTTTAATTAAAGATATAACGGATAAAATCAGCAAAACTGCCGAATTAACAGGCACGGCAATATCTGGTCTGGATAGGATATTAAACGATGTTGAGCAGGCAAATAATATTAATATCGAGCTTTCAACTGCAATGAAGGAGCAATCATCGGGCGCTAAGGAAATATTAACTTCTGTTTCTTCTTTAGTGAATCATACCGAGCAAATTAAGAATTCAGTAAAAGAACAGCGTTCTGGCAGTCAGGAAATTATAGCAACCATTCAAAACCTTGAGAAAATTTCAAATGAAATTATTAATGAAATTCAATTAAATTCAAACCGAAACGAAAAAATTAAGAACTCATTTGAAAGTATTCAAAATAGTACAGAACATAATGAGGACATTGTTAAGCGACTCGAACAAATTGTGGATATGTTCAAACTTTCTTCAAGTGAAAAAGGTGTGACCAATATTTAATAGTATTAAACTATAGAATTATATTCACGCCTTTTTTTCGCAAAATACATAAGTGAATTTATTTATCTTAATTCTTATGCTAATGAGTATTAATATCTGGAAATTTATTTTATTTCAATTTAAACACCAAAACACAGAGCTTGAAGAAAGGCAAATCTCCCGAATCCCCCTTCAACGTAAAGGGGGACGAGAAGAGAAAACCTCCGTACCCAAACTTTTACTCGTTCCCCTTCTTTACTTAAAGAAGTGCCCATGGGATGATTTCTAATTCTCCCTCTTTACTCAAAGAGGGAGCTAGAGGGTGATTCTCTTCTCTCATCTGTTTCGTGTTTTCCGTGGTGAATTCCTTATTCTAGCAAATTTTAGTATAAATTACATTTTCAGGAAAATTAAATCACATACTTTTTCAATTTAAATTCGTAGTTATTATGGGCACAATATTTTAGCACTTTATATAATCAAAATTAGTGTTTTCGGATAAACTAAAAGCCGCATACAATTTTATATACGGCCGGTTTTATTATTAATATCCTCGGTCTTCTCTTAATGACCTTCTCCTGCGTGCTTTTTTCCCGGATTTGTAATCTTTTACTGCCTTTGCAATGCGTCTTTTATATGCAATTGATTCGAAATAAAGGTAGTTTACCTGTCCGGTAACAACGACTTTAGTTCCCTGCTGGGCAAGGAAAAAAGTAACTTTTGTTCCATTACCTCGCCATACGATATGCTGAACCACTCTTCCGTATCTTTGAGATTTATAGCTTTTTACTCGTACATTACCGAAATCTTTTTGTAAATCGCTTGAAATTTGTTTTAACTTTTTAATTTGAGTTGGCCCGTAATTGTAAACTATTTTAACAGCGCACAACCGGTTTTTGAAAAAATAGAATGTTCTCGTTCTTATACTTTTAGTCGGATACGTTTGCGTATAAGAAACGTAATTACGTAAATTATAAATTTTCTTGTTTCCCAGCTTTAATCCCTTATACTTTGAACGCACCGTATTTATATGCGTTCCCCATTTCATTCCTCTATATCCACGGGGTATCCGTGCAAACGAAAAAGCTGGAATTAATAAAAGTATTATGAGTATCAAATTAATTTTTTTCATTATTTTCTCCAAATTTAATTTTATACCAGGCGATGTAAACAATTTTATGTTTTTAAATACCTTTTGTCAAGAACATATTAAATTTAGAGTGCAAATTTCAAATTAGGTAGAAAATATATTTATCTATTAAAAATAGCCGTATTATTCGAATATACATTTGGATTTTTATATTTCACGTTTCTATTTTAACTCCTGCGCGAAAGAAAGCTAAAATAAAAACGCGAAATTCGATTTATTGTTTATTTTAAGAAACAAAACTTTTTTACTTTATTAAGAGGCGACACCTTCCAATGCCTCCTCTGTAACTGATAATATTATTTACATAGAATCAAATTAATCGATATTCTATCTATTTTGAAATTCACGTTATTAATTAGAACGGGAAAATTTATTTTTTAAAAAAGCCGGCACAAAATTCAGGGCTGTATCATGAAAATATATTGTAAGTGGATTCTAATTGATAAATTTACAACATCTAAAATTTGCACTCTTACATTTACGGATTAATTTTAATCAGAATGCAATTCAAGTGCTTTTTCTTTATCACTTGTCTCTTCATTAAGTTTAAAATCACCGACCATTATGGCAATTTTTTCCGCTTGAGATTGTAATTCTTCCGTGGATGCAGCCATTTCCTCTGCCGATGCACTAACACTTTGCGTTACATCGTTGATATTTTCAATTGCGGTTGCAACCTGCTGTGCCCCGTCTTTTTGCTGAGATACTGCATCGGTTATACCTTCAACGAGTTTATTGTTTTCATTTATTCCTGAAATAATCTGATTAAAAGCATCACCTGCGCGTTGAACAATATCAGCACCGTCAGCCACATCTTTCATGCTTTGCTTAATGAGCTTTTCTATTTCCTTTGCGTTCTCCGTACTTTTATCAGCGAGTTTAGAAATCTCATCCGCAACTACGGCAAACCCTCTACCGTGCTCTCCGGCACGCGCAGCTTCAATAGCCGCATTCAAAGCGAGTAGGTTAGTTTGGTCGGCAATATCGTTTATTACAGTGAGTATTTCAGAGATTTGCTGTGAGCTTTCGTTTATCTTGTTCATACCCGTTACTGCGTTTTCGACGAGAACAGAGCTTTCTTCTGCAGTTCCTAATAATTCCTGGCTTTTAACTTTTACTTCATCAGCGTTACCCGATACCTGTGTAACTGAAGAGCTTAATTCTTCAATCGAAGCAGACGTTTCTTCAACGCTTGCGGATTGATTCTGCGCTCCTTCTGCCATACTTTGAGATGAGGAAGATATTTCCTCTGCGCTTGCTGCTAAATTAGAAGCAACGTCGTTCATTTCTGACATAATCTCTGTTAAGTTTTCCTGCATTTTATCAAGGGCTTGAGATAAAATCCCGATTTCATCAAGGCGTTCTAATAATTTTGGGTCAAGTTTCCGTGTAAGGTCCTTTGTAGCAATATTATTTGCAAAACTAACGCCTTCAATTAATGGTTTTGAAATGGAACGTGCTAGAAAAAATCCTAATAAAATTGCGGCTATAAAACCGATTATACCGAAGATTATGACCTGTAGTTCGGCAGAAGCCCCGGCTTTAAGATTTTCATGGTAAAGCGTTTTCGCATCCTCGACTTTATACTCTGTTAATTTTCCTATAGCCTCTTTCTCATTGTTTGCCGCTTTAAGCCCTTCACCTAACAATATTTTATACGCTTCATCATCTTTATTCTGCCTTGCAAGTTCGTATATCCGTTTGATGTATTTATGGTATTCTTTTCTCATTTCTAAAAAATGGTTGTAAGTTTTACGCATTCTGCTACCTAAAATGCGTTTTTCAAATTGCTTTGATGTTTTGTCTATGTCCTTTATAATGCCTTCAGTTCGTTTTATAAAGTATTCAATGCGTTCTTTGGTTTCAGCATGAATCATATCACGCAAATTAACTCTAACGCGTTGAAATAATTCCGTTATTGTTTGCGTTTGCTCAAGCGGTATTACCATATTTTGATACATATTTTTACTGCCATCATTTAACACTAAAACGCTTCTATATCCTGTAAAACCAATGTATGCGGCAATAAGCGCAACTAGAACAAAGCCCGATATTAATTTTGTTGCTATTTTCATTTTTTTAATCATGTTACTTTCCTAAGTAAAATTTAATTTTTTTGTATACTTTTTTGCTATACTACATAATTAAACAATTCATATAAATAAATTTTAATATAAAAACTAAAAATTCGTGAACAAAAAATGTGGTTTTTTCAATAAATAATTAAAAACGTTATAAATTTTGGTGAGATAATAAAAATTAATTTTTAACAGCATATTCCGTTCAAACTAATACGGTCTTTCCCTGCCGCACTTACGCTTTTTCTTGCTTATTAACTATATATTTAACAAAATTGCTTTTTGGTTAAATTAAATATATAAAACCGTTAACATATTTAACTAATCCGATCTTTTTTTATTTCGTTGTTTGTAAATATCGAATTTTGCGTAAAAAAAACTTTAAAATGTCAACTTTTTAAGTTGAATTTAATCATATTACGGTGTTTAATAATTGTGTACACATGTATAAAAAAATATTAGGAGTATTTTTATGAAAAGCAAAATTTATGCGCCTTTGCTAGCAATATTATTTATATTAAGCACTGGCATTTTAAATTTTAATCAAGCTTCCGCAGCAAACCAGCCTCGAATGAGAAATGCTATCCGCCGATTAAGAAGAGCGAGAAGCTCCGGAAGGCGGATAAGAAAAGCGCGATTTTTAAGACTGGCACGGCGTTCTCTTTCACGTGCAGCAAAAAACAAAGGCGGCCACCGGGTAAAGGCAATACGCTTGGTAAACAGGGCAATCAGGGCAACAACCCGGGGAAACAGAGCAATGGCAAACCGTATAATTTCAAGGGCAATAAGGCAGGTTCGTTTAGGTATTAATTATGCGAATAGAAAAAGAAGAAATCGATACAGACGAAGATCTGATAACAGGAGAAGGCGTTACAGGAGAAGGCGTTACAGAAGAACTCCACAACCAGAACCCGAGAACAATAGACCGGGTTTAAGCGGACAGTAGTAAGATTAGGTTTATATAATAGCGCGTTCTATTAAAACAGGACGCGCTCATTTCTTTTAAAGTACTGTAAAATTTCCTATTGATTTTATGTAATCCAACGATAATAAAATATAATTTCTTCGTTTAATAATTATTGCGGAGGGGAAATGAAATTATCATCAACGCATTCAACGGAAAAAATAATCGAGCATAGAGACTATTTAATTCAACAAATAACCAAAACGCAAAGTGAACGTTCTAAAGAACAGCTTAAACTTCATTTGAATATCATAAATGAAATGATAGATACCCAGCTTTCTTTAAAAGGCAATGTTTTAAACTAATATGTATAATAAAAAATAACTGAAAATAGTTTTTTAAAAAATTACTGTTGCCCTTGTGTAAAATACTGCTATATTTAAGAGTACTTTAGTTTAAAGCAGGGCACCGACACATGGAAATAAACGGTAATAAGCTTTTTCAGATGCTAGAGGAAAAACTTAGCGATTTAGACCAAATAATGGCCGAGATTGACATGGATAACGTGGTAGGCAGGGAAATAATGAATATTGACCGACTTTCCCGTTATTGTAAAATAAGTTTAAACCGCCTTCATGAATTAAAAAAGCAAAAAAAAATTCCGTTTTATCAAGTTAAAGATAATATCTATTTTTATAAAGACGATATTGATAATTGGATGAAAACAAAAGAATATAAACAAATTAGGCGCGAGGCCTCACGCCTTGTAAGTTGAGTTTATGATAAGAAATCTGCTATTAAATCAAAACACACTGCAATTATGGATAAAACGAAAATAATATAATAGTTATACTTTTCTTTTGATTTGTTTATTGAACTTAGAATATATAAAGCCGCTTCCCTGTCATAATCATTTAATTTTTCCCCTGCTTTGAGTTTTTCTAATAAATTATTTTGCTTAATAATTTTTGTACGTTTTCTTGATATTATAAACCTGTATAAAAAAAAGAAAAAATATCCCGTTATACCGATGTACCACACCGGTCTTGTTAAAGTTTTTTGATAATATTGAAACACAATTAATATTCTAAAACTTATGGCTGCAATAATACCAATGATAAAAAATAGATTAACTATTATTTTTGGTAGGGTTTTGAAGTTATCCGTTTTAAACATAATTCAGGCCTAAAAATTAATTTTTGCCTCACCTCCAATTAATTTAATAAAAAATCATAAAAATTTGGCATCATATTTTTTTAAACAAGAAAAAAGTGAATTTATTAAAAAACACTTAACACAATGAAATTATTTGACAAATAATACTACATTGGAATATAATGAATAAAAATTATGGAAAAATGTTAATAAATGAATAAGAATGATAAATTATTAAAAAAAGAAAATGAGTTTTTATTTCGCATTAGTCAATATACTGGTTTGGATAAAATATTTAAAGAAATATCGTTATTTTTTATTTCAAATTTTGGTTTTGAATCTTCTTTAATATTACTCCCAGTTGAAAATGGGGATGATTTTTTATTATTAAAAACTTTTTTCCCTGAAAATTTATTAAAAATGAAAAATGATTTAAAAAAAACGCGTTTTTATAATCTAACCATAAAAGAAATTTTTAATATTTGTATAAATGATAAGAAAGCGTTTGTAATTAATAATTTTGACGATGAAAAATTTTTGACCATGAAAAAAAGTTTTATATTTCCCTTGCTTGATGCTAAAACTGTTTTAATAATACCTGTTGTTGTGGATAAAGAATTTCATTCCCTTGTTTTATTTAATACTCACGACGCGCCTGTTTATATAGATGAAGGTGATGTTGAATATATTTATAATTTTTTAGGTAAAATTGCTAAGTGTATAAAAAATGCTTTGAATTTTGACAATATGAACGCAGGTAGAAGTTTTTTAATGGACTTAATCGAAAATTCTCCGATTGGCGTGCAGGTTTTAAGTAAAAAGGGAGACGTTATAATGACTAACCCTTCATTTGAAAATCTCGGTATATTTAACCCTGATAGCGATTTTATTAAATCCTGGACAAAATGCGATAATTTCGTTAATAATAAACTGGACAAAGAATTTTCAAGCACATTAAACGGCAAAATTGTAAGCCGTGAAAACGTTCCTGTATTCAAAGAAAATGGGGATGAAATCCTCGTTAATATTATCTTCTCTCCGATTTATAATGAGCTAAATCAAATCGAAAACGTATTAATTTTATGGCAGGACAATACTGAAAAAGCCCGCGCAGAACAGTTATTAGCAAAAGACTTAAAACTTGCAAAAAGAATACAAAATAGTGTTATAACGGGAAATACGGAAAACATTAATGGGCTTGATATTGAAATATATTTTTCTTCAAAAATGGAAGTTGGCGGTGATATATATGATATAATTAAAATTAATTCCGATGTTATTCGCGTTTTTATTGCAGATGCAACTGGACACGGTGTTCAGGCATCGTTAACCACTATGCTGATTAAAGTTGAATATGATAGAATTAAAACGCAAAAAATGCCTTGTGAGATACTAAATCAATTAAATACCGTGTTTTGTAAGAATTACAAAAAGGTTTTCCTTCATTTCACTTGTGCGGTATTTGATTTTAATTTAAAGGAAAAACGCGTTGATTATAGTATGGCCGGGCATCCTTATCAAACGGGTATTATAAATAAGAAAGTGCATGAGATTTTTTCCCGCGGGTCTGTAATAGGGATTTTTGAAGACGCTGAATATGAAAGTAGTTCTTTCAATTTTAATTTTAATGATAAAGTCTTCCTTTTTACTGATGGTGTAATTGAAAATTTTAGCGAAACAAAAGAAATCTACGGTAAAGAAAAACTTGATAATGTTATTGAAAAAAATAAAAATCATAACGTAAAAACAATACATTCTAAAATTGTTGACAGTTTTGTCCATTGGCGTGGAAACTGCGAACCGAATGACGATATTACCCTAATCAGTATCGAAAACGTAAAAAAATAAAAATAAATATTTTTATAAAAAAATTGTTTATTAACCGATATTTAATATATTAAGTTTTGTAAAATAAATAAACATAAAGGTTTTTTGTGAAAGAATTTTCCGATAAAAAGAAAAAGACATTATCATCTAACGAAGTAAACGAATTTAGAAAAATACTTGACCGGAAATATGATGAAGGTAATACAATCAAGCGCCCTGTTTATACAGACCTTCCTTTTCTTGAAATAGTCGAACAAATGGATAGAAATAGAGATATACTTGCGCACACACTAAATTTTAGCGACGAGGAGAAATTTTCTTTAATTTCCCTAAAAGATTATTTTAATGATATTAACATTAAATATATTTGTTATCATTTTATTTTTACCGTAATTGACCACAAATGCATTGTTGAAGAGAAACTTACA
>CAYUYT010000088.1:0-13772 GCA_964449345.1 uncultured Spirochaetia bacterium | reverse complement strand
TTTTTTCATAACTTTAAAAATATTAATAACTTAGGTACTTTTTCAGGGTTGACTATTTATAATCCCCCTTGTTATTTTTTTGTTCGAGTATTTGGACAAGGAGTAGTGCTCTGTCGTCTTCGGGTGCTCTGCCCGCGCTAAAATCATTAACATCGTTGATTAAAATTGTTAAAATATCATCAGCAGAAAATTTTCCCGTTTTTTGAAAAAAATTAATCAGGCGATTATTACCGTATAATTCTCCTTGTTCGTTTCTCGCTTCTGTTATTCCGTCTGTAAAAAATAATATTTTATCATTAATCTCTAATTTCATCTTATAAGTTTCAAAATCCGTTTGTTCAAAAAAGCCGATAAACATGCCAGCAGCTTTAAGTTCGATTATTTTTCCCGTATTATGTTTATAAATTAGTGGGAACTGATGGCCGCAATTTGTATAAGAAAGTAGCATGGTATTTAAATCAAAAGTAGCGTAAAAAGCAGTTAAATAATATTCAGTATCTCCGATTAACCTGTACAAATCTTCATTAACGCGGGTACACGTTTCATGTGGTAGTATGGTAAAATGACTATGATTAATAAAACTGGTTTTTGCCATTGTGGTAATCAGAGCAGAAGAAACTCCGTGCCCTGAAACATCGCTTATCATAAATGAATATGTGTATTTCCCTATCCTGCGCACATCGTAAACATCGCCGCCTAATGCCTCCATTGCCATATACTGTGAATCCACGTAAAATTCTTTTATTTCCGGAATATTATCTATTATTGATTCCTGAATACGTTTTGCAATCTCAAGGTCATTCAAAAGTTTTTTATTTTTTTTATCAAGTTCTTCATTTACAAAGTTTAATTCATTGGTACGTTCCTTGACCAAATCTTCTAAATTTTGTGAATAATTTTTTATTTCACTTATCATTAAATTAAACGCTTTTCCTAATTCTGCTATTTCATCTTCGCCCTTATATATAACGGTATTATTGAAATTCATGTTCGTTGTTATGTTATTAATATCTCGATGAAGCTTAAGAAGGGGGTGGACAACGTTTTTCCCTATAAATAAAAGGAGCAAAAAAGCAGAAACCATTAAAGCAAAAATGAATATTCCTAAGGTTTGAATTATGATTATAATAATTTCAAAATCAATTATTTTCTTTTTCATGCCCACGTGTAAAATAAAACCTGATTTTTGGTTTTTTAAGTTGATAGGAATTACGCCTTCATAATTATCATCTTTTTCAATAATTTTTTTATTTAATAAAGAACTGTTTTGGCCTGTTTTTCCGCATAATGATTTATCGTTATGATATAATATCCTTCCGTTTTTATTACTTAAAAATATATAATCAAGACCCTTGTTTTCACTTACTATATGGTTAAAATAATCATTCAATCCTGATAAATTATTTATAGATTTATTGCGGGTCAGGTTTTTTAAATTCTGTTCAATATGAAAACCCGATGTATAAATTTGTTTTATAAGAGCTTTTTTCAAAGAATTGACCGAGGTGATTATATTAATAAAAGTCGTTATGCCGATTGATAAAAATAAAATAATGACAATAACTACGAGAGTTTTTCTTTTAAGGTTTAGTTTGGCTTTAATTTCCGACCTAAAATACTCATGTACAAAAACAGCGTAAAATAAAAATACGATTCCGGATAACGCCATTATGCTTGATAAAGGGTATAACCGGTAAATTTTTAAAACGCTAGGCATAATAACACCGAATAAAATACCGAAATTGAGTGAAATAAAAAGTCCAATAACCATTACCTTTATTTGCGAACGAATAAAATCATTACTGATTTTTTTCATCCGGATTATAAAAACAGATATGCCTATTACCGAAATTAACATACTAATAGATGATATAATTTTGTATAATTGCCCCTCAGCTCTATAAAAAATATCGTTTTTCAAAGTAATTTCAACTACATATAACGGTGTGAATAAAACAACTATAGCAACGCTAAAAAAGACTACTGCCAAAATGAAATTCCAGCGCCACATTGGTTTTTCAACTGGAAAACCAATAGCTAAACGCAAAAATATTAAATAATCAGCTAAAAGAAAAAGTCCTGTGAAACGCGTTATTATTAGAGATGCATTAAAATGTTTTGCCCCAGCCAAATCATAGGCAAGTCCAGTGCCGAGAATTATTAATGCGGTTGTAAAAAGAAAAAGCCCCGCGATGATTTTATTAACAGAACCATAAAAATTAGCAAATATATACACAGCCAAAATTAAAGAAACCGGAAAAAGTAAATAATTTAGAATTGTGATACCCATAAAACATCCATGTATAAAAACTTATAGAATAATAAAAGAAACTTACATTTCATCTTACATTAATACTTATAATTGTCAATTCTTTTTACCAGTTTTACATTATCTGAAATATTGAAGGGTTTAATAATAACGTGAATTTTGAAATAAATAGATTATTGGCTAATTTGCTACGTAAATAATATTATCCGTTACAGAGGAGAGATTGGCAGGTATCGCCTCTTAACTATACTTTCATGAAACTAAAGCTGCGGTGTACTTTTTCACCGGTATTCTATATAAAACTTATTTTGTAATGGATTTATCACCATTTTTTTATTATTAATTTAGCAATATATAAAGCGGAGAAAATAAATGTCATGTTCACATATATCTACTGAAATAATAAAATCAAAAATAATAACTAACGAAAAAATTGCAAAAGACATTTATCTTTTGCGTTTTGAAAGCAGGCACATTGCCGAAAATGCTTGCCCGGGGCAATTTATCAACGTAAAAATACCTCAGGATAACGCATTAATATTGCGCCGGCCGTTTTCTATCTATAACGTTGAAAAAAATATCGTAAGCATTATATATATGGTTGTAGGGCAAGGGACGAAATCACTGTCTGAGACAAGGGAAGGCGCTGTGGTCAACGTATTAGGACCCCTTGGTTCGGGATTTGAAATTCATAAAAAACACACAAATGCAATTCTCGTTGGCGGAGGATGCGGCACACCGCCTTTATATTTTTTGGCAAGACAACTCGTTGATTTGGGATTAAATGTTTATCCGTTTTTAGGATACGGAGAACGGGACAAAATATTTTTAGACAGAGAAATGTTTAATTTAACGCACAGGGTTTTTGTATCCACGGATGATGCTAGCCATGAATTAAGTAACTTATGCACGCATCACGGTACTATTATTGATTTGCTGAAAACTTTTTACAATGAAAATACAGATATGTTTTCCGTTGAAAATACAATTATCTACTCATGCGGTCCTGCCCCTTTGTTATCTGCTGTAAAAAAATTTGCAAACGAAAAGGGTTTTCGCGCGCAAATATCAATGGAAGAATATATGGGATGCGGGTTCGGTGTTTGCCTTGGATGTGCCGTAAAAACAACGGACGGGGCTTTTAAATACGTTTGCAAGGACGGGCCCGTTTTCGATGTCAATGAAGTGGAAATATAGTTTATGGAAAAGCGTTATTTAATAACAACGGGAGATTACAACGGAATCGGTCCTGAAATTATTTTAAAAGCCGCTAGCGGCGGATATTTAAAAAACTGCGTTGTACTTGGTTCTGATGAAGTTTTTGATTTTTATGAAAATATTTTTAAAACCGGAACAAAGTGGTCTTATCTAGAAGAGGATAACGCGGATTTTACCTTAATAGAAAACGTAAAAACCAAAGTTGACATTAAACCCGGTGAATGTACTCCTGAAGCAGGGCTTTTTTCCTTAAAAATGCTTGATATGGCTATTGATTTAATGAAAAACGGTTACTCAAACCATTTAATTACAGGGCCTTTATCAAAAAAAGCTGTTTCGTATCATGAAAAAAAATTCATAGGGCATACCGAACACTTAGCCCGTGCATTTAATACGCATGAATACTCTATGATGCTTGCAAATGAAACTTTCCGCGTTGTTTTAGTTACAACGCACGTATCAATAAAAAAGATACCCGAATTAATAACGAAAAAAAACGTTGAAACAGCCATAAAAAATGCAAATAACTTTTTAAAGCGTATAAACGATAAACGCGGTATTGCAGTATGCGCTTTAAACCCTCATGCAGGGGAAGACGGTCTTTTAGGAACGGAAGAAATCGAAATAATATCCCCTGTTATTCAGGAACAAACAGCAACGGGAATAAACGTTTCAGGGCCATTTCCGGCTGATTCACTTTTTAAAACAGTTTTTACTAATCCCTATGGAGTTTACATTGCCATGTATCATGACCAGGGGCTTGGGCCTCTAAAAATGATAAGCAAAGGCAGCGGAGTTAACATAACGCTAGGGCTTCCTGTTTTTAGGATTTCCGTAGACCATGGCACTGCGTATGATATTGCGGGAAAAGGCGTAGCTTTAGCACAAAGTTTGATAAGCGCAATAAAAATTGCTAAAGAATATAATTAATTTGCCATATTCCTCCGGAATAAGTGTTATAATTTATAATGACATTTAAATTAAAATAAAAAATATTTTTGCATACGCGAATAAAATTATATAATCATTGAACCGGTGATAATTTAAATAGCCTATTGCAAATTAATTAAAATGTTCATTACTTTAATTTAAAATTACTTTATTATTTCCAAAGATTTAATACTCGTTTTTTATTATTTATCGGGGGCGGAAAATGAAATCGCGTTTCGTTTTATTAATACTTATTTTAATTTCCTTAATCCAAATGAATATTTATTCTCAATCAGGGGATAAAGTTACAATTGCGGTGCTTGAGTTCCGCGTTCTTGGCAGGGTTAATTCCAGCAGCAATTTCGGCAAAGGTATACAGGAAATAATTATGACTAACTTAGGCCAAAACGCGTTAATTAAAATCGTGGAAAGGGCAAGGTTAAAAGCAATAGCAAAAGAACTAAGTTATTCGGGAAGTGACCTTTATAATTATAGAAATGCTTTGAAATTAGGAAAATTATTACAGGCAAAATATCTCGTTACCGGTAGTATCGTTGGTTTCGGGCGGGCTATTAGAATTAATGCAAGAATTATTAACGTGCAAACGGGCACGGTTTACAAAACTTTTAAGCACAACAGCATTGGCATTGAAAAAATATTTAGTACACTTGAAAATCTTTCTGTTGATATTGAATCAGGTTTGCTTGGAATTAATGCTCATTCAAACGCAAATGCGCCAAAAATTGAAATAGCTTTTGTAATTGACTCTACAGGAAGTATGCATGACGAAATTCACGTTGTGCGTTCAAAGATTAACGAAATCTTAAATCGCACAATGAATGCAACGCCCAGGCCTGTTGTAAGTATTGCTGTTATAGACTATAAAGATACGGACGACGAATATATAACCAGGAGATTTAAATTTACTTCAGACTTAAATTCTCTGCGCAGGCATTTGAATTCAATAAATGCTCGCGGAGGCGGTGATTATGAAGAAAGCGTAACAAGTGCATTAATTAAAGCCATTGAAACGTTGCAATGGAGTAAACGCGAAGCAAGCAAAATGATATTTTTAATTGCCGACGCGCCTGCTCATAAAAAAAATAAATATAAATTCCCCGCTATAATTAAATCGGCGAATAAAAAAGCCATAAGTATTTATACAATTGCGTGTTCGGGTTTGGATAAATCCGGGGTAAAGTCTTTTAAATTTTTATCAAAAAATACAAACGCAATTTTTTCTTATTTATCATACCGGCAGGAATACGTTTCCGCAAAAGGCGAACGCACTGAAATTATCACTAGGGGTAAGGAAATTTATAAACGGAGTATAAAAAAAATTAAATCCCGCATTGGTTCACCTGCAAGCGCGGTTGATAAATTAAAAAAGCCGGCTTGGGCAAAATCGGCAGCAGACAGGAAATTAGCGCCCGAATACAAGCGTGGAAGAATAACGGAGCACTCGGGGGATGACAGAGCAGAAGTCATATCTTCTGATAAAATACGCGTTAAAAATATGCGTAAAAAAGGAAAAATGGAAAATAATCTTGATGAAATTTTAATTAAAAATATAAAAACTAAGGCATCAAAAGATTTGCGCATAAAGTACGGAACAACGAATGAAAAATATACGGGGGCTTTTTTAGCTCTTAATTCTGGAAAAAAAGTCTGGGTTTTCGTTAAAAGTAAAAAAAATTTTCATGAAATTAAAACTAATGTTTTGAAAAAAATCTGGATATTCGGTTCTGTAAAACAAACGGGAGACGGGTTTATCATAAGTAATGCGATGCAGAGTAAGGGTTTTGTTCCTGATTTTGCTAAAAAAGATTTTATTAGTGTTGGAAAAAAAATAAGCTATTATGAGCAAAACGGTATAACGCATTTAAAAAAATGGTATTTTAAAGTTAAAATTTTAAAAATTAAAAAATTAAGATAAACCTTAATAAAAAACAGGTATATAAAATCCATATTTAAACCATTGCTCAGGAGTAACGGAAACACCGTTTGCCCTGATTTCAAAATGCAAATGATTTCCCGTTGACAATCCCGTTGTCCCCATTTCAGCAATTTTTTGCGCTTTTTTTACCCGTTGCCCTTTACGCACAAATATTTTTTTCAAATGACAATAAACACTTAATATTCCGTGCCCGTGGTCAATAACTATTGTTTTGCCATGCGCTGTTAAATGCCTCGCTGTAATAACCTTGCCCGAGTTCGTTGCAACTATTGCCGTTCCCCCTATATTAGCATAATCCGTTCCCCTGTGATACCGTACCCGCTTTCCGTATTTAGTAATATTAACGCGTTTAGCACCGAAAACAGGACGCTCTCTGGCTATCTTAAATTTTTTCTTTTTTTTCCATATCCACTTGTATTTAAGCCATTTTGTCGGCGGGATAAAATTTTTGTTAAATAATTGTTCTGCACTAACCGTTTTAAACTTTTTTAAAATATATTTTCTATCCTGTACTATTGCTTTTCGTTTTTTCAATATGGCAAGCATTTTTTTATTGTAGCGTACAACGGGTTTATATTTCCTGCCGTCAACAGTTGTTTGTTTGAAAACGTGTTTTTTTATATTAAAGCTGAAGCGTTTATAAATTATTTTATCATCAGGCGTGATTATTTTTACCAATGCTTTGACTAACCCGGGTCTATGGGCAACGTCAATTCCTGTAAAAAGACGAAAAATTCTATTTTTGTAAATATTGAAAAAACGGTATTTACGATGATTAAAAAATGCAATAACACTTTTTAAACGAGAGAATGAAGTAACAAAAATAGAAATTGTGTGCCCCTGTTTTACAGTATGATTTGACAAATGAATTTCAATACGGTCTTTACACACTCCCCTGTTGCAGGATACAATTAATATGACAAAAAGGATTATTAAAACTTTTTTCATAACTCTAGTAAACTTTTTTGTAATCTTTAATTTTTCTCGGTTTATGGGCTTTGGAATAATCATTGTTCACTTTAATTTTCATGAATTGGTCTTCAATGCCGTATTCTTTTAAATAATTGAAAATCTCGACCCATACACACGGTTTATCACTACCTTGCTCGCATTTTCCGTCAGAAGTTGCGTTTCCGCAGGGACCGTTAACTAGGCCCTTAGCGCAACGGGTTTTAGTACAAAAGCCGAATGTTTGCGAAACAGTACACTTGCCGCATTCCATACAATATTCGTTATACGTTCCCAATCGTTCCGTTGTGCCTAAGAATAACGTGTTAGTTCCTGCAATGAGTTTTTTATCGGTAATGTCGCGCAATGCCTGTAAGCCCGCGCCGCAAGCTAAAATCATAACCGTATTGCTGTTTTCAAATTCTTGTTTGTGTTTTCGCAAAAACTTTTTAACAAGGCGGATATCGCAAGTTGTTTCACATACGCCGCCTCCGGTAACGTTTTTTCCGTTTTGCTTTAAAAAATCAATCATTTCTTTAACTTCTTGCTCACCGCCGGTTTTACACGTTGTTGCGCATTCCCCACATCCTATAATAAAGAAATCATTTTGCTTTTCAATTAGTTTTAAAATTTTTTCTTTGGCTTTTTTTTCCGTTATCGTCATGTTATCCCCGGATAATGTTGATATAATTAATCATAATAAAAAAGCGGAAAATTTTAAACAATAATTCGAATAATTTGTATCAGTCTTTTTCGTTATACTGCTTTTCAAGAAGTTCTTTTACACCGGTTTTTAAGTCTTTAGAAATATGGCATTTTCCTTCAAGAATAACCCCGTTTTGAATAATTAATTCCGGTGTTTTAATATCTCCGTATATTCTCGCTGTTGGCATGAGAAAAACGCGATTTTTTGCTGTAATGTTTCCTAAAACCATTCCTTCAATAACAACGTTTGATGCCATAATGTTTGTTTTAACCTTTCCTTTTGGTCCAATAAAGAGTTGTTCAACATCCAGCATCATACCTTCAAATTTTCCATCAATGCGTAGAGTGCCCTTAACCATAAATCTTCCTTCAAAGAAAGACTTAGTTCCTATTACACTATTGGTTGTTGATTTATCTTTAGGTAAAATAGCCATTATGCATCCTTATTAATATAGAATGGTATAAACCAAAATATAATAAATATGGGAAACAAAAAAAGTATTTTTTTGTAGAAAAAAATAGCGCCCGTAAAATTATGGGCGCTATTTAATATATTATAATACTACCAAATATCCAATGGGTCGTCTCTGTCTCTGTTTTCTTCTAAGAAACGGGATAATTCAACTGAAAGGTTATCAAAGTAAATATAGTATTTACCGCTTGTTTCCATAGGATGGCATCTAATTAAGAAACCTTTGAAAGTTAGGCCTCTTCGTATTGACTTTCTAAAGTCTGATTGCTTAATAGTATAAGGTATCGGCGCAGTCATTCTTTTCCATCCGATAAAATTAAGCATTCCAACTTTAATAAAACGCGGTTCGTTGTCAAAATCATTTACCATTATATAAAGTACATGGCGTTGGTTTCTTCCGGAAATCCACATTTCAAATGCTTTAACCTGTCCGTCAAGATTTATCGGGCGTGGAGGTTCAACAGTAAACCAGTTATAACCACGCTGCATATATTCTACGCGCACACCAAGAATTTTTCTCGGTTCATTGTTTTCTTTTTCAAAATATGCCCGTCCTCTTCTTAAACGGTTTTGTTGTTCTTCGGCTGATAACTGTTTATTATTTTGACCCTGATTGCCTTGATTGCCTTGATTGCCCTGATTTTTCGCAAAAGCCCTTCTTAAAGCGCTCGGTGCGCCCCATAATTCTTTTGCTCTAATAACACCCTGGTCAATAGGCATTCTAGCTCCCCACTCTCCGGCTCTTTCAAAATCGTCCAACACAATAGTGTATAAACTTTCATCCTCCGGCTTTGTAAGGTTTGTTGCCGATTCATCTTCAACTTGTCCGGGATTTAACCGTCTTCTTGTAGGGTCGTTAGCCGGCCTTGTATTCGGATCATTATTTCCTGCCTGATTCCCTGCTTGATTATCTCCGGGGGCGGGTTGTCCTGTGTGAATAATGCTTACACCCATTACCATGCAAATAACAACGAGTATAATGATTGACTTTATTGCATATCTTTTAAATTTCATACATAACTCCTTTTATGCTTATTGGCCCTGGCCGCCGGGTTGCGGATTGTTCTGTGCTCCGCCACCTTGATTATTCGCCGGCTGATTTTGCTGTCCGCCGCCTTGGCCCTGCTGGCCCTCACCGTATTTTTTACCTGTTCCGCGAATACCGCGTTTTTGCCAGTTTAACTTAACGAGGTCATCTCCGTTAAACCTTTGTTTATATATATCGGTCTGAACCTGCATATAATCAAAATAAACGTGTAAATTATCTTCTCTTGATGTAGGTCGGCCTATAACCTTAAACCTGATAAACTCAAGAGGTTTGTTCTTAGGTATCCATTTTTGTTTTTGAGGTACCCAACCTGGAATAGAAACGCGGAAATTTTTCCAACCGTAATGGTCAATAGATCCCGCAGGCAATACGTGATAAAAACCTTTAAAATCACGGACTATAAACTGTACGTCATAAGTATAGCCGCCGCCCCAAACCCAGCAGTCAAGGGATTTAACTACACCGTAAAGTGATAACGGTTTTTTCGGCTGAACCACAATCCAGTTATAACCGGGTATTTCAAATGAAGCGCGAACACCCATAATTGTTTTTTCAGATTTTCCTCTAATGTCTGGCGGTAAACCGTCAGGTAAAAAAGACAAATCTCTATCCGTTGCAACGAACCATGAAATCCATGATTGTGAATCGGAGGGGGGTCCTAACTTTTTTTTAGCTTCCGGGTTTGTATACCCGATAACTCTTTTTTTGAAATGAGGCGATCTAAATTTTGAAAATTTCACTTCCCATGTTCCGGGTTTTTCAAACCCCTCTATAACTCTTGTTTGAATATTTTGGGCATCGTCTGTGTAGGACGAAAGTGAACCCAAAACAATCAATAAAGCTGCGAAAAACGTCAGCAGTAATTTACTCTTCATCTTAAACTCCTTTTAAGGTGATTTATATATCTATTAATTCTAGTTTTATTATATTTTTTTTTAACTATTTGTCAAATTTAAATTTAATTCAATTAAAAATTTTTTTATATCGGACTAAAAATAAAAACCTTTAACAAATTTTCGTCAATAAAACGCTTAATCTTGATTTTTCAAACGGAAATATCACCGTAATAAAAAAAAAATCAATTCTAAGAAATATCTCGCATAACAAAACCGCTTAATAATTTCGGAAAAAAATCCGTTGACTTTTGAGGCATTTTATCCCCGTTTGATGCTACTTCGGATAATTCATGTATCTTTGTGGCATTCAATAAAAAAGCACAATGAAAATCATTGTTAACCAAAACGTTGTACGCTTTACGGTATCCTCGAATATACTCTAGATTAGTTTTTGCTTCAAGCTTTGCTTTATCAATACCGAGTAAATCTTCTAATATTAATTTATGCAATATGGCAACGTCAAGCATTTTATAAGCATCGGACACCTTACCCGTAATTTTTTCAAGGGCTATTTCTTTGCTTTTTAACTCAACTAAATAAAACTCGTTGATAAAACACAAACCAAAACTGTTTTTTTTATTTAAAAGTTCCTTATTTAAACTCTCAAGATCATTAAACAAAGTAATGTTAAAATTAATTTTAATTTCGTTAAGTAATTTTTCTTTATTAAAACCGGCAATATCTTTAACTACTCTGTGTGTAGGTAAAATAGTCAAACCATCCAAATCATCCATGTTCACAAGTGCGCAAAGTATATACTGCGTTTTTTCGTTATCAGGATGCTCTTTTGAATAAGCAAGAGAGGTTTCGTAGCGGTGATGGCCGTCTGCAATAAACACTTTTTTATCCGATAATATTTCCTTGGTTTTATTTATAATTTCGCTATTAGCGAGTTTGTAAACCTTATGTACCGTTCCGTCGTCGTCTTTCATTTCAGCTACACAAGACGAACTCATGCTTTGATTCATTAATTTTTTTATTTGATTGTCTTTATCTTGATATAAAAGAAAAATAAGTTCCGTATTCATTTTTGTTTCTTTTAATAAATTCATTCTGTCCTTTTTAGGTCCGCTTAATGTACGTTCATGGGGGATTACAACGCCTTTTTCATAATCCGATACCCTTAAAGCAGTAATAAAATTAAAACGCGTTTTCTTTTGTCCGTGGATTTCATATTCCTGTAAATACGGATATAAACAAAGCTCATCATCCTGAATCAATACACCGTGTTTAAACCAATTATCTATGTATTGTTTTGCTTTTTTATATTTTTCAGTTTTGCCCTCCATTTCATCTTTCCCCAAAATTACGCGTACGAAATTGTACTCGCTTCTTTCGTAATAATCGTTTTGCATTTCAGGGTCGATTTTATCATAAGGCCGCGTTATAACGTCCTCAAATTTTTTAATTTTTTCTTTATTGTATCTAATTCCTTTGAAATCGGTGATGTCAGCCATTTTCTTCTCCGCTTATAAAAAAATATTAAAAAACTTACATGAATAACAATAATATAAAATTATTTCTTGTAATTCAAGAAAAAACGTTATATAAAGTATTACAAAATGATAACAAAAAAAATTAAAGATACAAAACCCGGGGATACTATAGGAAAAAGTATTTATCGTTCAAAGGATATAAAAAAAATTGCAAGTAGAAGCCCTATCGTTGCTCAGGGTACTGTATTAAACGAAAAAATAATAGAAAAACTTGGAATGCTGTTCGGACCGTATTATGAAATTAACGTTGCTCCCTCAAAAAATAAAAATCAAAAAATAGATAACATTGAAAAGCACACGGAAGAATTAAAAACAATTCAAAAGCAAAATTATTACAGTTTAACCAGAGATACTGTTACCAAGCTTTATAAAAACGTGTTTACAAAAAAAGAGATATTCATAAAAACAAAAGAAAAGCTTTTAAGCGCATTTAATAAGCTATCCGGTATTTTAAAGGAATTTCAGACAACGAATAAACTCGATGATAAACTTATTTTCGACGTGGGCAGAAAGTTAGCAAACATTGTTAATAAAAAAGAGGAATCATTTGAACCCGCTTTGGTGTATATTATCGAACTCGAAGAATGGGATTCTATAACGTTTAGCCATAGTTTCGACGTTGCAGCAATATCTCTTGCTTTTGCCGCATCTTTTACGGATGACGCAGGTCAACTTGCTTCGTTTTTTGTTTCAGGTTTGATGCACGACATTGGAAAACTTCTTTATGCAAAAATTGAAATGAGCGATATGGACTACATTATAAAAAAAAGCGGCCGCTTAACAGATGAAGAATACGAACAGGTTAAAAAGCACGTTGAAGTTGAACCGTTTTTAAAAGAACATTTCAACGAATTTAAACATAAACATAGAGAAAATATTATTTACGGCGCAATTGACCATCATGAAAAGTTTAACGGTTATGGATACACAAAAGCAAAGAAAGGCAATGAAATAAGTTATGCCGGGCGCGTTATTGCAATCTGTGACGTTTACGATGCAATGCTCCGTGAAAGGTCGTATAAATCGGCAATGAAACCTTTTGAAGCTATGGAATCAATAAAACAAATGACAAATCAAGGCCATTTTGACCCCCTTTTATTTAAAAAGTTCTATAAAACAATGGGAAAATATCCAATTGGCAGTGTAATACAAACGAATTTGGGTATCGGTGTCGTTGTGGAGCAAACGCAAAACCATGAACGCCCTGTAATTTTCTTTCCAGAGCAGGGAGAGATAAACACCCACTTAGATGAAACCCTTGAGATTGTATCGTAATTTAAAGTTCACTTTGTTTTCTGATTAAAAGCAATAGAGGGGCAACGAGGGCTCGTTTAAATTCCAGTCTTCAAAAGCAAATAGATTGGAGATGAAAAAAGTTAAACTTAAATTTGTAAGCTAAAATCTTAACTAAATTTTGTTTTGTCCAATAATATTTAGAATTTTATATTATTTCGCTTTAAAACATAGAAAATTTCTGTAAGAAATAATTAAGGTATATTCCGTAAAAACCGCAAACAAAAGCATTTTTCAAAGAACTAAACCAAAGTAGAAAAAAAACTGGAAAATTGGCCGCATTATTTTTAGCCCTAAACCCGTCTTTAGAAATAAATTGTATGGAGCTTTTAGTTATAAATTATGGCAAATTATATGACTTTACGGTTTTTTATGCTTTACTTTTTAATGCGTTAATTCGATTTGTTAAAAAAAATTTGTATAATAAATTATAGAAATTATTGAATTTTGGTATTACAATAATTTTAAAATTTGCATTCATTTACAATTTCTCTATCTCTTCAACGGAAAGCCCGGTTATTTCGCTAATCAACGCAACGT
>CAYUYT010000087.1:0-13792 GCA_964449345.1 uncultured Spirochaetia bacterium | reverse complement strand
ACAATATACAATACTTTGATTTTAAAATCACTTTAGTATATTATTTAATTAAACAGCGGCACTTGATATGAGTATAGAAGAAATTCATAAAGTGAACGAACAAGAAAAACGGCTGTCAGCCGTTAATTAGGGTTGGACGAAATTACAGAAAAAAAAGGACTTGACCATAATTTAATTTTTAATTTGCTTAAATAGTTATACATTAGTTGAACAAAGTTATAAAATACATTATAATATTAACATTACTTGTTTTCGGGGTAGTATTATGAAAAGCAGGGTAAAAGTATCAGTTCTTATTATTGTTTCCGTTATATATATTTTTATCTCCGGTTTTAGTTTGCCAAACGATAAACAGAGCTTTACTTTGAAATTGTTAAAAACACACTATGCTCATGGTTTATATCTAGTTAAAAATTTTTTAAAAAATCCCGTTCATTCTTTGAATATCTGGTTAATGCGTGCAAAGCATAAATATAAATTGCTTAACCTCATTCCCATTGCCGTTCATGAAACGTGCCATTTTCATAATAAAATCGGAAAAGCAACAGGCAAGGAAAGGGCAGTAGGACAAACTTCAGGAGAACAAAACACCATAAGCGTACCCGCGGGAAGAAAACACTATGTTACAAGGATAATTAAAGTTACTTTTGTTCCTAATTCAATGGGCAAAAAAAAGTTTAAGAAAATAGTTGACGGGCTTGAGCAGAAAAAAGATAGAGAGTTTTTAAATAAAGCGTATAAAAAAAGCGCGTTTACATGGGTTACTTTAACGAAAAAGGATAAAGCAACGAAACGAAAAATATTAAAAATTTTCAAAAGAAGCGATTATTACAAACCGAAAAAGTATATTAAAAATCCTGACGGCAGTTTAACTCCGGTGGAGAAGTATAATAACGTAAAAACAATGAAAATATATATTGATAATAATACTGTGTACACTTTCCCCTTAACGAAAACTTTTATTACCAACGAAATTGCTAAACAGATACCTGCGCACCTGTCTAAATTTAGATTCAGCAGGTATAATATTTATATAAATACGCAGGTGCCTAATATAGGAACGCAAATGGAAGGCGTATACGGGTTGTTTGATGAGTACACCGCGTTTTATTACGGAACTAAAACCGCGTTAAACCTTGTGGATTACTATAAAAACGATTTGCCGCAGATTGCTAATACATGGCGCTGGTATTTTAAAACGGTTAACTGGCATTATTGGTCGTATTACGATTTTAAATATTATATTTACCGTTACGTTCTTCACGCTAGAAAGTATTATCCGGGTATTTATAAGAAAATTATGAGTAATAAAGAATTTATTAAAGCATTCAGGGCAATGACTAGAAAGTGGGAAAAACTCATTGCTGATTATAATGCAACGAAAAAACGGATATATGCGTATCTTAGAACTAAAGGAATTCGCGTTTATGAGGGTCCTAAATATTCCGTTGTTACTAAAGGGAGAAAACGGTACGGAATTTTAAGTTTTAATTTTATCGTAAAACGCCTTAAAGCTGAACTTAGGAAAAGCATTTATAAAAATGTTCTTTAAGTTTTTTATTTTTCCGTACAAAGTATAACGCAAAGTTCTGCAATTTTAATCATATCGTCTATGTAAATGAATTCATCCAGTGAATGCGGTTTCATCATGCCACAGGATACGTTGACTATTTCAAGTCCGTTTTTATTAAAAGCGTTAGCATCGCTCCCGCCCCCGGTTTTAAAATAGCGCGGCTCTATTCCCGTTTTACTTATCGCACCGGCAACGCGTTTAACTAAATCGTGGGTTTCTGCGTATTCGTAGCACTCGTATTCCCGTTCTATTTTTATTTCATAATCACTTTCTTTTAAATTATCTAAAAGCAAGGATTTAATTTTTTTTATTTTAGAGTCCACTTCAACCGTGTCGAAACTCCTTATTTCACCTTTAATTATAACTTCATCGGGGACAATGTTCGTTGCTTTTCCCCCTTTTATTGTTCCTACGTTTGCAACGGTTTGTTCGTTTATGCGCCCGTTAGGGAGCAGGGGGATTATTTTTGCCGCTTTTATTATGGCGTTGTCCCCGCTTTCCGGTGAAATACCTGCATGCGAACTAGTTCCGCGTATTATTATATCGTAAACATCGTGAGTAGGAGCGCCGGTAACCATACCGCCGAAACGCCCTCCCGCATCGAAAATAACGCCTTGTTTGTGTATAAAGTTATTGCCCGTTAAATACTTTGCACCCACAACGCCGACTTCCTCAGCTGAAGTAATTGCGAGTTCAATATCCCTGTGCGGTAGTTGGTTTTTTATAATTTCATCAATTGCGTTGAATATACCGGCAATTGCGATTTTATCGTCCCCGCCTAAAACCGTAGTGCCGTTGCTCGTTATAACGTCTTTTTTAACAACAGGCGTTATCCCGATATTCGGTTTAACAACGTCCATGTGAGCGCCGAGTATTATTCCCCCATCAAGAGTCCCTTTTTTGTAAGCATAAACGTTAGCCGTTGTTTTTCCCTGATGCGTAAAAGGAATAACTTTAACTTCAAACCCGCGTTTGTCAAGAAAGTTTTTGCAATATTCAATCATTTTTTCTTCTTCATAAGAAGGGGAATCAATTTTTACTATTTCACAAAAAGTATCAATTGTTTCTTGTCTGTTTATCATTTTTCTATCCGATTCGTTTTAAGGTATTCATAATTCCTGCTATTTCGTTTCTAATGCGCATTTCCGTATCAAGCATAATGCGTTGTTTTGAATTACTGTAGAAATGGCAGTATTTAAAACAAAAATCAGCCAGAATATTAAGATAATCATTTACGCATAAATCTTCAAATCCGGGTAAATCATAAACGCGTTTATCGCTATAGGGGGTAATGTTGCCTGCGTTTTCAATTCCCTTGCTTTCTTTTGAGTCCTGAAGCATGTGTGTTACTGTTTTGCCTAGTTCAAATAAAGAATCACTCGATTCACTTATAAGGCGGAAAAATTCAAGTTCGTTTTCATACGGAGTTTTGCCTGTATTTAAGTATTCCCTGAAATCTTCAAAATAGATTTTAGTGTTTAAGTGGCGGAGAATGAAACGGTTTAAACGCTCTGTGTAAAGTTTAACGTAATGAACAACATTTGAAATAACATTTTGCGGCAATATTTTTACGTTTTTTATTTCGTCGTTTATTGATACTAAAACCGAATCGGAAAATAGGGGATCAAAAACGTAAAAGAAGTTAGAAATAAGCCTATGCATAAAACTCACCATATCTTGTGAATAGTCTTCGAATTTAACGTTTTTTGATGGTCTGGTTTCGTTTTCAGTTCTAAGTGAAAAGATTTTTTTTAGAATGTTGTAATTTACCTTGTTTTCTTCATACCCTTGTAAATACTTTTCTTTTAGCGTTGTAATGATGAAGAGTTCTTTTTCAAGTTTTTTAAGCCGCCTTTTGAGTTCGTTTATGAATGTGCTTATTTTGGCTTTAATTTTTTCCGTACAGTGAAATTTTTCCTGCGGAATAGGTTTAATGTTTAAAATCGAAAGCAAATCTTGGTATTTGATAAATTTTCGTAATCCTGCCATATTAGCAGCAAAAAAAATATTCATAAGCGAGGGTTTTATGTAATCCGGCTCAATAATAACTCTTGCGTTTTGCATAATTTCGTTTTTATTTTTTTTAAATACTTCGTGTTCTTTTATCATTATTTCAATTGCATTTAAAAGGTGTTGCCTGTGTGTTTTATCCTGCGTTGCGTTTAGCAAGAGTTGTTCTAACTCGACAATGCGTTTATGTTCTTTAAGTTCAGCGGGTTTAACGCGTCTAAAATCCGTTTTGTAAAACTCTTCGCAAAATGCAAGGAAATACACAGCGAGGTTGTATTCGAATTTGTTTAGTCTTTTCCAACCTTCGCGTAATATGTATTTCATTGGTTGAATCAAGCTGTAAATAGCATCCCATATTTGTTTTGTTAAAACGTTTTTTGCTTTTTTGGTAAATGAAAAACTTAAAGCTAAAAATCCCGGACTTAAGGTTTTCGTAGCAACGCCAAAGTGCTTTATTTTGTTCCGTTCTTTAAAGAAAAAATGGAAAAATCCCGTAGGTTCCTTTTTTTGCGTTTTCGTTGTTAATTCTTTAGCGGGTTTTGAAATTTTATCAATAATTTTTTTGCCTTTATCAACGATTTCTTTCGTTTTATCTATGGCTTTTTTTCTTTTTTGCTTTGATTTTTGTTTTTGGGTTTGTTCTGCGATTTTATCAAGTTTTTCGATGTGTTTAATTTTTTCTTCGTTTGAAATTGCGCTGTCAGCTATTTTGTCAACGCGTTTTTGAATGTCAGCATCGCGTTTTTTTTTGATAAGTTTACCGAGTTTGATTAAAATTTCTGCGTTATTCTCCGCCATATTGCCCTTTTTTATTTATCATAATACTATAAGGTAAAATATAAGTATAATTTTATTAAAAATTGTTGTTTTTTTATTATATATATAGAAAAATTAACTTTTTTTTAAAGAAATACTGGAAAATTCTACTTTAAATTTATTATACTTTTATACAAATAAAACTAAATCTTCACTTCAGGGACAATAAATGAATTTAGACAGAGAGATTGAGGGCGCTTTTAATGATTTAGCTCAAGCGGTAGAAATATTTGACGAACCGTTTGACGATTCTTTTAAAGAAACGTTAAGCCAGCAGGAACGCTTCCGTTATGAAGTTCTCGTTTTTATGAAAAAAAATGGGTTTAAACTCATTAACAGTAAATGTTTTAAGAAAAAAGACGTTTATATCCCGGTAAGCGATATAGAGAGCTTTTATAAAGAAAATGATTCTATTGATTTGGAAGAAATTTTATTTAAGCTGGAACTGGTTAAAACCTGTTAATGTTTCTAGGTTTTTTTTACATGCACGGTATAATAACAATTGTCATCGTGATTTTCGTTATAAGCATAATAAGTTTTTTCTTTAAAAATTTTTTTCGTATGTTTAACAAGCACACTCCTATGGGGAGTGTAATGAATAATATCACAAAACCCGATACGCCCGAACGGTGTATTGTGCGAACGGCAAAACGTTACGGGAATAAAATTACTGTTATTGACGTTATCCGGGAATGCAATATGGATGCGGATACCGCGCAGGAAATACTAAACGACTTTGCTAAAAAAGGTTACGCGGATATGAGGGTAACGGAAAACGGCGCTGTAGTTTATTACTTCTACGATTCGGAAACAGCGTAAACAATTAAATTTATTAAAAAATAAGTGAAAAAATATTCGTTATATAATGATACCGTGGTTATGCGTTTAATAAACTTAATCTTATTAACTGAATATGTTTGTTTATCTTGCTAAATTTAAAAAATGACTAAAATAAAAATGAACTATACAAATACGTTATCCTATTAAAATAATATTGTCTATTTTTAGTTTTTTATAAAAATTGAATTTTACTAATATTTAAATTTGCAGTTTGAACAATTTAATAACGTGAATTTGGAACTATATCGATTATTGTTTAATTTGGTTCTATGTAAATAATATCATCAGTTACAGAGACGGGATTGGCCAATGCCTCACCTATTCTTTTATTTCATTTCAAATTTTATTGAAAATTTATATTCTTGTGCTTTTAGAAATTTATTTTATGTTACCTGCGTTTTTAGGGGGTATGTGAATTCTTTTATGATTTCTTAATTAAAAGATTCATTAATTTTTATTCATTACAAAAAAATTTTGAAAAATGTATTTTTTTATTAAATTTAGTGCACCTTATTAATCTAAGGTAGATTAATTAAAAAACGATATATTGAGAGGCATATATGCAAGAAATTATACTTTATTTATCTCCCGTTCTCGGAATCGTGGGATTGCTAATAGCGTTATTTATTTACTTATTCGTTAAAAAGCAGTCAACGGGTAACGAGAAAATGTCAAAAATCAGTGAAGCTATACATTCCGGGGCTATGACCTTCCTTAAAACTGAATGGTCAATTTTATCCGGTTTTGTTTTTGTCGTTGCTTTATTACTTGGTTTTCTCGTTGACAACGTATTTACAGGTTTTACATGGCTTGCGTTTATTTTAGGCGCGATTTTTAGCGCACTTGCGGGTTTTTTCGGAATGAAATCCGCTACACGCGCAAATGTCAGAACTTCACAAGGTGCAACGGAATCTCAGGCAAAAGCATTAAGCATTGCTTATAACGGCGGCGCTGTAATGGGTTTAAGCGTTGCTTCCTTAGGCCTTATCGGTGTGGGCGGATTGTTTTTACTCGCATATTTTAGTATTGTAAAATCCGCTGGTTCAAGCCCGTTTACTATTATTTCCGGTTTTGCAATGGGCGCGTCATCAATTGCTTTGTTTGCAAGGGTAGGCGGTGGTATTTACACAAAAGCCGCAGATGTAGGCGCAGACCTTGTCGGGAAAGTTGAAGCAGGAATCCCGGAAGACGACCCTAGAAACCCGGCTGTAATTGCCGATAACGTTGGTGATAACGTTGGCGATATTGCGGGTATGGGCGCTGATATTTTTGAATCCTACGTTGGCTCTGTAATTGCTACTATCGCGATTGTATTAGGCGTTAAGGCATTTGGGCTTGCAAATGCAGAAGTGCCGTTTATGCTTTATCCAATCGGGGTAATTTTTGTAGGTTTAATCGGCTCTTTCTTAGGGCTGTTATCAATGAAAGCGCTAAAAGGTATTTCTCCTGCATCCGCATTAAGAAATACAACGTTTATAGGCGCAATAGTTATGCTTGTGGGTGCTTTCCTGCTTTCAGATTGGCTTGGGTTAAAAACCGTACCGGGTACAAACATTGCATCGAAATACGGTCCGTTTATCGCTGTAACAATGGGTAGCATCGTGGGTATAGCAATCGGACTGGTAACGGAATATTATACTGCTGCTAAGCCCGTGAGAGGTATTGCAGAGGCATCAAAAACCGGACCTGCAACAAACATTATTCAAGGTATTGCGGTCGGGTTGGAATCAGCTTTTATTCCCGTTATTTTAATTTCACTTGCGATTTACTTATCATATTACTTTTCCGGCCTTTACGGTATAGGTATTGCGGCAGTGGGTATGTTATCAACCGTAGGCGTTACAATGACAGTTGATGCATACGGTCCGATTTCGGATAACGCGGGCGGTATTGCTGAAATGGCTGAGATGGGTCCTGAAATTCGAAAAATTACAGACGGCCTCGATGCAGTTGGAAACACAACAGCGGCAATCGGGAAAGGTTTTGCAATCGGTTCTGCGGCATTAACAGCTTTAGCTTTGTTTGCGGCAGTAGGGCAAGCATTGCCGGATAATTTAAAAACCGGCGAGCAACTCCTTAAATACGTTCTATTTAATTCTCCCGTTCTCGTTATAGGTTTATTTATAGGCGGAGTATTGCCGTTTTTATTCGGTGCAATGACAATGAGAAGCGTAGGAAAAGCCGCAATGCAAATGGTAAACGAAGTAAGGCGTCAGTTTAAAGAAATACCCGGAATTATGGAAGGCAAAGCCGAACCCGAATCTGCAAAATGCGTTCAAATCAGTACAAAAGCGGCATTGCAGGAAATGATTATTCCCGGTTTAATTGCAGTAATTGCACCGGTATTAGTTGGTTTTCTATTAGGCGCAGCGGCTTTAATCGGTCTTTTAGCAGGCGCAACCCTAACCGGTGTTTTAATGGCGTTGTTTATGTCTAATGCAGGCGGAGCATGGGATAACGCAAAGAAATATATAGAAGCAGGGAATTTGGAAGGTTATGCAAAAGGAAGCGACCCGCATAAAGCCGCAGTAACAGGTGATACAGTAGGCGATCCTTTTAAAGACACCTCGGGCCCCTCAATGAATATTTTAATAAAACTTATGAGTATTGTATCGTTAGTAATAGCACCGTTACTTATGAAATAGAAAAGATAATTCTTTTGATAAATTAAAGCCTCCGTATAATGCGGGGGCTTTTTCTATAATAATGTGAAATTCGATTTATATAAATTTCAAACTTGTACTAAAAATTTTTTAAACTACATGATGTTTAATCGTTAGCATAATTAATTATTTACAAATTACTAAAATAATGTTAAGAAAATTTTAAAATTTTGCAAACTTGAAAATATGACTTTTTTGCACTTATTTATTAATTTTATGATTATTTTAAGAAAAATTAAGAAAATTTATATCAATTCTTGACAAAATGTTTTATATAGACTATAATGTAATTAAGATAAGAGAAAATTTGTAAATCAAGCAAATTAATAAGATAATTAAAATTTCAAAGGAGACTTCAGATGAAAAAACTAATTAGTGTAATCTTTGTGCTTTTGATGGTGTTTATTTTTGCTTGCGCGCCTAATAATACTGGTGTTGATGTGCCTGACGCGCCCGCCGCGGCAGGTGGAGGTATTCCTAGTTTCAGCTCTTTTAATGCGGAATACGATGAATTCGGCCCGCATTTCGCTGCATGGTTGTCCACACATGGATATTCTTTTCCAGATGGAGGGTTTGGCGGTTTCAGAACGAATACCGCACCAAGTGTTTCTAAAAAAGTCGTTATCTTTATACACGGAAATTCTTCACGCGCACATGGCGGAGGTTCTGATAGCGACGGATGGTTCAACACTTACGAATATTTAAGACAACAAGGGTGGAATGATTCTGAACTTTACGCTGTAAACTATGGATATGAAAGCGCTTCAATGTCAGCGTACAATGACCATAGGGAAAGCTTTACTAACGTAATCAAATCCTTTATTAATGCGGTTTATGCTTATACTGGCCAGCAGGTTACTATTGTAGCACATTCTTTAGGTGTAACAGCTACAAGAAGGGCAATGGCAGATGGTAACTTGTATAATAAAGTTGAAACTTTTATTGGTATAGCGGGTGCTAATCACGGTTTACCTACATGTGGCTATCAATATTATACATGGTACTATCATTATTACCCAATAACACCGACATGTTCATCATCAACGGGGTTTCATTACCCACCGGATTATATGACATGGTTGGTTCCTGATACTGCAAAGTTTATCGGTTGGTTGAACAATGCTGATAATCAAATGCAAGGTAAATCAACGAGAACATATGTTATATACTCAACTGTTGACCAGATATGCGGTGTACGCGCAGACTATACGTCAAAGTTGGCAGGGCAATATAAGGAAAAAGTATATAACACAACACCTTATGGACACTTCGGGGTTAAAAACTTAACTGCGAGTGTACAGTATCAAATGATTCAAAGAACTTACTAAAATTAATCTGAAAAAAACTTCCCGGATATTTACCGGGAAGTTTTTTATTTATCTCAAGTAACCTCTAAAAACTCTGGTAGCATATAGATGAAAGAAATTTGTTTTATCAGCAAAGCTACTGTTAAAAGAAATATACTTTTTTTTTATTTAAGCTAGATAAATTCGTAAAATCAGCGGGTAAGATTGAATTGGTTAAAATTAAATTTGAGGGTTTAACCATGTCCACATTTGTAGTGAAATCCTTAAACTGGAGGCGATAATTGTCCTTGCCCCTTCTCTTGATTAATATATTTTTAGAAACTTTTGTTTTATAAAATAATAAAGTTTATCAAAAAGCATTTGTACTTTCCGTATAAGGATTGATATTCGTTGTTTTACATTTAAAAGTAAATTGCAAGTGACTTTTTATTTATAGATTTACCAAGTCTAAAACTTGTACTAAAAATTAAAAACGTGGGGGCTGGCGCTGGTCTGTAGTTTGTTTCCGTTGTAACTAGGCGAAGTTACAACGAAAAAAATACACAAAAAAAATTTTAGCCGAAGAAAAACCAAGAAAAATTTTAAAACAAAAATAAAAGCATAAAATTTGGTTTTAAGCGGTGAGAAAATCTAAAAAAGCTGATTTTTAGACGTTACTTTTATTAATAAAACCGGTTATAATGCAAACTAAAAGCTCTCTTTATCCGAGGGGAACGTCCCGTTTTTTACATCGTTTATATATGCGTTAACGGCTTTTTGAATGTCTTGGTAGAGATTAAGATATTTACGGTTATGCTTTAAATCCATATCACCCATACCGAGCATATCCGTTATAACGAGAACCTGCCCGTTACAACCAATACCCGCCCCAATTCCTATTGTTGGGATTTTTAAGGATTCTGAAACTTTTTTTGCAACTTTAGCGGGAACTAGCTCAAGAACTACAGCGAAAGCTCCTGCGGCTTCTAAAGCAATTGCATCTTCAACTAATTCCATTACAGCCTCATCAGTTTTGCCTATTACTTTATAACCGCCGAGCTGGTTTACTAGCTGCGGCCTTAAACCGATGTGTCCCATAACTGGAATTCCCGCGTTAACGAGTTTTTCCACAGTAGGAACGTATTCCTTCCCGCCTTCGATTTTAACAGCCCCGGCAGGGCATTGTTTCATTATTTCACCGGCATTGTATAATGTATCTTCAGGGGAAACCTGAAAAGACAAAAACGGCATATCAGCAACGATTAATGCTCTGTTCGTTGCTCTGGCAACGCAATTTGCATGATAAATAATATCTCTTATTTCTACGGGAATAGTAGAATCATATCCGCATACAACGTTACCTAAAGAATCTCCTATTAAAATAATGTCTAATATTTTAGCTGTTGAATAATCATAACACGTTAGCATTGTGATTTTTTCGTTATTTTGTTTCTTTTTTATTATGTCTTTAATTGTTATTTTTTTTCGTTTTTCCAAATGAGACATTTTTTACTCCGTAAAGTTATGCTTTTATAAATATACGTTAATACCAATATTTTTTAAAACATAGAAATATTTTTTTTATTGCATCAAACCTGCATTGCTATTGATATATATTGAAACTCCCGTTTATAAAAAAATAAAGGTTATCAGGAACGCACCTGTACTTTCTCTATAAAGAATTACATTCGTTTATAACGAAAAATTTACTTCAAAAGAAAGCCGCTGCAACCACCGGACTGTATTTTAAAAATAAATTGCAAGCGCGTTTTTATGGTATAAATGGCAAGCCCCCGCAAAAAAGTTAATTCTCAGACGTTGCTTTAATAGAATTTTTAATTTTTATATTTGTATAAAATTTCGATTAATGTATTTTTTGCATAACGTTTTATCTCTAATTTCTATGTGGCAAATATTGATTTGTGATAGATTATGGAACTCCGGTATAAAAGAATATTTAGTCAAGTACTAATGATTAAACAAGTCCGCGTAAACTTTATAATGTTAATAAATATTCAATTTTTAGATTTGATTAAAAATGCTTGACTAATTATTTATTGCACTATACATTGATTAATAATATGAACCACGCAAAAAAGATAATAGTTTTAATCATGTTTCTATTTATAACGCTTTCATGTAGTTCCGTTTCTGATAAAAGCGCGGAATTAATGAATGAATTGGTAGAAGCGTTAAAACCCGTGTATCTGAAAGCAAAAAGATTATCAGAAAGAAAAAAATTTACTCGTAATAAAAAAGCCGAATATATTAAAAAATTCAATGAAATATTTAATAAAAAGCTTAATGCCCGGTTAAATGATTACGTCCGTTTAATGAAGGAATTTAGGGAGCTTGACGATAAAGCTAAGATGAATGAAAGCGTTGAGTTTAATAACAGTTATTACGATGCTTCGGGTGATTATGACGAGGAAGAAGAAGAGGAAAATTCCGGTATAATGACTAACATATCTTTTTATGAATTATTGACCGAGCACAGAACTTTAGTTACAATAGAATCTGAATTTTTCGATGAACTTAAAAAAAAGATAACGCTTAAAAAATTTGAAGCAATTATACTTCGTGAATTGTTAAAATCATATTCAGGAGGGGATTTTAATTCATACATAACGCGTACAATCGACAATATATTAACGAATATGTTAATGCAACGCCTTTCTCAGTACAAAAAGCAACAGGAAAAACAGCTTGAAAAAATGAAAAGTTTTATGAAACCTGAAAAGTTCGACAAAATCGTTGAAGAACGCGCTTTGAAGGTGATTGAAAAAACAAAGGGTTTAATGGGCGTTTTTGTTAAGCGTTATATTAAAAAAGATCTGGAAGCAAAATTAGGGGAAAATTTTTTAAAAATGCCTGCTTCAAAAATTAAAAACACCTGCCGTGCATTAATTGCAAAGTGCGATAATTTTGTTAAAGAAAAAACACCTATCTATGAAAAAGAAAAAAAATCTCTTATGGCTTATAAACAAGTTTACAGAAAAGAATTTCCACGCCTTGAAAATCTTATTAAACGCTGGAAAAAATTAAACCCGATTTTTTCTTACGCAAACCAAACGCGTTCTATGCAGTAACACTTAATATCGTGGAGATTTTTTATGAAAATAAATCGTGCTAAATTTCTGCTTATTTTTTTAATTTTAATTAAAATGTAAAGTTTTTTTTGTAAATACGTTGTAAAAATATTTTGAATATTATATAATGAAATACGTTGCTAAATTTTAATTATTAAGTTTATAAATGAAAATATTATTAATAGAAGACAACGATTCCGACTTAAAAAAGATAAAGCCCTTACTAAAAAACACGTTTGATAAACCTCTAATTCAAAACGTTTCAAACTTAAATAAAGGTATAAAAATATTAGAAAACAACGAATACGATATTATACTCGTTGATTTAACTAAAAATGCGGTTGCAGGGTTAGGTGCCCTGGACAAGCTCATTTCCGTTTCCCGTTTTATTCCCGTTGTTGTGATTGCAGATGATAATAAAGACGAAACGGGAATTAAGGCAATCGAAATCGGGGCAGAAGATTTTGTTCTAATAAGTGAGTTAGAACAAAGAATTTTCTCTCGCGTTATTAAAAACAGCGTAATACGGAGTAGAAGAAATTTAGAAAACGAGTATAAAATTGATCTTCAGGTTAAGCTTTTTGAATCCGTTGAACAAGGCGTTATTGCTACAACACCGCAGGGCGAGATTATTTACTGGAATAAATATGCAACGAAATTATACGGCTGGAAAAAGGATGAAGTTATTGGGAAAAATATTGTTGAGATTACCCCAACGGATATTTCAAAAGAAAAAGCTATTAAATTAATGGCAATGTTTAATCGAGGTGAAAGTTATTCCGGTGAGTTTATAACAAAGCATAAAAACGGTAATGAGTTTTCAATATACATAACGAATTCACCTATGTTTGATGATAACGGAAATTTGATTGCGATTATCGGTGTATCCAGGGATATATCGGAAATCAAACAAGCAGAGCAAGCTTTGAGTGAAAGTGAAGAGCGTTTCCGCGTTATTAGTGAATTAAGCTCTGATTATGCATATTGCCACAAATTAAGACAGGATGGAACTTTTGAACCGATTTGGGCAATAGGCGCATTTGAGCGTATTTCCGGTTATACTCCTCATGAGTTGCATGAAATAGGCGGTTGGGAAAAGCTAATTTATCCAGATGATTTAGAAAAAATAACGCGTTATGTTGAAAAATTATTATCCGGTGAGCACGCTACTGTTACTGCGCGGATTATAACAAAAAACGGAGATATTCATTGGATTCACGATACGGGTAAACCCTGGTTAGATGAAAAGGGCAATGTAATTGGTACCTTCGGTTCAGCTAAAGATATAACAAAGCAAATGAAAGCTGAGGAGGCATTAAAGCAAAGTGAAGAAAAGCATAGGTTTCTATTTGAAAATATGAAACAAGGCGTTGTATATCATAATTCAACAGGAGAAATAATCCATGCTAATGAAGCAGCAGCAGAAATACTCGGTTTAACTATTGATCAATTAAATGGCAAATCATCTTTAGACCCGTGCTGGCATAGCATACATGAAGACGGTAGTGATTATCC
>CAYUYT010000086.1:0-13956 GCA_964449345.1 uncultured Spirochaetia bacterium | reverse complement strand
AGCAAAATAATTTTTACTGCTCAAGTTTCTTCGGTATGGGGTATTTACGTTATTAATATTGACGGAAGCGGCAGAAAACTTTTACGCACTTTCAGTAGTTATTTAGGAACTATCACTTTTTCTCCTGACGGGAGAAAAATTCTTTATACAAAAAACATGGGCGCGACTACTAGTGAAATTTTCATAATGGATAGTAACGGGACTAATGAAAAACAATTAACGTTTAACAGCGTTGATGACAATAATCCGGCTTTTTCTCCTGACGGTAGCAAAATTGTTTTCTCCCGGGGTGACGGATTTGATAATGATATTTTTATTATGAATTCAGACGGGACAAACGCAAAAAACCTTACAAATAACGGTAATATTGAGAATTTTCCTTGTTTTGCGGGCAAGCCGCATTAAAGCCTTTAAAAATCAACACCGCAAAGTTCAAGCCTCTGTTTTATCTCTAATATTTCTTTTTGCTTATTTTTCTTTTCAAGCCCCGTTATCATTATTTCCCCGAACCGCTTTAACTGTGCGCGCGCACTTCGTTCCTGATGCTTGTTAATAACCCCGTGGTTATGCAAAAATTTTTCCAAGGCATAAAACCGCAATTCATCTAAATACTCACCGGACATTGATAACTGGCCTTTATGCCCGGCGTGTTTAACAGTCAGGGGTTTATCAATTAAACCCGTTTTATAAATAGCGCAAACCCTAAGCCATAAATCATAATCCTCGCAAACAGGCATTTTTTTATCGAAATACCCAATTTTTTCAAACAACGCCTTTTTCATGATAACCGTTGACGCGCCTATCATTGTAACTGGCAGGCAGTTTTCAAAAACATAACCGCCGTACTTTTTATATTTCTCCGGTTTATTTACATGAATGCCATTTCTAATCCATTTTTCGTTTGTATGTGAAATTAATATACCGGGATTTTTCAGCATATAATCAAATTGCAGTTCAAGTTTAGTTTCATGCCATTCGTCATCGGAATCGAGAAAAGCGATGTAACCGTACTTTGCGTTTTTAATTCCCGTGTTGCGCGCTTTGCTTACCCCCGAATGATTAATTGTGATAATTTTTATCCCGCCATTGTATTTTTGCAGTATTTTTCCTGTGTTATCCGTTGAACCGTCATCAACGGTAATAATTTCTCCGGCAGGATGCGCTTGCTTTAAAACGGAGTCAATAGCTCTTGTAATAAATTTTTCCCGGTTATAAACGGGAATAATGACGCTTATTTCATTCATAGTGAATTATGATATTACGGGTTTAAACCGGTTGCAAGGATTAAATTGAAGCAATTATAAAAATAATTTATCCATAAGCGAATCAAAATTAATTGAAACATAAAAAATACATTGATTTTAAAATAATGTTGTTAACGTGAAATCCGATTCATTTTTTATTTAATAAAACTAACCTTTTTTTACTCTATTAAGATGCGAAATTGATCAATGTTGTTTCTGTAACTGATAATATTATTGAAATAGAATCAAATTAATCAATAATCTATCAATTTTGAAATTCACGTTATTATAGAAAGGACTGTAGAAATTCCAGCATATTTATGTGATGTTGTGGTTCAGGTATAAAGTTATAAAATCCTACTGAAAGTTCTTTTCCGTTATTTTCAACGGAATTACGCCACATCAATTGTCCTTTAATAAATACGTTTTTATTATTTTTAAGTTCAAGTTCAATGTTGTAAGTATTTTGTTTTGAAATTTTTTCCGCTGCTTTTTTTTCGAGAAGGCAATTCATGCCAGCCAAACTTAAATCGCTTATTTTAAGCTTATATTTTTCATCATCAATAGTAATCTTGCTTTTAATTAAGTCGTTATCTTTTTTGCTGAAAGAATGCCTTAAAGTTTGCCTGCGTTCACCCGTTTCCATTTCTCATCTCCAAAAAAATATTCTTTAAATAATAAACAACGCAAACTTTTTTAATGTTAAATAAAAATAAATAATATGTTAAAAATTTATTTCAAAGAAATAATACTAAAATTGATTTGGTTAGCATAATGCAAAAACGGGGTCAGTACATGATTAAAACCGTAAGTCATAATCCGATGTTTCTGGCTTCTTTTATTCTTTTCGCAATGCGCATTGCTTGTTTCCGCCTTAATTCAGCAACAACGCGTTTATGTTTGTTGTATTTTTGTTTGTTGTGAAAAACTTTTTTATAAAGCCGCATTAACATTAGATGTGCATGAATAAAATTTTTATTAATAGAAACGGCTTGTTTATAATATTTTTCCGCTTTTTTATATTTTTTCATTGATACAAAACTTGCCGCATAGTTAAAAATGATATAACTGTCTCCGGGCGCAAGTTTCATAGCTTTTTCATAGTATTTCTGTGATTTTTCATACTCACCTTTTTTTAAATAAACGTTTGCAATGTTGACGCGGGCATGAATGTGTCCGGGAACGCGTTCAATTACTTTTTTAAAATATTCAATGGCTTTTGAATATTTTTTGTTTTTACGCATTATTGACCCTGCATTAAGTAAAGCAATTATATAGCCACCTTTTATTGATTTTTGTAAATAAGGGGAATTAGCGTTTTTATTATCAACAGCAACCCAAAGAATAAAATTCGCCTCGGGGTCATCCGGTTTAAATTCAAGGGCTTTTCTTGCACTAGAAGCCGCATAATTATATAGGCCGGCTGTGAAAAAATACCAGGCAAGTGCCCTGTGGCTTTCTGCAACTTTTTTACCGTTTGTAACCGCTTTAACAGCGTCTTTTTTAGCAAGTGCGAATTCCTCTTTTGCGTTGTTCCCGTTTCTCTCTTTTTGAAAAGCAAGGTATGACAATGCTTCCGCTCTTGCTGCGTGTGCTTTAATAAAACCTGATTTTAATTTTAACGCTTTATTAAAATAGCCGATAGCCGTTTCAACGTCTTTTCTGCTAAATTTTAAAAAGTGCTCGCGTCCTTTTTTATAATATACCATAGCCATATCCCGTTTTTCAGGTGTTTTTTTAACCGTTTTTATGGGAGATTTTGAACAATTTAATAAACCTAAAATGACTAATATTAAAAATATATAATGTAGCGTGTTTTTCATGTTTTTCCTCAATTTTGCGCTAATCAAAATTTATTTAACAGCGCACATAATTCTCTTTAAAAATATCGGGAAAAAACCCTAATATGGTTTAGAGTAAAAAATCTTTTTTTTCAATTAATGCATTATTTGTCGAATAATAGTTAATTGTAACTTTGTCGTTTATATCCATTATAATGAAAGTAGAAATGGGGAAACGTTTTTTATTATTAATAACGTGTCCGGGATTGACGAATAATACGTTGTTTGAAAAATAAAATTCAGGTTTGTGGGTATGGCCGTATAAAATAATATTTGCTTTTCTATTTGCGTTGTCTTTTAAATGTGAAATTGAAATCAACCTTAGATTTATTTCTTTAAGTATCGTCCTTAAATCAGGGTTGCAATATCCTTCGTCTCTTGTTCCGGGAACGACTATGCTCTCAAAGCCATAACCATTAAAAATATAAGTATCGCGCAAATCATCTCCAAGGTGAATGACAAGTGAAACGTGATTTGCTTTGAAAAAATCAAGAACAGAAGTTAACGTTTTGATGTCTCCATGACTGTCCGAAACAATTCCTATTTTCTTTGTTCCCATACCCTCAAAAACCGCTTTATAGATTTTCGTCCTCTAAAATGCTAACTCTCAAATAAAACGGGCCGAAATCGCTTGTAAAATCCACAGAGTAACAAATAAAACCCACAGGGAACTCAAGCTTATTATCGCTGCCCTTATAAATATTCGGTAGTGCGCGTTCAAAATTCATTTCTTCCAAATCTGATGTAATATTTCCTGCTACTGTATTTGCCAGTTCACCAATTACATCGCTTACTTTGTCGTTTAATTCGTTTGTTTCTTCAAGCATAAATGTAGCAGTAATTTTCGTTGCTGTATCCTTTTCAAAAGCTACAACTAGTGAGCCGATTTTTGTTCCTGGCAAAGCAATAACAGCCGCTATATCGGAATAATAATCATGTTCCGTATTAAAACTGCTTAAATCAACTTGTTTTGGTTTTGAATGATTAGGCATAACTTTGGCTATGGTGTTAAATGCCCTTTTAATAGACTTAATAAATGGATCAATTATTTCTTTTCCCATTTTACATATCCCAATTTTGAATTTTTTCTAATGTAAAACTAAACAAAATCCGCTTTAGAGTGATAGAAAAAATGTGAAAAAATAATTAATTTAATGAAAAATTATTGTCCTCGTTTTAAATAACACCGGATTGCAAATCCAATAAAGAGTTGCAATCCGGTGTTAACAATTGAGTGCAAGTTTGAAACTTAGTAAATCTATTAACAAACTTTTACTTGCGAATATTAGTTTTTTGATAGCTTCGGGTTTGGAATTTTTCATTTAGTTTTCGAACTAAAATTGCTCCTAATAAAACCACTACTGATGATAAAAAAAACCAGATAACAATGGCGGCAATGAGTTTAAACGTAGCTTTAACAACGGCAGCGTTCGAGGCAATGTTTTCCGGTGTTTTTTGGAATAATTCAAGTGTACCCGTTGCAGAAAGCATTTTATTAACGTAAAAACTGTATAAAAAACGTAATACAGCGTTTACTGTTGTCGCAAAGATTGCTCCGAATAATGCAAAGCGTTTTTGAGGCCTGAAATCCGGTACGTACCAGTAAAGAAAATAGTGAAAAAGCATATAAAAACTAAGGGGAATTAATAAAAGTATGATCCTTAGAAATGAACTTACAAGCCATGGCATTGTGCCGAACATTTTATTAAGCATAGTGTAAGAAGTATAAGCTATACCTGAAACTAGGGAGCTTATAGCAATTATTAAGATAAAAATAAATATCCATAAATACTGATAAACTAAATTTTTCAAATATCTGAATACGCTTGCTTTAATGGTATTTGGGGTTTCTTGTTTCTGTCCGATTATTTTTTTTACCGCGAAAATTAGCTCACGCAGATATTTGCGCATTAAAATAAAATACAGCAAAAAACTCGATATACCTACAATAATGCCTTTATTTTTTAAACTGTCTGTAATTGACTTTAACCCGCTTATAATGTGTTGTTTTCCGAATGCGGTAACGCGTAATATTTCAGAATATATTTCAGGGTTATTGAAAATTTTTGCTATAATAAAAAATAAAAGCACCATTAAAGGAATCAAGATTAGAAGCTGATAAAACGCAAGCCCTGCAGCTTTTAACGTTATATCATCGTTAACGTATTTAAGCGCAACGTCTTTGACAAAAATAAATGCCTGATTAAAAAAAAATTTTATTTTATACTGAAAAAAATTTTTTATTTTGTTTTGAAATTTTTTACTCATATTTAAATCCGTTTTCATATCAAATAAATATAACAAATGCGTTTTGTACTATATCAAAAAATAACTCCGCTTTTTTTGTAAAATATTATGTGCTGTAAAATAATTAAATTACTTATATCACAGTTTCAAATTCATTTACAGCAATTTTAATTTTTATTATCTTTAAAATTAAATATTAGCATACGGAGAACGCATTGAAAAAAATTATATTGCTATTCTTAATATTTGCACTAATTTCATGCAAAAAAAATGATGAAAAAATACCTGAAATGGCCTTCATAAAAGGCGGACATTTTTTAATGGGCAGCAATGCCATTAAAAAATCTGACGAATATCCTGCTAAACACGTTTATGTAAATGATTTTTATATAGGGAAATATGAAATAACGTATAAACAGTTTAAATATTTTCTCGATGAAAACCCCAACTGGAAACCCTCAAATCGCGAAAAACTTCTTGAAAAAAAACTCGTTGACGTTGATTATCTTGATAACTGGAAAAACGATATGTATCCCAAAAAGCTTGAAAACCATCCTGTGGGGTTTGTTTCATGGTTTGCCGCGGTTGCTTATTGCAACTGGCTTTCGAAAGTAACGGGCAAGGAAGTACGTCTGCCCGATGAAGCGGAATGGGAATACGCTGCGGGCAACGGGGAAAAACATGATATTTATGCAATAATGCCAATGGAGAAAACGGATTTAACTTGCGGCCATAACCCCGGACCTTATAAAACAACGAGACCTGTTGGAAGCCATAAATCCAATGATTTTGGGCTTTACGATATGAACGGAAATGTTTGGGAGTTGACAATGTCAACTTATGACCGTTATCCTTTCATACCGGCTAAGGTGAATAGCATGAAAACTTTAAAACCAAACCGCAGAATAATAATGCGTGGCGGTTCCTTTGATACTATGTTTGTTTACAGCACAAATATATTTAGAAATTTTATTCACGCTTTCCGCACTTCCGAAGAAGTGGGTTTTAGAATTGTTATTGCTTCTAAAAAAAAACATCAATAAATAAAAATGTTGAAGAAAGCGAAGAAAGCGAAGAAAAACGAGGTAAGAAAATAAAGAAATATACAAAAATAGAAACGTATTCGGATTTATTAAAAAACGAAAACTCATACGTTCAATTTATATCAAAAAAGTCAAAGGTTATTGCTCAGCATTTAATAGCCCCGTCAAAAGGGCAAGTTGAATACATTTTGCTTCCTGACGAAAGCGAAATCGTTGCTTATGTTAAGCAAAGAATTGCTTGCGGGAATTTTACCGTTTACGGTAAAGTTATCAAGTTAACGGGAAAATCCAAACGGCCGGGCAGTAGCAAAGAATACTCCGAACATCAAGTAGAAGTGGAAAAATTTGAATGCGAATAATGGACAAAAGATAATTATGATTTATTTTGCTTTTTAAAATTTTTCCTGAAATTGATTATAAAATTATTCTGTGAAAATATTTATAAAAGAGTTGTTTGAACTATGAAATTTGATTTTCATCTCCATTGGGTACTTTTGATATTGGGCGAAAACAAAATCTATAAATCAAGCGTCAGCAGGCATTTCTAATTTAAGTATAACTGTAAACTCGCTGCCCTTGTTTTCTTGACTTATTAATTCAATGCTACCTCCTATTATATCAACGAGACGTTTGGTTATTGCAAGACCCAGCCCTGTGCCTCCGTATTTTACGTTGTCTTGCCCTTTTGTTTGCATAAAAGCTTTAAAAATAACGTCTTTTTGGTCGTCGGGGATTCCTATGCCTGTATCCTTTACTTTAATATAAAGTAAATTATCTTTATTTAAATCGCAAATAAGTTTAACGTAACCTTTTTCCGTGAATTTAACCGCATTACCCACGAGGTTTATTATAATTTGTTTTAAACGTATTTCATCTGAAATAATATGGCTGGGCACGTTTTCATTAATTTCACTTTGAATTTTGATTTTTTTTTCAAGAACTCGCCATGAAAAAATGTCCATTACTTCTGAAATTAAATTCCGCAAGTTAAATTTCACCAGCTTAAGTTCGATTTGTCCTGCTTCAATTTTTGATAAATCTAGAATATCGTTTATAATACCAAGTAACGCGTTTCCGCTTCTGTTAATAATTTCCAAAAACTGAATATTTTCTTCTTTTTTAAGTCGTTTTCTTAGAACTTGTGTAAAACCCACAATAGCGTTCATAGGTGTCCTTATTTCATGGCTTATGTTTGCCAGAAATTCGCTTTTTGCTTTGTTCGCGCTCTCTGCTTGTTCTTTTGCTTTTTTAAGCGCTTTTTCCGCTTTTTTGCGTTCTTCGATTTCCTGCGTTAAGTGTAACGTTGTACGCATATCGTGCAACACGAAAACGTATCCAACGCGTTCACCTGCGGAGTCAGCAATTCTGGATAAAAACACTCGAACAGGAATTTTTTGATTTTCTTTTGATATAATGTTGTGAGAAAATTCTATGTTGTTGGTTTTTTCATCGGTAATATCTTTAATTTTTTCTGGAAAATCATGCATACAGCAAAGTATTGCACTAATGTGTTTTGTAATTAAATCGCGTTCTTTATAGTGCAGTATTTGTTCCGTTTGTTTGTTTGCTGTAATGATGCGGAAATCCATATCCGTTAGAATCATTATGTCAATCATTTTTGATATTATTTCATGGGCTGCTATTTGCGGCGTTATTGATAAGAACTTATATTTATTTATAGCATACCCAACGCCTAAAGCGTAAAAAATAAAGGCAGTATGTCCTAAAGGCGGGATATATTTATTTATAGACGGTATGATTAAATTAGTAAAAACGGTAACTATAATTGTTAATCCGATTCCCAGTGAAATCATTTTTGCCTGTTTTTTAATTCTTTTGGTTTTTGCGTTTTTGCCCCATTTGTAAATTAAATATGAACTCAAGCCAACGTATAAAAGCACATATATTATGAAATATATATACCAAAAATTCGTTGTAGCGTGAATTTCAGAAACTCCGAGAGGAGCATCAAGAACGAAATCTTTTGCAATAACAATTCCTGTAAGGGCTTTGTAGTAAAAAATTGTACCGGGTAAATACGCAACAACGTAAAACCACGGTTTTTTAAGTATTTTTTGCCTGTCTGTTAAATATAGCGTGAATTGCAATACGAATACCTGAGCATAGCTCCATCCGAAAGATGTAACCCTGTACCACGCCCATACGGTTTGCTTATCTTTAGCGGGATATATAAAAGTATAACCTAGTGACCAAATCCCACAGGCGATTAAAATTAATGTAAAAAGCAATTGCAAATTCGAACGCGTTTTTATTGAAAGTGTATAAAAAGCGAGAAACATTAGAGAAAGAAAATTTGCAAATGCTATTAAAGAAAATATATTCATAGATTATTCTTCAAAGAATTAATTACTATATTATTATTATACTTAAAATCCGTTTTTATTAAACAATTTTATTTGCGTATATAAAAAAAACCCGGCTTTTTAAGGCCGGGCTGTTTATTTTCCGTTTGTTTGTTATCTTAATAATTGCAGAACGAGCTGGCTTTTTTGATTTGCCTGAGAAAGCATAGCCATTGAAGATTGCATAAGTATATTGCTTTTTGAAAACTCTATACTTTGTTTTGCCATATCTGCGTCTCTTATGCGTGATTCTGCAGCCTGCAAGTTTTCGTAGCCGGTTAAGATGCCCTTTGTTGCAAACTCTAAGCGGTTTTGGTAAGCGCCTAAATCAGCTCTTTGTTTTGATACTTTTGTTAACGCACGGTCTATTGTACCGATTGACGCGTTTGCTTTATCCGGCGCAGAGAGGGATAGTAATATATCCGTTCCCACTTGTTTCATGTACAGCCCTTTAGCTGTCATGGTTCCGATATAAACGCGTTCTCTTTGGTCCATATTAGCGCCAATGTGAAACCACATTGAAGCAGCGACTTGTCCGGTTTCTGTAGGGTATGCAAAGCGGCCGGTCAGCATATTGAGCCCGTTAAATTGAGCGTGGCTCGCAATCCTGTCAATCTCGTCGATTAGTGCAGAAACTTCAACCTGAATCTGCATTCTGTCTTCAACAGTATAAATACCGTTAGATGCCTGAACAGCGAGTTCCCTTATTCTTTGCAAAATATCCTGCGTGTTTTGTAGGTATCCTTCAGTTGTTTGGATAAAGGAAATACCGTCTTCGGCGTTTTTACTTGCTCTCCAGAGACCTCTGATTTGAGCCCTCATTTTTTCGGATACGGCAAGCCCCGAAGCATCGTCGCCAGCGCGGTTAATTCTTAATCCGCTTGATAGGCGTTCCATGGTTTTGTCAAGTGCCCATGAATTAAATTTTTGTTGTCGGTGTGTGAAAATTGCGCTTAAATTGTGATTAATAATCATAAGGTTATCCTCCGTGATTTTAGTATCAGGCATCCTTGCCTGATTTATGAATTATTAACTAAGTTTTCGGCTCGTTTTTTAAAGCCGTGTTTAATCTCTTTAAATAATTTCGCCTGAAATCAGAAATCCTTAACATTTTTTTTATTTTTTTTATTATGTGCATAAATTCCTATTCTGTTTCAATTTAGAAGAAAGTTTTTTTAACGTTAAAGTGTTTTGTCAAAAAAAAAATTACTTTAGCAGGTATATTATTATATATTTATAATAATAATGCAGGTTTTTTATTGAACAATTTACTTTTTACCGCTCTTACTATTTATATTTTACTTACTTGACGTTATATTTTTCGATGTCTATTATTTATCTTTATAATAAATTTTCCCGGAGACTAATTAATTATGAGAAAACGTACAGTTGACGAATACGATGTGAAATCAAAAAAAGTTTTATTGCGCGTTGATTTTAACGTCCCTGTAAATGACCAAGGTGAAATTTTAGATGATAAAAAAATACACTATGCGCTTGAAACCATCGAATACTTAAACGATAAAAAAGCCAAATTAATTATTTTATCTCATTTAGGACGGCCAAACGGAAAATATCAAAAAAAATATTCTCTTGGAGGAGTTTGCGAACGTTTGGGCGAAATTATGCATAAAAACATTTCTTTATCGCCTGCATTGTACGGTGAGGAAACCGAAGAGATGATTGAGGAAATGTTACCCGGAGATATTTTGATGCTTGAAAACACGCGTTTTGACCCTGGAGAAGAGAAAAACGCATCTTCCCTCGCAAAAAAGCTTGCAAGCTACGGTGATATTTTTGTGAACGATGCTTTTTCCGTTTCTCACCGCAAACACGCATCTGTTGTGGGTATTTCAAAATACCTTGAAACTTATGCGGGTTTTCGTTTGCAAAAAGATGTTGAAAAACTATCGGGTATTTTTGAGCGTATTGAAAGGCCTTTAACTATAGTTTTAGGCGGAACGAAAATTGAACACAAAGTAGAACTTATTAAAAATTTTGTCAATAAAGTAGATAATATTTTAATCGGGGGTGAGATTGCAAATTTCCTTTTGCACGCACAAGGACATAACCTGGGCGAATATTATGAAGATAAAGACAAATTGAAAAAAGTACGCGCTGTTTTAAAAACAATTGAAGACAATCTTGAAAAAATAATGTTGCCCATAGATGTGGTTGTCTCAGATGAAATAAGCGATGAAGCTGAAACCGCTACAATACCTATACGTTTTATGCACCCTAAGTTGAAAATACTGGATATCGGACCAAATACGATTAGTGATTTTGGAAAAATAATTTCCGAATCTTCCACCGTAGTTTGGAGCGGACCCATGAGCAACGTAAATACCGAAGAATTTTTGCACGGCACAAAAAAAATAGCTGAATTTATAAGTGATAAATACGGCAATACCGTTGTTGGAGGTTCGGAGACATTAAATGTTTTGGGTAAAATTGATGTCAGCGAATCGCGTTTTACTCACATTAGTGCTGGCGGCGGCGCAATGCTAGAATACCTGCAAAAAGGCACATTGCCGGGCGTGGAAAATATTCCAAAAGTATGGGGTTTATAAAAAAAATCTTTTATTAAACGTTTTCTTGACAAAATGTTTTTATGCGTGATAAAATACCTTTGCTTTAGTATTTTTTATTAAGGAGATTGGGGTATAAAATGAGCGTTATTGATGAAAAAACGAAAAAAATGATTGAAAATTATAATAAAGGGCTTGAATTATACAGAAATAAGCAATTCAAAGAGAGCATCGCCTGTTTTGAAAATGCCCTTGAGCTTGTTCCTGACGATGGTCCTTCTGCAATGTATATTGAAAGATGTAAAGAATATATAAAAAATCCTCCGCCTGAAAATTGGGACGGGGTTTTTATAATGAAAACGAAATAGGTTTAGGTATAAAAGATGAAAAATTATGATACCCGCATGGTTGAGCCGTTTGATATAAAAACAACTTTCGGTCCTGAAACCGAATTCGAAGGCGAGCTTGAATATGAAACTTCGCTTAAAATTTTAGGCAAATTTAAAGGCAGTATAAAAACCGGGGGTTTTTTGGTTATAGGTGAATCCGCTAAAGTAGAAGCGGAAATATTTGCCGGTTCGTTAATTATCGGCGGCGAAGTAAGAGGGAATATCGAAGCCAAAGAAAAATGCGAAGTGTTATCCACGGGTAAAATTTACGGAAATATTAAAACGAATAAACTTAAAATAGCTGACGGCGTTGTTTTTGAAGGCAACTGTCAGATGTTAAATTAAAAAAAATAAAGGGATTTTCATATTATGGAAATATCTAAAGAAAATAAAAAAGATTGTCTCGTTGTTCGCGTTGACGGAGAATTTGTTTTTGACGAAGTTAGCAAGTTTGAAACATTTATTAAGAAAAATATCGGTAAAAGCCGCAATGTTGCAATCGATTGTAAAAAACTTACTTTTCTCGATTCTTCGGGAATGGGAAGTATGGTAAAGCTTCTTAACGTGCTTAAACAAAAATCCGGCGCTTTATATCTTTTCAACATAAGAGAAGATGTGATGAAAATTGTTGAAGTGGCTGATTTAGTTTCGTTCTTTAAAATAGTTAAGGAAAGCGAAATTAATGCAAAGTTTAACGAAGATATGGATGATATAATGCGGCGGCTTTAATTATAAAGAATATATCAAGCCATTTTGTTTTAATCTTTAGTGAAAACGTGATTTTCAGTTTTGTAATGACCTCATAAATTTTTTTTCTGCAAGGGTTTACAATATGCTTACCTCCTGAAATTTACAATAACTAATTAGTCTAAATATATTCTATTGTTTCAAGTGAATTTGTAAAATAGAGTGCAAATTTAAAATTAGGTAAAACTCGATTTATTAAAAATCGAAACAAAAATATACATTCACAGAAACGAGAATAGCTGTTTTCGTATCTATTTATACTAATGTGATTTTAAAATCAAAGTATTGTATATTGTAATTGCTTCTCAACCGACACTTTAAAGTGTCGGTTGCATAAAATTTAAAGTATTATTAGTATACTAACAATTTTTTATTATAGCACTTTTTATCAATTTCATATAGCTAACCGTTTGCGGTTTTTTGCTGCGATTTGGATTGGTTTTTCAAGGTTACTAAGACAACAAACTATTTAAATCGCTTTTTGTCTAAGGATTTATAATTTTATTGGTATAAGTTAATTTTTTGGGATATGTAAATTTAGTTTTGAAATAATAGTATATACGCAGATTCATACTGCATAATACATTTTATAATAATGGCTAATCATATTAATTGTGTTTTTTTTGTGCAAAGGATAAAAAATTGAAAAAAAATAAAAAATAGTTTTGTTGTTTTGGCATTTTTAATTAAATTCGCATAACGATTTGATACTGTATATGCAAGTGAAATTGCTGTATGGAGAAAAATCACGTTCTTTTAAAAGAGTTAATAAATATGACTTATTTTTTTAAAATATTTTTAAAATAATGTTTTAAAAATTTGACTCTTAGCAAAAATATTTATATTTTATGCTAACGTTCTTATGGCTGGGCAAGAAGCTCGGTATAAAAAAAGTTATAAAATAAACTTGATTTTTGACAGAAAATATAGTATAATATTTTTTTGCACTGTTCAGGAAAGTGCTCTCTAGATGAGCGTGAGATAAAACATCTTGCGCAAGCAAGTCTGGGACAAAATAAAAAAACAACCTGTATTGGTCTTTGAAAGCTAAATAGCATGAACGAATGAAATGTGTGTCAAGCACGTTTCCTAGTTATATATTAGGAAACAGTGTAAGTTTTTGCACTATAAATACTTTGAGTAAATTTTTGGATTAAACGTAAAAGTTGCTTTATGCAATTTTTACATTCGTATAAATCATAACGAAGAGTTTGATCCTGGCTCAGAATTAACGCTGGCGGCGCGTCTTAAGCATGCAAGTCGAACGAGCGATGCACCTTCGGGTGCAAAGTTAGTGGCGCACGGGTGAGTAACACGTAGATAATCTGCCCTTTGGTTTGGGATAGCTCCTGGAAACAGGGATTAATACCAAGTAAGCTCTTTTTAACACAAGTTAATTAGAGGAAAGGTTTTTCGCCGAAGGATGAGTCTGCGCCCCATTAACTTGTTGGTAGGGTAACGGCCTACCAAGGTTGCGATGGGTAGCCGGCCTGAGAGGGTGATCGGCCACATTGGGACTGAGACACGGCCCAGACTCCTACGGGAGGCAGCAGC
>CAYUYT010000085.1:0-14044 GCA_964449345.1 uncultured Spirochaetia bacterium | reverse complement strand
GTGGCCTGATATGATGATCTCCCCCTGATCGATTTTTGTTTTGCAGGAAAAAATGCTTGAATTTTTCGGTGGGGTGGGGGTACCCTTTATATAAAGGTAAGTGGATTTTATATATTTTACCGGGTAGACCCTAGTATTTTATATAATTAAGAGGAGTTCCCATGGAAAAGAAATACGGAATTAAGTTTACTTTATTGTTAACAACGGCTTTTTTGATTTTATTCGCGGGTAAATGCGGTGATGATGCAGCGCCCGCAACAACGCCCGCAACAACGTATAACCTTCGGGACAGAGGTCCGGCTGGGGGCCTGGGTTTTTTACGATAAAGGTTCTTATTCGGACGGCTGGCAGTATATGGAAGCATGGAAAGCGGATGAAATTGGTGGAGCATATGATTGGAAGGTTGACGATACAAGCACCCCGGGCACTTCAACAGCAATAGGTACGGGATATAATAATACTTATAATTGTATGACAGTAGCGGAGCATCCTGCTGCGGAAGTTGTTAGTATCGCAGAGCACGGAGGAAAAACCGACTGGTTTCTGCCTTCTAAAGATGAGTTGAATAAGATGTGGGTTAATTTATGGAGTGACGGCCCGGATGATAATGGAGTTTCTAATTACACAAAGGTTGGCTCTTTTGGTGATTATTACTATTGGTCGTCGTCAGAGTTTGATGCTGCTAAGGCCCATGCCCGGAGCTTTGTTAATGGTCTCGATGTAAAAAATGATAAGCAAACACCTGGCTTTCGGGTTCGTGCTGTACGGCGGTTTTAATCCGCTACCTGTATATGCGTTGTTTAACTAAAAAGAGAAATCCGAGCTGACTAGAAGAAACGGACTTTACAACTTTTTATATTCTAAAGATAAAAGTGCTTGCAGGTAGTATCATGCTAGGTATTTTAATAGTATTTGCATATTCCGGCGCAATCTAGTCCACTTTTTTGCTAAAAAACGGTGAATTTATAACGTTAAAAAAAAATATCTACTTTAATATAAAATTTTTTGATATATTTATTACTAAATTTGCAAGTATAAAAATATTAAAAATTTGAGGAGTATTAAAATGAAATCATACGAATACAAGGTTTTGACAATATTAGTCAGCTTAGAAGAAGGAATAAAACCTTTAAGCAAATTAAATCAACAAACAAAAAAGGGATGGATTGTTGATGAAAAATATACTGATACTACTGATTTAAAAGGGCAACGCAGATTAACTTTTGTTTTAAAAAAAGAAAGAGAACAATAGAATTACTTATTCACGAGGGTAAACTAGCCTTCAATTCCAGAATAATGTAACGCAAGTGCATTAAATGAAAAATATTATATAACTTCCCACAAAAAGTGTCAGGATTTGGGACGGAATTACTGGTGGATTTTTACCGGTACATGCATAGCACGCGTTTTACTCATCAAAAAGTTTAAGCCACCAGTCAAAATATTCTTTATGAGTATTAACTTTGTCACCAAACCACTCATTAATTTCTGAATCCCAAAATCCACCTTTATCAAATTTTTTGGTAAAAGCTTTTAGGCTCATACCTTCTAAAATCGCAAGAATAAAATATCTAACTCCGCCATTATCGTTTGGATTGGTTTTTAATAGTTTTTCAAAAAGCTCTAAAGCTTCTTCTTGTTTTCCTTTTTTCCAAAGCGTAACACCTACATTAATAAATAATCTAATGATATGGCGATTTTCCAGCCATCCCCATTCAAGTTTTTGAGGCCAATTACCTTCTTCATCTAAAATTAAATCAAGAGCTTTGCTATAACCAACGCTAATTATTTCTTCTGCTTCTTTACTTTTTCCGCTACTATTAAGCAAATCAAATATCATTAGGTAGGAATCAAAAAAACATGGGTCTTTCTGTATTAATTTTTCTAACGCTGATATGGTCGTTTTTACGTTTCTACCTGTAAAATTATCCTGAATGTCATAGTATTCATTAATAACTATTCTTTTTTTATCGATAAACTCTCTCATTTGACAACCTCACTCCTTATTTATATTTATTACAATATACTGAAAATTTTTTAAATCGAAGAATATTAATATAAAAAAATTTGATATGTGTTATAGTCTATAGTATGAAATATCGATCAACAGAAGAAAAACTAAAAGAATTATCTAATGTACATAAAAATCCCCCCCCGCCCCCTGATATACAAAACGTATACTACAATATCATCAAAAAAACGCGTTAATTAAGGAAACTCGTATTATATACGCGTTGTTGATAACGTAAATTATACGGCTTTTCAGAACTGTATATTTTTAACGGGAAACGTTATGTGCAGAGGCGGAAATAAGGAAAAAATAACGTGATAACGTATATTATTTTACACCTTGCTTTTCATTTCAAGTTCTTCTAAACGCGTTAAGTTCATGTGAAGGCCGGATAGTTCAACGCCGATATCATGTATCTTTTTTAATACCTTTTGCCTTATCTCATCGTCAAGTTCTTCTTCGTGAATACTAACGTAATTATGAAGAGGAGCGTTAACAACGGTTTTAAATTTAGAACTTACTTTGAGCATGAAGGTATAAAAATATTTCATTTTTATTTTACCCGTTATAACGCCAATTTTTTTTATATCCTGAAAAAAATTGAACATAAACTCACATATTTCATATTCAATATTTATAAACCCCTGATAAATGTGGATTTGGTCAATTGTACATTCAGATAAAATGTCAATGTGAATGTTTAGTAACTCAAGTATTTCCCTTGAGCGCTTTAGAAGTTTAGTAACTTCATTTGCAATGGTAAACATTTCAAGTACAATGTTGTCTTCATATATTCCTTTTTTATTTTCATGCGTTATTATGCCCTTAAATTTTGTTTCGGGATATGCAATTAACCTTAATTTTGCAATGGGAACTCCGAACATTTCTTTGATAAAATCTACGAACCATTTTAACGGACCTGAATACGTTGTAATTTCCCATGTATATTCGGGGTGGGGTTTCATTTTTAAAATAAATTGTTTAATTTTGTCTACATCAACAATGCCCTTTTTATAAACATTCTCAAACCAGTTTTCAAAATATTTTTCAACTTTGTCATCGCTTAAAAAATTATTAAATCCGGTTTCCTGTACTTCCCGTTTTAAGTGTTCGATTAACAGAGTTTTGTCTTTTAAGCTAACGTGCTGCTTCTCAACTTTACTTCTCAAGGCATCGAGTATTAAGTTTTTTTCTTGATCGGAAAACCTAATGTCAACGTCAATGTTAGTCACCTTGAAAATGTAGTCTAAAAATAATTTTAACTCAATCATTACTTGCGGAAAATTTTCAAAATATCTGTGCATAGTATCAAGCTGAATTTGCGTTAAAAGATTTTTTTCTTTGGCTTGTTCATAAAATTTTCTGCCGAAATCAACGATTTTTCTAGTAAACAAAGTATTGCTGAAATATTTTTCGTTACACGCATATATTATACTAAGTTCTTTGTCGCTAAAACGCTTGTTTTTTAAACTTTTTACGTTTAAAATTCCGGTTAGTTCGGTAAAATCCAAATTTGCTTCGTAAAACGGAGCACTTGTATTATTATTTTGTTCGGCAATAATAGGAACGTTGAATTGCTTTAGTTCTTTATACTTGTCAAGCAACTCCTGAATAGCACTGAATACAGTTTTAGTAATCATTTCATGATTATCTGTATTTATAATTTTTATAGCCTGATCAGCGTTGAAGTTAATGTGTCCTAAAAAACCTTGTTCACTCATGCTTACGTTAATATAATAATATCGGGAAAATAATTAAAATACAATGCTGTTATTTTAGAAAAGTTACCCTTATATTTGTACCATAATTAAATTTATTTATCAAGAATATTTAAAATTATATAAAAAATAACGAAAAAATAAAGAACAATATCTCCTTAAAGTGTTTACTTTAAAAAAAAATCAGACAAGACTTGATTTTTACTATTTTTTCTTTTATAATTATGTTTGCGCCCTTAAAAAAGGGGGGCGAATTTGGTTTCGACAGGGATACAGCGGCACGTATTTGTCATGCCGGGTTGTATAGGATTCCCGTAAAAAACCCTATACTTTAATAGTTTCAAACGAAAACTATCAATTAGCAGCTGCGTAACAGCAGCTTGCCGTCTCCTAAAATGCGTTCCCTCCGCGTTTTAGATAGACGTCGACAATGAGGGATAGCCCGTAAACCCGCTTCGATTTATGGGCGAAACCAAAGAAGCTGCGAACCGGAACCGGCCTGTTACCGGATGCCACCGGTTTTAAGTTTAAATCCGGTAACTAAGCATGTAGAGAGTACGTGTGCCTGATCTTTGGACGCGGGTTCGACTCCCGCCGCCTCCAAATAAAAAAAATCCTGTAAATGCTGATAAAAAAAGCGTTTACAGGATTTTTTTGTTTGAATTTAAATTTTTTTTGGAGTATATTGGAGTAATGGCATGGATAGAAAAAGCCAAAAATAAAAAAGGCATTACTTATTACGTCAGGTATTCTTCTGAGGGTAAAAATCAAACTTATGGTAAATATCCTACTAAAAAGCTCGCCAATGAGGCACGGTTGGAATGTGAAGTTCAGTTAAGCCAACAAAAACAAGAAGATAAAAAAATAGCACTAAAACTTTCTGAACTTTGGAAACTGTATCAGGAAAGAAAGCTTGACGTTAGAGCCAGCACGCTTAAACGGTATAACCAGCAGCTTAATAATTGGAATGATTCAGGGGATTTGTTGTGCCGGAAACGTATGGCTTAATCTATACGGAATTTTAAAGGCCTAAAATAAGCATGAGGCCTTTGTTTATTCGATTCATGCGCATATCTCTTTACTGTAAATTACGTTTGCGTTAAAATAATCTTCATACAACGCGTTGTTCATTGTGTGAACGGGAATAATGTTTGCAGGTTTAACTTTATTTACGAAATCCGTTAAACTTTCCAAATCAGCATGACCGCTTGTATGTATAAAATCAACGCATACATCGTTTTTGTTCCAGAAATCTTCTTCCTTTTTGAAATAACCTTTCCATAACGAGTAGGCTAGGTTGCTGTTATTTAAAGCACCACGGATAATCACGGTTTTATTTCCTTCAAGAATTTTTTCCAGCTCATTGGCTTTTGCATCAACATAAACAACGAGGCCCATTTTCTTTTATCCTTATCATAGTTTAAAGATGCTTTGTAATTTAAGCCTTTTTTGCGTTGGCCATAACGATTGGCGAGTACCCCAAGTTAGCGGCTATGGGGGGGGCAATTCGGGCGGAGTGCAAGAGTTTTCATCACACTTAAAAAAGTTCCTTTAGAACCTCATCGGAGGATTTAAATGCCACCTTTTCCTTCTTTTCTTCATATTCGAATTTTTCAATTTCATTTCGGTCGATTAAGTCTTCATATAATTCTTTCAAAGAATGTTTAATTAAACTGGATTTGTTTTTTTCATAATGTGAAGCCAGTTTATTTAACATTTTTTCTTCTGCTTCATTTAATCTTATTGATATCACACTCATGATTTATGCACATCCTCTCTTTTATCAATTTTAAAAACAAATATGGATTCATTTTCAATGTAGAATAGTGCTCTATACTTACCCTTTCGTAATCTATATGTTTTTCTTTCAGCACTGTCTTTTAATTGTTTAATATCAAATAGCGTTAAATCTTTAGTAAAATCAATAGATCTAAAGGTATTACCAAAATGAATAAATATTTATTTAGACGGTGTGCCTTTTTTTAGTTTCTTAATAACGTCTTTTCAAAATTAATCACCTGTAAACACTGTAATTGCATTTTGGTGGAAATGTCAAGAGGAAAATTAGAAAAAAGTCGTTGTTCATGCTATGAAAATTTCCGGCAACGTGCCCCCCCGGCATTTCGTATAGGCGCTGTTAAGCGAAGTTGCGAAGCAATCTTCCGAAAACAGCGGCAAGACCGCCGCCCGTTGTACGAAGGTTTACGCGCATTAGTCATTCATTTTTTAATTTTATTATAATTTTTTCTGTTGTCGCTGTTTTTTCATTACCCTTCAATTCAATGTTGACATATGGTGCTAACATCACTTTGAGCTGCTCCCCAAAATTTGGACACTTGCTTAAGGTGGAAAATGTAAACTAATTAAACCTAATCATTATGATGATAAAGAAATGGTTGATAAAATAAAAAAAGAGTATAATGAAATGATTTTTAAATTTGCACTCAAAACCATGTTAAGATATGGGCAAAGAGGAAAAACAATAAGCATAGGTATAATTGAGGACGATTTGAAAAAAAAATATTGACAATTGTTAAAATTTCATTTATAAGTGATTAACTAAAAAACATCCAAGAAAGATTTTATATTTTGTAGAATGTGAAATCATAATATAAAAGTCTATCTTTTTGGTAGAATGCAATGAATAAAATTGTTGATAATAAATGCGGAATTTTAAAAGATGAAATAACTGTACTAGAGTTATTTATAAATAGAATAAACTATGCAATTAAAAACAATAAAAGAGTTTCTATAAAAGTTGCTGTTGGTTTTTTCTTTTTTGAAGGATTTGAGAAAGTTTATAAATATTTAAATGCGCTGTATTCAAAAGGTTTATTAAAAGAATTTAAACTCATCATGGGGAGTGAAACCAAAAGTACTACCAAAGAAGCTCTTCTGGCTATTAAAAACGATGTTTCTTTTCTAGGTGATGAAGCATTTCAATTTTTAAAAAAATTAAATAAAGAGAATATTGCCGAGATTAAAGTTTATTTAGAGAGACGTTTTCATCTTAAGATTTTTTTATTTGAATTTAATAATGAATTGGAAGTATGGGCTGGTTCGGCAAATTTTACTCATGCAGGACTTGAAAGTAATATTGAATTAATGGTTGATGCAAATACATCTACTATAGAGAAAAAAGAATTATATAGAAAATTTTTCAATTCATTATGGGAAAAAGCTTCAGATGAATTAGAAAAATTAAAAATCATTCAACATATTAAAAACTTTCAAGGTTTAAGAGTCATTAAAATGCCACCAAGAGAGTTTATTACCAATCTATTAAAAATACTAAATAAAGAATACCTTGTTCATAATATAGTTGCCGAAGCATCATATTTAGCTGAATTTCAAAATATGAGTTATCACCTTTGCTTAGAAAGATTAAAAAAATACGGTGGTGTCATTTTATCAAATTCAGTTGGGCTGGGTAAAACTGACGTTAGCTGTATGATAGGCAAATATTATTATGATTTGAATAAAAAGATATTAATGATTTACCCACCAGCAGTAAAACATAACTGGCTAGACACAATGAAAAAGGTCGGAATAGATACAAGTAACATAACTTGGTTATCTATGGGTATGCTGCAACAAAGGGATTTTAAACCAAATAAATATAAAGGATATGATATTATAATTGTTGATGAAGCACATAATTTTAGAAATCCTAATTCTAATCGGAATAAAAGTTTAAATGAGATAATCAGATATAGTCCTGAAAGTCATGTATTATTGGTTACAGCTACTCCAATTAATACATCGTTACTGAATTTTACAGAACTGATTAAAATGTTTTTAAAAGGAACGTATAAAACGAGATTTGAATCAGAAGGTATAATAAGAGAAATTGCGTCAATAGAAAATCATATCAGGAAAAAAGAAAAGTTTAATGAAGCAGTTAAACTAATTAAAAAATTAACCAGAGAATATTCTGTTCGAATTGAATGGTCGGATTTGACAGAACATTTCAAAGAAGATTTAATTAAAATATCCGGTGTTTCATCATTTTCACCGCCAATAGTTAAAGCAATTAAATACAAATATTCAGAAGATATATCAAAAACTATATTTGATCCAATTGTTGATTTTTTGGATAATATAAATTATGAGTATACTAAACTTTGGGAAGATGAGTATAAAGACGATAAAAATTTAATATGGTGGTATAAATGGCGTTTATATAAGCGACTTGAAAGCAGTATATTAGCTTTCATCAAAAGTTTGGAAAATATAAAAAAGAGAAATGAATATTTAGTTAATTATTTAAAAAATCCAGAAATTGGGATTGATAAAAATCTTTTTCCAGAAGATAGATTAAATACAATTAGTTCTACATATAAAAATCAAAGTCAGGATTTAAAAAACCAGATTATTTCAAATTTAACAGAAGATAAAGTTTTAGCTGATACAATGTTAAATTCAATTAATAAAGTTAAGGACTTAAAAGAACGTGATAATAAAATTGAAAAACTTTTAAAAGTATTAGAACATGAGAATAGGCCTACTATTATTTTTTCAGAATCAAAAGATACTGTTTTTTACATTGGTGAGAGTTTAAAAAAACATACAAAAATTTCTTTTCAAATGGCTTACGGTGGAGAGATGTTAACAGAAGATGAGGAAGGAAATGAAACTATTGCTGAAATCAGCAAGAGAAAAATAGAAAAAGAGTTTAATCAAGGGAAATTTCAAGTTTTAGTTACTACTGATGTTTTAAGTGAGGGGGTTAACCTACCTCATGCAGATGTAGTTATTAATTTTGATATACCTTATAATCCTGTTAAATTAGTTCAAAGAGATGGAAGAGCTATTAGAATAAATAACTTAAAGCAAGTGAAAATATATAATTTTGAACCGGATGAGCGAATTGATAAGGAACTTGCTATTTGTGATAAACTTAATGAACGGGTTGAAGACATAGTATCAACAATTGGTATTGATTTTATGGTTTGGAGTGTTGAGCAAGGTAATCTAGAAGAACTTAATAATAAGAATAGAGATAAAATATTAAATTTAATTAAAAAGTATAAACAATTACTAGCAGAACAAAGTCCTGATAAAATTTCAAAAGGCATGTCCCCTACTTTTTCAGAGGAAGATAAAGAATTAAGAGCATTTATCCGATTTTATAATATTTCCAAAGAAACAATTGAGAAACAAGCTAAAAATTATAATAAACCAATTTTCACCAGCTTACAAGGCGGCGGTGAGTATTTTTATAGCGTTTATAAATATAAAGAGAATATTTATACAAACAACGAATTAAGTTTTTCAAATATGCCGGCAGATGAAACTATAAGTAAAGGCGAATTGAACTTAGTTTATAATGAAGTTGAAAAATCAAAAAAAGCTTTGGATAAAGGAACTATTAAAACAGGAATTGCCAAGAATCAAGAGACAAGGCGAATTGAAAAACTTATTAAGAATAATAAAGATCTAACAGGTTTATTAAATGATATTGATATTGCTTCATTGCCACGAGAGACTAAACGACAATTAAAGAAATTGATAGATGAGTTTTTAAATGCTGATATGCTTAATTTTCAAAATAAATTAGATGAAATTGAAATGATAGTAAATAACATTAAAAAAGATTTAGGCGTTGAAAATGAAGATGATGATAAACCAATAATTAAGGGGATTATTAAATATGTATGATTTAAAATGGTTAAAACAAAAAGGATTTTTTGAACATGAAATTACAGATACAATTAAAAAGAAAACAGTTTACATTGATACTGTTAATTTTATTGCTTTTGTAGAGCATGATAACAAACCCAAAGAATTTAATGAACAGATTAATCAGATATTAAAAAACATTAAAGAACAATATCCAAAAATTAAACTAGTATACTTTTATCATAAAGACAGAATAAAGATTTACAGCAAGTACACAGAAATAAAATGGTTTTATTACACACCGAGTATTTCAAAAAAGGCAACGAAAACGGGTAAAGAAAATAAATTAAATGAGTTTTCACCTGAAAATATAAATGTGTTATTTGATACTAAAGAAATTGTTAAAAAGTTTTATAAAGAAATATCAAGTTTTAGAGAAAAAATGGCCAAATCAATTAAGAATATAAATGAAGAAAAAAATAAATATCTCGTTGTTGAAAATTATTTTCATCGTTTAATATTTTTTTATTTTATTTCACAGCTAGGCCTTATTGATATAAGCAGTGATGAAACAGAAAAAATTACATTAAACAGGGATTCAACGAAAAAACAATTTTTGGAGAATACCATTTGTAAAAATTTAAAGGATGATGAAGTCCATTTATTTTTTTCTACTTTATTTTTTGAAGTTTTCGGTACTCCATCTAAACACGAAAATAAAAATTATCATAAATATCCAGCTAAAGTCGGTAAACTGAAATTTAACATTCATGCGCCTTATCTAAACGGCGGATTATTCGAAGAAAAAGAATATGAGGGAATTAAAGAGCGAGATATTGTTATTAAACATTCTAAAAAATTAATTTTAGAAGTTTTTAATCAATATAACTGGATTGTTGGTGAGGAGATTCCTGATGAAGAAGAAGAAATTCAGTCAATCGGTGAATTAACTCCTGATGTGCTTGGTTATGTATTTGAACAGTATATAAACCAAAAACAAATGGGGGCTTATTATACTAAAGAAGATATAACGGGTTATATATCCAGGAATACAATAATTCCTTTTATATATGATAAACTAAAGAAAGAAAAATATTTTACAAAAGAACGTGAGCAAAAGTATTTTTTATCTTTAGTATGGAAAACTCCTGCTGAATATATTTACCCTGCTGTTAAAAAAGGCGTTGAATATAAATTACCTGATTATATAGAAAAAGGAATTAATGACGTTTCAAAAAGAGAACGCTGGAACGAACAAGCAGATGAAAAGTATGCTTTGCCAACTGAAATTTGGCGAGAAGTAGTTGAAAGGCGGAAACGATACAAAGATATTGTAGAGAAAGCAAAGAACCGAAAAATAAATTCAATAAATGATTTTATTACTTATAATCTTGATATTGAAGGCTTTATCAAAGATGCTTTAAGCAAATGTGATGATTTAAAAATAATAAAATCAGTTTATAATATTATAAATGAGGTTACTATACTTGACCCTACGGTAGGCAGCGGTGCTTTTTTATTTGCAGCTTTAAATATACTTTACACTATTTATGAGATATGTGTTAATAAACTCGTTGTTAATAAAGACGAAAAAGTATTAGAAGCGATGAAAAACCATGGTAATAAAAAATATTTTATTACCAAGTCAATAATTTTAAATAATTTATTCGGTGTTGATATAATGCTTGATGCGGTTGAAATATGTAAGCTTAGGTTGTTTTTGCGTTTAATTGCTGATGTTGAAGACAGAGAGTCTTTAGAGCCGTTGCCTGATATTGATTTTAATATCCGCTACGGTAATTCTTTAGTTGGTTTTATAAAACAAGAAGAAATAGAAAAAGCTACAGAATTCGATTTATTAAAAGGCACATATAAAATTATAAATGAAGAAGCAGAAAAGCTAAGTATGCTATTTAACAGATTCAGAGATGAACAAACTACTGCGGATATAGGCAAAACGAGTTTAAGAGAAAGCAAAAATAATATAATCGAAATAAGAAATAATCTTAATAAAAAGTTAAATAAACATTTAGCGACCATATATGGAATTGACGTGAAAAAAAAAGAAGAGTATGAGGGCTGGCTTAAAACACATCAACCTTTTCATTGGTTTTTTGAGTTTTACAGGATTGTAGTTTTGAATAATGGTTTTGACATTATAATCGGGAATCCACCTTATGTCTCAAAAAGAAAAATTAATTATAGTGTATTTCAATTAGAAACCATGAAATGTCCAGATATATATTCTTGGATTTTAGAAAGAAATACTAAAATATTAAATTTTAATGGTAAAACTGGAATGATTTTACCTTTGAGTTTAAGTTTCAGCAATCAATTTTCAATAGTGCGGAATATAATATTTAAAGAGTATGGAGAAAACTGGTTTTCATCTTTTGGCAGAATACCTTCGGCATTATTTAATTTTGATGTAAGAGTAAGAAATGTTATTCATATTGGGCATAAGAACAATAAAAATAGCAATCATACAACTCAACTGCATCGTTGGTTTGAAGAAGAGAGGAGTGTGCTGTTTAAAAAACTTAATTTTACAAATTTCAATCCTAGTATATGGGATAATATTATTCCAAAAATATGCAATTATAGTATTAAAGTTTTTTTTGAAAATATTTTATCAAATATAACTAAAAATATTGATTTTATGCTTATTAATAGTGCAAATGCTAATATATTACATTTTAAAAAATCAGCATATAATTGGTTAAGCTTTTCAAAGAATATGCCACCATGCTACAACGAAAAAGGGAAAAGAATTCCTCAAACGAAAGTGGGCACTGTTTATTTTAATACCTTGAATAATAGAAATTTAGCTTTTCTATTATTAAATGGTAAAATAATGTTTCTTTTTTGGTGCATTATAGGCGATGATTTTGATGTTACAAAATGGAATTTTGCTAATTTTCCAATTAATTTTGATGATATTTCGAATGAGGATAATTCTAAATTAGAAAAATTATCTAAAAAATTAGATAATAAAATGCAAAAATCAATTTCATTTAAAGTAAATGCTGGTAAAAAAGTGGGTAATTTTAATCTTTCTATGTGCAGAGATATTACAGATAAAAGCGATAAGATTTTTCTAAAGTATTTATGTCAAGACGATAAGGAAAACATATGGGAAAAGCTGCAATTATTCTATACACAAATGGTTAGAACAAATTATGATTATGACGATTAAACGATTAAGTACCGCATGGGCGAGGAGTTGAATTAGAGGATTAATAGGAGAGAAATATTTTAAAATATTGAAAAATTCGTTGTTATTGCATTAATATTATATTAGAATAGAATAAGAGGTATTAATATTTTGACAAAAAAAGAAACTGTATTAAATGAAATACTTGATTTATCCCCTATTGATAGAGTTGATATAATTGAAAAAATTTTTACCAGTTTAGAAAAATCATCAAATAAAAAAATACAAGCTGTTTGGTCTGAAGAAGCTGAAAAACGAGTTCATGGTTATTTACAAGGTAAAATAAAATCTAAACCAATGAATGAAGTATTTAATAAGATAAATAATGAAACCTGAATTTAAAATAGAATTTTTATCCCCTGCCGAAGATGAATTTTTAAATAGCATTAATTATTATAATAAAGAAAGCCAAGGGTTAGGTTATGAATTTGCATTAGAAGTTCAAAAAGCAATAGAAAGAATTGTACAATATCCGGATGCATGGACAAAATTATCAAAAAGAACGAGAAAATGCCGCGTTAACAGATTTCCTTATAGTGTAATTTATTATTATGATAATAATTTGATTTTAATCGTTGCAATAATGCATTTGGCTAAAGAACCAGGGTATTGGAAAGATAGATTATAAAATTTTTACTCGTTGATTTATGATTTCATAGAATTATATTTATATAATGCAGGAAGATTATAATATTTTCACTTTTGGGAACGAAGAAATATTAAAAGAACGAAAAATAGGTTTTTTATGTTCAAGACGAGTGCCTTCCTCTGTAATTCTTAAATCTTATGACTGGGCTATTGAACAAAGAGATAATGGTATATGCGTTGTTTCCGGTTTTCATTCGCAAATAGAAAAAGACGTTTTGCATTATTTATTAAAAGGTACACAACCTATTATTTTCGGTTTAACTAGAGGGCTTAAGAAAAAATACACACCTGAAATCCAAAATGCAATTGATGATGGACGTTTATTAGTGGTTACCCCTTTTGAAAAAAACGTAATCAGAGTTAATAAAAAAAATGCTGTTAAAAGAAATAAGTTTATATTTCATTTCGTTGATTCCGTTGTGGTTGCACATGCAAATAGAGATGGCAAATTATCAGGAATAGTTGATGATTTGTTTTTACAGGGAAAAATTAAATATTTAGATAAATAATTTTGATAAATATTTAATTGCATATTCCGGCTTAAACTAGGCCACCCTTTCCGGTTGAATGTAGGCCAGTGATTCCGGATGAAAACGGCCACCTTTTCCGGTTGAAACCCTACCACTTTTTTAATAACAATAGGGGGTCAACATCGCGAATAGTGACAATAAGAAGAAAAAATAAAGAGAGAGAAAAAAAATGAAATGTGATTATTGCAAAGAAAATGGAGCAAAGTTTAAATTAAAAAAATGAGGATTTCTTGAATAAAATCCTCTGAGCTGCGTATTATATAAATCAACTATTTTATGCAGGTTTAATTTTACCAAAAGG
>CAYUYT010000084.1:0-14050 GCA_964449345.1 uncultured Spirochaetia bacterium | reverse complement strand
AAAAAAATGTTGTAAATCAAACTTTTTTAAAGAAAAATGTGTTGAATGAAAATAATTATTGGAATAATATTAAGCTATGGACAAAAAGAGTATAAATTATAAAAGCCATATTCTTATTCAAAAATTTGAGGACGGTTATTATGCGGAGTGCCCGTCTCTTTCCGGTTGCTACACTCAGGGGTTTACTCACCAAGAAGCAGTGGAAAACATCAAAGATGCAATACGGCTTCACATTTTAGACAGGGTTTCAACAGGAGAGGAAATACCCCCGTCAATGCCAATAGACTGGACAAGGGTAAAAGAAACGGTTACGGAAAAAGCGGATAATCTTGAATATGATAAAATTTTTTCCGTTCTGACGAAAAAAGGGTTCACACTAAAACGAGAATCAAAACGCCACAGAATCTATCAAAACGGTGAAGGAAAAAGAATTACCGTGCCAATTTTTGAACAAAGCGGAACGGATAATTAAATACGGAACATAAAATGTATCCTAAATTGAGAATTTTAATTTTTTTCTTTTTGTTCCTCCCCTATTCGTGTTCGGAAAATCCCGATGTTACCCATTATTGCGATGAATTTTCTTTGGGCAAAATACGTTATTACAAAGTTTTAATAAAAAATAACGCGTTCAATTGCTTTAGAAAAAATATAAATAACGAAAATCAAAGCGTTAGGGTTAATAGCATAAAAGCTTTAGCAAAAACCGGGTATGCGCCTGATTTGGAAATAATTAAAACGAAATTATCATCAGGCAATTTCATAGAAAAAATTGTAAGCGTACAAGCTCTTATAGAGTGGGGCGGACATGAAGAATATTTAACGAATGAATTGAATCATAAGAACGCTGATATTAAAAAGGCCATACTTAACGCGTTTATTGAATTAAATATCAAACACGGTGTTAACGTCGCCGCCGGGCTTCTTAACCATGAAAATAAATTTGTGCGCAGGTTATCTGCCTTGTATTTGGCAAAATTATTGCAAACGCGTTTTGTTGATTTGATAAAAAAATCAATGCAAAGTGAAAGCGATTTGAAAACGTATAAAATAAAGAAAAACGTTTTGGAATATTTGCAAGGAAAAAATAAGAAGGATTGATTATTTTTTCTTTTTTTGCTTTTCAGCTTTTTTCTTTTTCTGTTGTTCATTTAAAAGTTTTTTATATTTTTCAAGCCGTATTTTAAACAGGGCAGTAGTTTTAATTTTCATGGCTTCTTTAATAATATCAATGGCTTTTTTATAATTTTTGTTTTTGGCATACAACACAGCCAAAGTATCAAGGGCAAAAGAATTTTTTCTTTTAGTACGTTTAACGAGTTCCTTTGAATAAGCCATTGCCGCTTCATTTAAGCCCACTTCCATGTGCGCTTTAACTAGATTGCGTAAAGCATCTTTTGCGTTATAATTTTTCCTAAGCGATATTAATGAATACTTTATACTTTTTTGAAATTCTTTAGTTTGAAGGTAACACAAACTCAAATCATAAGCCGCTTTAGTCAGGTTTGGATTAAGGGCAACGGCTTTTTTAAGATATTCAATAGCTTTTTTCCACAACTTAGCTTTCATGGCGAAAGTCCCCATGTTGTGATTTATCTGCGCGTTGTTTTTGTTCTTTGTTGCGTAGTTTTCATAATAACGCGTTAACGTTTTATAGTTTTTCATGCGTTTTAATAAATCAACGAGCCGCGCAAAAATAAGTTCGTGTGAAGGGTGTTTTTTATGAGCATAGATTAAAAATTTTTTTGCACGTTTTAAGTTTCCCCGTTGTATATATTTACGCGCTATTCTGTAAGCTTTCAGAGCTCTTGATTTATCTTTTGCGCTCTGGGCAAAAAGCCCTGCATTTAAACTCAGTATAATTATTAATACGGTTATTTTTTTCATTTCTGCCTCTCATTACTAAATTACGCTTGTTGTTATAATATTACCATTCCATCATTATTGTCAACGCTTTTTGTTAAACACTAAAGAAAAGCAAACAATGCGGAAAAAAAGGGGGGGGCTCTGCAAAAAAAGGCGTTGTTATGTACGTGAGCAGGATTTTCAATTATAAAATTAATGATTGCATTTTCTTTTAATAATATTGTAATATAACCCTGTCAGTTAGTTTTTTATGTGTGCGAATTTATATTCTTTTTCTCTTGCGTAGCGTTTTTCGTTGTTTAAATCAAAATAATTTAAATTAAACCGCGATTACCATGGATATTCCGCAAGGCCCTATCTGGTTTTCAAGTTCGTTTTTCTTGTTAAGATAAACGAGTAGACTTGCTTCGGTGCGCGGATGAGTACCGAGTTTTTTTGCTGTTTCCGGCGTAAGTACGGTAACGCTTAGCCGGTGCACTGAATATTGAATGATGTAGTATCCTCTGCCGCGGGGACCTAAGTATGTATTATTAACGTAATATTCCGGTGGGGTGCCTCCGTTTTCATCACGCATTTTTAAACCTATACCGCTTGTTACGTTTTTGTGTGCAAGGGTGCCTAGTTTATCATGAATGGAGAAGCCGAATTTTGTTTCGTCAAATCCGTATTCAAAGTAAAGTTCTATTTCATGGTTGCCGGATTGGAGCTGGGCTTCAAGTGAATTGTCAACGAGTTCACCGATAGCGTAATGAAGCATATCAACGTCTTCAATGTGCCCCATTAGGTTGTTTCCTTTTAGAAACTCGTCAATTTCATAAAAAACCGATTCTCCGATATTTATTGTGTTTATTTTATCCCGGCTTAGACGGAAATCAATTGTGCGCATTATATGGTCGTTTTTTTTAAATGCCATAAACCTATCAAGACCGAACAATTCTTCGTAGGAAGTGGAAAGTGCAATTTTAGACATTCTGATTAAGTCGCGTATTTTATAAGAACGTTCGCATAAAGCATCTATTCCCTGATTTTCAAAAACATCTTCAATGAACTCGTCTCTGGAAAAATTAGAAATAACGAGTATGCGGATAGAAGGGTTGTAATGCGTTACTTTTCTCGTTAACTCACTGCATTCGTCAATTTCCGTTACAAGGAGGTCGAATTTTTTATCAGGAATATTATTAACGTCATTTGCTTGTTCAACTTCAAAACCTAGTTTTTCATAAAGTGCAAGAAGCACAACAGCAGTTTCGTCCCTGCGTTCATAAATCAATACTTTTCTGTTTTCATCAGGCCTGTCAAACATTTTTTTTTCCGGTTTAATTTCTTTATTAATATTTGCATTTTTTCTAAATTCTATCATATAATCCGAATTTCCCGTAAAAATTACGTCATTTGTCACGACACCTGCTCCAAACTATAAATTTTATTTTGCTAACTTTACTAAGTTTAATTCATTTGCATATAAAATTTCAACTCTTTTTTATTTCTTTTCAACACATTTTCAAATGTTAGTATGATTTTATTAAAATTTTTATACTTTTTAATTGAAATAATATAATTATTTTTATTTTTTCGATAAATATTCAGATTTTCTGTAGCATTGTTCTGATGAATAGTTAATTTAGAAACATTTAAAATCATCATTTTTCTCAAACTATCTTAAATTTTATTAATTAAAATTTAAATCATTATTCAGTTTTAGACAACGAAAATGTTTTTATTTCAAAAAAATATTTCAATAATTTTCATAACCTACATCCTGAAGCTTTGCGTTTTTCTCTATAACTTTGGAATTCATGTTTTTCAAATAACTCGTTAAACGTTTTTCTACATCCTTATCCGATAAAGCGATTATTTTTGCAGCAAGTATGGCCGCATTTTTAGCGCCGGCTTTACCTAAGGAAACCGTAGCAACGGGAATACCGCCGGGCATGTTTACCGTACTCAATAAAGCATCAAGGCCGCCTAGAGAACCGCCGGACATAGGAACGCCAATTACAGGCAAAGGCGTTAACGATGCAACAACCCCTGCTAGATGTGCTGAAAGACCGGCTGCGCAAATAACGGTTTTGACCCCTTTTCTTTTTAAGTTTTTTGCAAAGAGTTTAACGCGTTCAGGTGTACGGTGAGCGCTTCCTATTGTTACATCAAAAGAAATTTCAAGCTCAGATAAAATATCAAGGCAAACACGCATAACTTCTAAATCAGAATCACTGCCCATAATAACGCTTATCTTCTTTCGGTTTAATTCACTCGTTCCTATATCGCTTCTAAAATGCATTTTATCGAAAATTATTTTTTTCAAAACGTCCAACGACATTTGCTGCGCTGTATTTAAATCACAAGCTAGGGACGTTACACCGAGAACCCTGCCTCCGTTAGTTACTATTCTATCCCCCTGCTTTTTCGTTCCAGAATGATAAATTATGCTGTCAGGGTATTCGTTATCAAGCCCGGTTATCTCCTTACCTTTTTCGTATTTCAAAGGATAACCACCGGAAGCTGCAATAACGCAACAAGAAAACAAATTTTTATTTTCAAGAGGGGTATTTTTTAAATCCCCGTCAATACACGCAAGCATTAAATCAACAATATCGCTTTTTAATAGAGGCAAAACTGCCTGCGTTTCAGGATCGCCGAACCGGACGTTAAATTCCACAACCTTAGGACCCGTATCCGTTATCATTAAACCTGCATATAAAACGCCTTTATAATTTATGCCTTTATTTTTTAGTCCGTTTAAAACGGGATAAAGTATTTCATCGTATATTTGTTCTAGTAATTCATCCGTAATCAACGAAGCCGGAGCGTATGCTCCCATTCCGCCTGTGTTCGGACCTTCATCGTTTTCATAAACGCGCTTATGGTCTTGAGAAGGCAAAAGCGTTTTTATAGTTTCACCGTCTGTGAATGCAAGAATCGAAGCTTCCTCACCGTCAAGATAATCTTCAATCAATATCTTTGCGCCTGCAGCACCAAAGGATTTATCATCCAGCATTTTTTTAACGCTTTCCTGTGCTTCCTTTAAATCACTTGTAACCACAACGCCTTTCCCTGCGCATAATCCGTACGCTTTGATAACGTATGGCGGTTGTTTGCTTTTTAAATAATTAATTGCATTTTTAGAATCAGTAAATTCAGCTGCATAAGCAGTAGGAACGTTATTCATCATCATTATTTCTTTTGCAAACGCCTTGCTCGCTTCAAGCATAGCGCCCTTTTTATCAGGCCCGAATATCTTTAAACCGTGTTTTTGAAACTCATCAACAATACCGTTTGCAAGCGGGTCCTCATGACCGACAACGGTTAAATCTATTTCGCTTTTTTTGGCAAAATCAACGAGTTTATCAAAATCATTTACATTAAGGTCAACTATTTGAGCGTGGTCAGCTATACCTGCGTTGCCCGGCGCGCAATATATTTTATCTACACGTTTGCTTTGTTTAATTTTTAATACTAATGCGTGTTCTCTTCCGCCTGAACCAATAACGAGCACATTCATAAATAAATCTCCTTAAATTTTTTTTTAATTTTTCAACCGGGGTTTCCACAGAATCCCCGTTCACCTGAACGTATATCAATACATTCCAGCACTTGGGTAACGAATATTTTGCCGTCTCCGATTTCTTTGGTAGATGAATTTTTTAATATTATTTCAATAACATTATCAACTATTTCTTCTTCAGCAATAATGTATAATTTCAATTTAGGAAGATATTCAAGAATAAAGTTCATGCCTTTTTTAACTTTATAAAAACTTGATGCACTTTTACGCCTTCCGAATCCTTTAACTTCTTCGGCAGTGAGTTTATTTACACCGGCTTTTTCAAGTTCATTAATAACCTGATTTAATTTATACGGTTTTATTATAGCTTCTATCTTTTTCATAAATATCCTAATTATACGTTTGTAAAATCAACGAGTTGCTTTAATTTATCCCTAGCCGCACCGGAATCTATGGCCCTAGCAGCCATTTCTATTCCTTTAGCAATGGTTTTTGCAGCTCCGGCAACGTAAATGGCTGCGCCGGAATTCAGAACAACGATGTCACGCTTAGACCCTTTTTTGCCTTCAAATATGTCCGTTATAATTCCTGCATTTTGTTTTAAATCCCCGCCGGTTAAATCTTCGGGCATTGCAAGTGAGAACCCTAAATCCCGCGGGTCTAAATGCCATTCTTTTAATATTCCGTCGGAGTACTCGCAGATATAGGTTTGTCCCGTTATGGTTAATTCGTCAAGACCGTCAGAGCCGTGCACAACCATTATTTTGGTTGAGCCTAAGTTTTTTAATGATGTAGCTAGGGGTTTAACTAACTTTTCCGAAAACACGCCTAAAAGCTGTCTTTTTGCGCCCGCAGGGTTGGTCAAAGGGCCTAATACGTTAAATATTGAACGTATGCCTAATTCCCTTCGGGGACCGATAGCGTGTTTCATAGAACTGTGTAAAAGCGGGGCAAAGAGAAAGCCAATTCCCGTTTGCTTTATACTTTCACCCACTTTTTCCGGCCCGATTTCTAAATTAACACCAAGTTCTATTAATACATCAGCGCTGCCGCATTTAGACGACACGCTGCGGTTACCGTGTTTAGCCACCTTGATTCCGCACGCCGCGGAAACAATGGCAGCAGCTGTTGAAATATTGAAAGTATGAGCACCGTCTCCACCCGTTCCACACGTATCTAAAATGTTATCAGGGTCCTGCGTAGGAATTTTAGTTGCAAATTCCCGCATTATTTTTGCAGCACCCGTGATTTCATTTATTGTTTCGCCCTTCATACGCAAACCGGTTATAATCGAGCCGATTTGCGCGGGTGTTGCGTTGCCGCTCATAATTTCAGTGAACACGTTTTCTATTTCCGCTCTGGTTAAATCATGGCTTTCAACTATTTTATTTATAATTCGTTTTATTTCACTCATTTAAAATAATCCCGGATAAATTTTACCCATTTTTGCATAATTCGAAAATATTATCAATAATTTTTTATAGTAACTGCTGTTTTTATGCTTTGCCGGATGCCCCTAAAACGTTTTTGATTTTATGGGCAACCATTTTCATTATAGCTTCACGCCCCGGACCTAAATATTTGCGCGGGTCAAAGTTTTCGGGATTTTCACTCAAATGCTGCCTTATTGCCGCTGTCATTGCAAGGCGCAAATCAGTATCTATATTTATTTTACAAACTGCCATTGATGAAGCTTTTCTAAGCATTTCTTCGGGAACTCCGCTTGCCCCGCTTAAATTACCGCCGTATTTATTACATAATTCAACGAATTCTTTGGGTACGCTTGAAGAACCGTGTAAAACAATGGGGAAACCCGGAACGAGTTTTGAGATTTTTTCGAGGCGGTCAAAATCTAAGTTTGCCTTGCCCTTGAATTTATAAGCGCCGTGAGAAGTCCCTATTGCAATTGCAAGGGAATCGCAATTCGTTTTTTCCACAAATTCTTTTACCTGTGCAGGGTCAGTATAAATTGCATCCTTTTCTTCAACGCTTACGTTATCTTCTACTCCGGCAAGTTTTCCTAATTCCGCTTCAACAACAACGCCTTTTGAATGTGCATAATCAACAACTTCTTTGGTTATTCTAATGTTTTCGTCAAATGGTTTTTTGGATGCGTCTATCATAACTGAAGTAAACCCTGAATCAACGCAGTCTTTACATATCCCAAAATCCTCGCCGTGGTCAAGATGAAGAACAACGGGTAAATCAGGAGCAGTTTCTAAAGCCGCTTCAACGAGATGCCGTAAATACTCCGGCCTTGCATATTTTCTTGCGCCTGCGCTAACTTGAAGAATTAACGGTGCGTTTTCCTGTTTTGCCGCATCCACAATACCCTGAACGATTTCCATATTATTAACGTTAAAAGCGCCTACTGCATATTCGCCGTTATACGCTTTTTTAAACATTTCCGTTGATGTTACTAATGGCATAAAATATCTCCGTATAAGTAATTTATAAAAAGAGTAATATTTTTATCCGTTTAATCAAGTATTTTTTATTTAATATGCATAGCAATTATACAAACGTCATCTTCAAAATTTTTTTTACCCGTATGTTCTGATAATTCATAAAAAATTTTGTTAACAAAATCTTCGACGGGTAAATTCTGGTGTTCTATAACGATTTCCATAAGTTTATCTTCAAACTCAACTTCGTTTTTATCAATTGCTTCAGACAGTCCGTCAGTATAAAATAGAACCTTGTCTCCGCTTTGTAATTGTACTTCTTCTTGTTCAATATAAACTTTTTCCATAATACCTAAAATTTGACCTTTAGCTTCTAAAGGAAATATTTCACCTGAACGGATAATTATAGGAAAGTTATGCGCGGCTCTTGAGTAAACTAGTGTTTTCGTTTCTACATCATACATTCCGTAAAAAGCAGTAAGGAAATTCCCCCCTGTTAATCCCTGAATTTTATTGTTAATGTATATAAGTAAATCCGCAGGCGAAACTTTATTCGAACCTGAAGTGTTAAGCAACGTTTTAATCATACTCGTTATCAATGCAGCAGGAACGCCGTGGCCGGATACATCGCTTATAAAAATTCCTATAAGGTTTGGCTCACGAAGCATAATAAAATCAAAAAAATCTCCTCCAACTTCCTCCATTGGTTTATATATAAAGGCAATTTCTGTGTTAAATAATTCCGGCGCCTTAGAGGGGAGGAGTTTTTGCTGAATTTTTCGGGCAAAAACGAGTTCCTGCATTAACTGGTTGTTTTTCGTTTCTATTATATCCGTTTTCTTTTGCATTTCGTTTTTTTGTTGTTCAACTAGCGAGTATAATTTTGAATTTTGAATTGCAGTACCGATAAAAGAAGATAAAATATTTACGTTTTCTATATCCTGTTCTTCAATTAATGCGGTTTTATTCAGTGACCAAAACTGAAATGCGCCGATTGGTTTTTTGTTTTTCTTAATTGGCATAATTAATAGTGATTTAGGTTCACCCATTATTGTAATTCCATTTTTATCTTTTGCTGACATAGGCAAATGTTTTATTTCATCAACATCCGGGAAATAAAAGTAAGTATTTTTAATAAATGCTGTTGGAGTTGCGCCGTCAGCTATTTCGATTTTATACCCTTTGTGATTAATAAAATACTGGTTTAATGCTTGAAATATGTTTGATAAGTTCTTATTCAAATTATGGCCTTTAATATAGACGAGAAAATCATTTTTTTCCATAAAAATAAAACCGAAATCAAACCCATAAAGGCGTAATGTTTCATACAAAATAATTTCATAAATTTGTTCCTCGGAGGTAAGGTTGTTTATTTTATCAGCAATTTCCAAGACTTTTTTATTTTTTTCGGCAATATCCACAATTTCTTTTTCCATGGTTTTTAAACGCGTATAAAACATGGCATTGGAAATCTGCGGCGCGAATAGGTTAACGAGTTCTTTCATATCCTTTAAAAAAGCTTTGTCTTTAAGGATTATTTCCTTGTCAGATTCTTTATTAATGCTTGTAAAAACCATTAATGTTCCTATTGCTTTGTTTTTATTCACAATGGGTATAATTACTAAAGCATCGAGTTTCCATCTTTCAAATCGCACTTTTGTGCTTTCTGGATAATCATTTATATGCGGCCTATCAATAAACAAATCTTTTTTTTCTTTGAAACTCGTTATGTTTGCATCAACAACGTTTAACGGATACTGATATTTCATATAGGATTTCTCAATGCTTCGAAATTCATCAGGCAGTGAAATCTTTTCAACAACTAAGTTTTCTTCATTTGAATCGAGTAAATTTATAGCATATCCGTCTATATATGCGTTCTTATCAAGTTCCATGCCGAAAAGTTTCAATATTTCTTTTAAATTTATGGAACTTAAAATCTTAACTAACAGGTTAATGGTTTCGGAATTTTTTTCGTTCTCAACTTCTAGTTCGGCTTTCTTTTTATATAAACAAATTTCTTTTAATATGGTATCTAAGAAATATTGAATTCTGTTTAATTTATCGAGATTAAGTTCGGAGTTTTCAAACAACGAAAAAATATGAAGCAGGCCTATTTTATGTCCGTTTTCAGATAAGGGAAAAATAACGTGTTGTTTGATTTGATATTTCTTGTCCGATAATTTGTTATTAGTAGTTATTTCATCGGGGTTTCCCATACCCGTTAAATCTAACATATGAAATTCTTGTTCATCAAAAACCTTGGTTTCAATTCTATGTTTTTCTAATTTGATATTTTTGAGTACGTGTTTTCTGTAATAGGGCGCGTCAATTTCGATTCCGTAAGACGTGAAAAACTTTAATTCCTGCGTTGTTCCATCGATAAGCTGAACAGTTATATTATCAAATTTCCAGTTTGATTGAAGAAAGTCAGATATTTCACCAAAAAATTTATATAAATTACCCGAACTGTAGAAATACGCAAGGTCGTTTTTAAATAATTTTAATTTTTTACTATTTAAATCTTTCATAATAATTTCCGTTTTATTATAATAGCGCTTTGGCTTTTTCTCTAGCATAATCAAAAACCTTTTTTCTTTCAAAAATGTAATCAAAAAATGATTCCTGATTTTTTATTTCAATTTCAACCAACTCAATTTTATGATAATCAGCCGGAAGTTTTTTCTCATCAATTAATTTATTAATTAGCATGATTTTATCGCGCTCACCCGAATACGCTGCATTAAACATTATTTCCGTTTTCATGTCTTCAGTTTCAGTGTAAGTATCCGGCATTTCACCCTGCCAAAAATATTTAATAGGGCGCAAAACATAAATTTTTGGTACGGAAACCAATTCGCTTAAAATTATTTGTCTGTAATAAGCTCCGTCCAAATCTAAAACGCTGTCAAAGCCGTATTGATATAGCCATAAACCCGCTTTCACCGACCCGGGGGTTATATTTTTATAAACAGTTCTATCACGGTATTTATTTTCCTGCCCGTACTCAACACCGAGAAGTTTTCTCGCTTTTTCATTTAAATATACGTTTTCTATCCCCTGTTTTGCATGGTAACTATTAAATACAACGCCTACATTTGAATTATTAAAAACGTTACTAATATCTTCAAAAAAATCATGGCTAAAAAGCGGTGTTAAAGTTTTAACGGGAATAATGTCTAAAAATTCTTGATAAAAATTGACACTACCCATATTCCACATTAATTTATTTAAAAATTTTGAATAATTGATCATTATCTGCGTTTGCATTTCCTTAACTGCCGGCCTAAAAAAATGTTCTACACCGCGCATTAAAAGTACGTTATAATTGATGTTTACGTTACCCGTTGGCTCTAAATCTTTCATCTGCTCTTTGAAAATTTTTTCTAAAGTTTCCCCGCCATTATCTAAATAAAGCAAATATTTATATACCCAAAAAATTAATCCGGATGAACACGATAAAATTTCTGGTTTAATTTTTTTATCAATAGCGCCCTGCAAAAATCCTGCCCCGTGGGCAAGATTACCCGCAAGACCCCCTAACGCAAAAGCAACATTTTTACTTGTATAACTCATTACTTAGCTCCGTAAACAAAAATATATAAAAAAACGCCAAAAGTATGAATACATTATCTAAATTAAATTAAACGTAAAAGATATTATAACATTTTTACAAAAATATTAAAAGATTTATTTTTTGCTTTATTGACAAATTGAATTTTATGAATAATAATTATAAGAGATTATTATTTTATTAATTAATATGAAAAAATACAGAAAAGAATTCCCCGTAACGAAAAATCTCGTTTATCTTAATCACGCCGGTATTTCACCTATACCTAACCGTGCTAAGAACAAAATCAATGCTTTTGTTTCATCGCTGAATGAACTGGGAGCTAAAGATTTTGAATTGAGAAAAAATATAGTTAATAATGCAAGAGACACTGGTGCTAAAATACTCGGTTGCAAAAAAAGTGAAGTCGGGTTTATCAAATCAACTACGCATGGTATTATTCTGTGTGCGAGGGGTATACCATTCAAACCAGGGGATAACGTTATTATACCGGAAAACGAATTTCCTGCTAACGTTATACCCTGGCTTGCTTTACGGAAAAAAGGCGTTGAAGTGCGCTTTGTTAAAGAAAACCAAAAACGTATTGCCGTTGATGATATAAACGCGTTGATTGATGAGAATACTAAAGCCGTTTCCGTATCTTACGTGGAATTTTCAACCGGATTTAGAAACGATGTTAAAGCAATTGGGGAATTATGCAACGAAAAGGGAATAATATTCGTTGTCGATGCAATTCAGGCAACGGGAATTATCCCATTTAAAGCAAGTGAATTAGGCGTTGATTTTATGTCCATGGATTCTCATAAATGGCTTTTAGGTCCTGAGGGCATCGGGTATTTTTACGCTAACGAAAATTCCATTGATAAAATTGAAAACATTTTTGAAGGCTGGCTTTCAATGCAAAATTTTTTTGATTTTTTAAACTATGAGCAACCGAGAAAAAAAGATGCGTCAAAATTTGAAGAAGGGTCTTTAAATTTCATGGGGCTTTGCGGTATGCAGGCATCAAGCGCTTTGTTACTTGAAACGGGAATTGAAAACGTATACAAACACGTACAAACTTTGCTCGATGATTTTAGTGATAAAATTAAATCAAAGGGATATGAATTACAATCACCCAGGGAAAAGGAAAGTGAAAAATCCGGCATACTTTGTTTTCACAAACCCGATCAGGATATGAAAAAAATATATGAAAAATTAGCAGGGCAAAACGTTGTCGCTGCTTTAAGAAACGGCGCAATTAGAATTTCTCCTCATTTATATAATACGCATGAAGAACTTGAGATGGTTTTAGATATGCTCTAGCATAAAAATAATTAATAGGACGTAAAAAAATGATTCACGCTTTTATTCAAATCAAAACAGAAGCAAGAAAGGATTTTGCAAGAATTGCAAAAGACATTCTCAAGATTAAAGGAATAACTGAAGTGCATACGGTAACGGGCAATTATGATATTTACGCTATGTTACGCGCACACGACCACGAAGAAGTTGCGCAAATTGTAACTGACAGGGTACACGAAGTACCGGGTATTTTCGATACTAATACCGTAATCGCGCTTAACTCGTATGCAAATTATGATTTTAAAGAATACTGGAAAAAAGAAATCGATTAATCAAGACCGTATTCCTTAATTACCCTTTGAGTTCGTTCCATGATAATCGACCCCGGGCCGATACCAACAATTCTATTTTCAAATTTAGAAGCGTGTTTTTTCATTTCACTGATTTCATCAATGGTAACGTATTCCGGCACAACGAGGCCTAATTTCGTTCCTTTTAAATTTAAGCCTAAATTATCAACTTTATGTTTAACCTTTTTCATAAACTTTGAACTCGTTCCGGGTAACCACGCGGCAAACATTGCATCAGCGTCCCCGTTTGCAATGCCTTCCCACATAGCCGCTATACTGACGTTTAAAAATTTAACTTTATATCCCATTAGTTCCTGCAATACTACACCGACAACGTGTGTGCTTGCTATTTCCGATGCCCAGTTAACGTAAATTAACGTAACCTTTTTTTTCTTTTCAGGCTTCTTAAAATTTTCAGGTATCCATTTTTTAACTTTATCCATATTTTTTTCAACCCATTCTTTCGCGGTTTTATAATGCGGTTTATTCGATTCCTCGTTAGCAAGCATAACCTCGCCCATATCCTTAGCTGTCCATCTGAAATTACTTAATAATTTATAAACCTGCGGCATATCTTTTTTTAAGTCTTTGCGTGCGAGTGTGTAAATATCATCCCCGTGCCCGTAAATCTTTTTAGGGTCTTTTAAATATTTTAATTTATACCTTATAAACATCCAATGCGGTGTCCACCCCGTTATAACTATCCACTCCTTGTTTTTAACAGCGCTTTTTAAAGCCGATGTCATTGCAGGGCCGCTACCGTAAACGAGTTCAAACCCGCCTTTGTTTCTTTTCGAGCAACTGCCGAAAGCAAACCCGAAAATAAATATCAAAATAAAAACGTAAATCTTTTTATTTCTCATTGCTTTAACCTCTCTTTAGACGAATTAATCCATAATAGGAAAATTCATTCAAATTTTTGTAATATGCGTTATTTTAGGATAAAACGTTATTTCGTGTCAACGTATTAAAAAAAAAGAGTATTGCCCGCGAATAAGGCCAAGGATTTAAGGAGTAAGAGTAAGAGTAAGAGTAAGAGTAAGAGTAAGAGTAAGAGTAAGAGTAA
>CAYUYT010000083.1:0-14188 GCA_964449345.1 uncultured Spirochaetia bacterium | reverse complement strand
AAAAACGGATTTTCTAAGGGCTTACAATTCTTTGCAGGGCTTATGGAAACTAACACGTTTTTTTAATGCAGGAATTAGCAACGTAAAATATGAAAGCGGATTAATAAAAACAGATATAAAAATTTATTTTACTTTAGGGAGAAAATTTTTAAGTATTACATTAGAAGGCGTTATCATGTCAACGAAAAAAGCGCTATTCCTATGCGACGGTATAACCAATGTTGATTTTCTATTTAGAATAATTGGCCCGGTGGAAAACGAAGTAGAGCCGTTAATGCATTAAAAATGCCGTTACTTCAAAGCAACGGCAAAATAATTTATACATTACGTTTTTCCCGTACAATATCTTTAACTTTCATTAAGCGGGCAAGAGTCGAACGCTCATTTTCATCTAATTTCATTTTAACGTATTTGATTGTTTCCTTAAGGTTTGGCATTAATATGTACTCAAGAGCATTAACGCGCCGGCGGGTACGGATAATTTCTTCAGCTAGTTCAATAACTGATTTCTCAACCTCGGCAAGGCGTATTAGTTTTTTTAATATTTCTGCAAAAATCTTTATAGCGTTATCGAGTTCAACTGAAGTTTCCGTATAGCCGTAACAAACAGGGTCGCCTTCGGCTTTAAGTTCAAAAGTAGGCACTCTTAGATTCATTATCGCCTTTTTACCGGGTGTAAGGGTCATTTCCATACTCGGTATCATTATAGCTTCTTCAAGTTCTTCTTCGGGCATTACAGCTTTAGCAATGAGAAAACTACTATACGCTTTAGCCAGTTCTTTTTCAACTGAAATTCTTAGTTCTCTATTTTCGTGAACAATTTCAATAAATCTCTGAATGAGTTCATCCTGCTTTCCTTTTAACAGCTTATGCCCACGCTGGGCAAGTTTAAGCCGTTTCTTTAGGTTCATAAGCTCCATTCGGTTAGGATTTACTTTTATTACAGCCATATTATAACTTTTCCTTTAGTTCCTTTTAATAACTTTTACAGTAACTACTTACCGTAATCTTCTTTGAATTTAGGCATAAACTCTTCGATAAATTCTTTTTTAATACGCTTTAATTCAACAACGGGAAGCATTGATAAAAGTTTCCAGCCTAAATCAAGTGTTGTTACTATCTCACGGTTTTCGTATGCATCCTGATTAATATATTCTTCTTCAAACTTATCTGCAAAAGAATAGAAAAGTTTATCCATTTCAGATAAAGCTTCTTTACCGAGTATTTGTTCTAACTGACGAGCGTCCAAACCGCGCGAATATGCAGCTGTTAATTGATTGAATAAGTCGGCATGATCTTTACGCGTTTTTCCTTCGCCAACGCCTTTATCTTTAAGACGTGAAAGCGAAGGCAATACACCTACCGGAGGATAAAAACCGGAACGGTTTAAATCCCTATCAAGCACTATTTGCCCTTCAGTAATATACCCCGTTAAGTCGGGTATGGGGTGCGTTTTATCATCTTCAGGCATTGTTAAAATAGGTATCTGCGTTACAGAACCTTTTGCACTTTTTATTCTTCCTGCTCTTTCATATAATGTTGAAAGGTCGGTATATAAATAACCGGGAAAACCGCGTCTACCCGGAACTTCGTTTCTCGCGGCTGATATTTCTCGTAGAGCTTCACAATAGTTAGTCATATCCGTAAGAATAACGAGTACGTGCATATCCTTTTCATAAGCAAGATACTCTGCCGCAGTTAATGCCATACGTGGAGTTGATATACGCTCAATTGCAGGGTCATCTGCAAGATTGATGAAAAGCACTGTTCTTTCAATAGCGCCTGTTTTTCTAAACTCGTTAATAAAGAATTCAGATTCTTCAAAAGTAATCCCCATTGCCGCAAAGACAACGGCAAATTGTCCCGCAGCATCTCCTAATACTTTTGCCTGACGAGCGATTTGTGCTGCCATTTCATTGTGAGGCAAACCGTTACCTGAAAAGATAGGTAGTTTTTGGCCTCGTACTAAAGTATTAAGTCCGTCAATTGAAGAAATACCCGTTTGAATAAATTCATTAGGATATAAACGTGAATATGGGTTGATAGGTAATCCGTTAATATCAAGGCGTTTTTCAGGCAAAATCTCAGGTCCGTTATCAAGAGGTCTACCCTGTCCGTCAAAAATACGTCCTAAAATATCATCGGAAACAGGAAGTTCAATTCCTTTTCCCATAAAACGCACAGAAGTTCCAACTGTTCCGACACCTGTTGATCCTTCAAAAAGCTGCACAAGGGCTTTATCTTCATTACATTCTAAAACACGGCCACGGCGAATTTCACCGTTAGGTAATTTTATTTCTACAAGTTCTTCGTATTTAACGCCTTCGACATCTTCAACGAGCATCAAAGGGCCTACTATTTCTTTTACGGTTTTATATTCTTTTACCATAACAAATCCTCTTTTTTATTAAACTAAAGCTTCTAAATCTTTAGTAATTTGTTTACTTAATTTATCATATTCATTTTCACATTTATCTTCTTCAATATATCTGAAACGGGCAATATCTTCCCTTATATCCAATTCGATTATAGGTTGTATTTCAACACCACGCTGTAAAGCATTACCCGCATCGTGATGAAATTGCCGAATTAATCTAAGAAGATAAACGTCTTTCTGAAAAGATGAAAACGCATCAATATCATGAAAAGCATTTTGGTGTAAAAAGTCTTCTCTTATACTTTTTGCGGTTTCCATTATAAGACGGTTTTCAGCAGACAACTCTTCTAAACCTACTAACTGTACAATTTCCTGTAATTCGTTTTCTTTTTGCAGTATTTCAACAAAAAAGTTTTTGAGTTCTACCCATTCTTCGGATACGTTCTCAAGATAATAATCTTTCAAATTATCGTGATAGAAAGAATAAGATGTATTCCAATTAATAGCGGGGAAATGTCTTTGATATGCTAAGTTTGCATCAAGAGACCAAAATACTTTTACAACTCTAAGCGTTGCCTGTACAACGGGGTCGGATAAATCACCTCCCGGAGGTGATACAGCTCCGATAGCTGTTAAGGAACCAATCATTTCCTGTTCATCTTCATTTTTGCTTTCAAAGTTTTTACCTAAACAAACTACGCGGCCTGCCCTTTCATAAAATTCAGCGATACGGCTTCCTAAATAAGCAGGATAACCTTCATCACCGGGCATTTCTTCCAAACGTCCCGACATTTCACGCATAGCTTCTGCCCAACGAGATGTTGAGTCAGCCATTAATGCAACCTGATAGCCCATATCGCGATAATATTCAGCCAGAGTAATTCCGGTATAAACCGAAGCTTCACGTGCGGCTACAGGCATATTTGAAGTATTTGCTATTAATACAGTTCGTTTCATCAAAGGTTCTCCTGTTTCAGGGTCTTCCAACTCAGGGAACTCGTTTAATACGTCTGTCATTTCGTTACCGCGTTCACCGCAACCAACGTAAACGATAATTTTTGCGTTAGCCCATTTCGCAAGCTGATGTTGAATAACGGTTTTTCCCGAACCAAAAGGGCCGGGAACAGCGGCTGTACCTCCCATTGCAATGGGAAACAAGCCGTCTACTACACGTTGTCCGGTCAACAAAGGAAGCAGCGGCAGCAATTTCCTTTTAACGGGACGCGGTTGCCTAACTGGCCACTTATGCATTAACTGTAATTTATGGGCATTGCCTTTTTCGTTTTTGATAGTACAAATATCTTCTAAAACGGTAAAAGAACCGCTTTTTATATCTTCAATAGTTCCGCCTTTTCCCGGTGGAACGAGTATTCTATGCGTAACAAGGGAAGTTTCGGGCACAGTACCGATTACATCTCCGTCTTGAACTTTATCGCCTTTTTTCACTAGGGGAGTAAAATCCCATTTCTTCTCGCGGTCTAAACTCGGTACTTTTACACCTCTGGAAATATAGTCTCCTTCTTTTTCTGCTATAACATTAAGCGGTCTTTGAATACCGTCATAAATACCTTCTATAATACCGGGACCAAGTTCAACAGAAAGAGGCATCCCTGTAGAACTAACAGACTCACCTACACCTATACCGGCGGTTTCTTCGTAAACCTGTATCGATGCGTTTCCGCCTCTAAGCTCAATAATCTCGCCAACGAGGTTTTTGTCAGACACAGTTACTACGTCATAGATTCTTGCGCCTTCCATTCCTTCCGCAATTACAAGGGGTCCGGCAACCTTTACTATTTTCCCTTTTATTTCATTACTCATATACTATATCCTTTTTCAAACTAGGTTTTCTTAATAAATCCCTTAAATTATTCATTTTCTGCAAATATATCAGTACCGATTGCTCTTGCAACCAGACGTCGTACCATTTCTAAACCGTATTTTTTTGATCCTTTATTATTAGGAATAGCAATAATAACGGGAAAAACACGGTAGTATAATTCTTCTATTCGATTACTGCATTTTTTATGAAAATCTTCAGTTATAAAAACTATTTTATAATCTTTATTTACCACGCTGTCAATAGCCTTTTTCCAGCCCTCTTCGTCATTAGCCGTGTCTTCGTCCCAAAAAAACGTTTTTACACCTAAAGCTTTAAATGCCAATACACTGTCTCTGTCACCAATAACTGCAATATCAGACATAATTTTCTCTTAACCTTTCCGTTACCATATCCTTATCAAGATTATTTTCTTTGCCGGTTAATATAATACGTAAATTTTTTAGTTCATTTTCTTTTGCAAAATAATACCCTATTATTGCCTCTGGGCCAAAAGATACCATTTTTGCTGTTTTTATAAAATTAATCAACCAGTTGTCAAATAATCTTTCCATTTCAGACAAACTTTTTGTCTGCTCAAAATAATCATATCCGGCTTTCAATTCGTTATAATAATCCAAATAATGCAACCGGTTAACTATCATATCGATACTTTCAGCGTAAAGTTTTGACAAAGTAGAAATATCGAGTAATCCGCCTTGCATAACGATTAACTGATAATCCTTAAATTCTTTGTTTAAACTCTTTAACCGAAATAGATTTAAAATATTTTTTAAATCTATCATTCGCTGAAAATATTGAAATAAAAATTCACTTTGCGCTTTTTTAGCAAAATCCAGAAGCTTTGAATACATTGATTTGTCAAGTATTATATCTACCATTGAAGGAGATATCTTTTCGATTTGCTCAAATACTTTAATCTCATGACGAAGATATTCAGGTAATCTATCAAAATTACCTTCAAAAAATATTTCTTTTAATTCTTCTTCTGGCACGGTTGTAACTTTAAAAAGCTTAATATCTTCGATATTTTGGCGGTCTTCTTCGTTTTGAATACTCGTTTTAACGAGTATTTTCAAATTAAGAAAGTCGTATTTAATACGCACCGCTTTGTTAAGCATTTCATTTTCCAGCATTTCAGTAACGAGTTCGACTACATTTTTCCACTCATTAGAAAAAACTTGTAAAAAATTCACGTTATCAGGGTCGATACCTTCAACGTAATAATTGTGGTCAATTAAATACTGGAGAATCTGCTCGTTATCCAGATCCATAATCCGGATAAAATCATTACGCGTTAACAATTTGTTTTCTAGCGCTCTGATTTTTGCGCAAGCAAACGAATAATCACTGTTGTCTTTAAAATTTATTCCGTTAAAATACATTTAACAGTTTCCCTATTTCTTGTTCTAGTTCATGCCGTTTTGCATCGAATAAAGTTTCAAATGAGACTACAGTTTCAACTCTGTCCTTTAGGAGAATAAACCCCCCGGAAATATCCCGGTTCTCTTTAGAAAGTTTCAGGCCTTTGCCCACCTTTTTAATTACTTTCTCCATAAGGGATTTGTCGTCTTTTTTACAAATAACTTCTTCATTGCCCGAAGCGCTTTGTTTCATTAATTTCTCAAGAAAACTTTCATATTCGTTTGCAGGCATGGATTTCATTTTTTCAAATGCCTGTTCAAAAGCATTGTCTATTACTTTTTGCTTTGCAGAAAGTATATCCTTGCGCAACTCAAGGCGTTTTGCAAGTACTATCGAACGTTTTTCATTTTCAGCTTCATTTTCTATGCGTTTTCGTTCGGTTGCATACAATTCATCCGCTTTTTTTTGCCAGTCGGATAGAATTTTTTCTTTTTCCTGCTCTGCCTCATTTATTATTTGTCCGCGCTGTTCATTCGCGTTCTCTTTAATTTTGGCAACTACATCTTCAATAGCCATAATATTTCCTATTTTTAGTTTTGTTAATCGTTAACCTAATGCAAATATTGAAATAATCAAACCAAGTACAGCGTAAAACTCTACAAATACTGCCATTACCATAGCTTTACCTGATTCAGCTGGTTGCTTTGATGTCATTCCAACCCCACCGGCACATACCTTGCCTTGCCAGATAGCTGAAAACAACCCTGACCATGCAATCGGCTGACACGCTAACATTAACGCAAGACCGTTGTATAAAGAATCAGCTCCAGAACCTATTGTTGCAAGCTTACCGAAAGCAAGGAAAGCTATTATAAAGCCGTAAATACCCTGAGTTCCGGGTAACGCAATTAATAACAAATACTTACCGAATTTTTTCGGATCCTCGCTCATAGCACCTGAAGCAGCCATACCTGCCGTTCCTATACCTATTGCAGAACCTATACCTGCTAGAATTACTGCCGAAGCAACACCTACTAAACCTAATGCATATCCTAATGTCATAATTTATTATTCCTCCTCTACTGGATATTCTCTTTTTCAACCATAATATATTTAAGCTCTCTTTTGAGAGGTTTAAATTCTTCACCGCCGCCCGAATAGAACTTGCCGAAAAACTCAACAAACTGAAGGCGTAACGTATGTATAAACGACCCGAGTGAATTAATAGCAACGTTAAACAAATGACCTACTACCAAAAGGATTACAAAAAATATCCAACCGGGTACGCCACCTATATCCTTTAACATTAAAGCAAGCTTATTAAATACACCGGCTATTACTCCGGTAGATAAGCCCAGCGCAAATAAACGCGCATAAGATAATATATCACCTAATAAGCCGGAAACTCCGTACACTTCCATTAATCCCTGACCCATTTTCCCAATTATACTTTCTTCTTTTCGTCCGCCGAATAAAAATACTACTATTAAACCTGCAAATAAAAGATATAAACCAACTTGCGGATAAATCGAAGGTATAGTCAAATCAATCTTAAACATTGATTTCAATTGAGAAAGCCCTAAAAACAAACCGCCTATAAGCACAACAATCCATGATACATGATCAAGTATGGCAGCAAGAACGCCTTCATCTCGTTTCTGCTTAATAAACGCAACTATATGCCCGGCAAAAACGTGTATCCAGCCAAGGCCTAAAGATAACGCAAAAAACACCATCATTCCGTTTTTAGTCCCCGGGTCAAATAACATCATGCTTTCACGGATTCTTCCAAGAACCGTGTGTTTAAGAGGACCTTGGAAACTAATTCCAAAAATTCCACCAGTTAATAAACCGAGGACAACAGTTGTAAGTCCGCTGAATAAAAGCACTTTAAGCATTTTACGAAAACCCGTTTTTTGTTTGGGTACTTTTTTTAATAAAAATGCAGCGAAAATAGATACTATCAAACCGTAACCCATATCCGTTAAACACACTGCAAAAAACAACGTAAAAAACGGCATAATTATCGGAGTCGGGTCAAGTTCTCTATACTCCGGTGGAGAATACATACTAACGAGCATCTCATAAGGCGATGACCAGCCCTTATTTTTAAATTTAATCGCTGGCTGTTCTTCTTTTTAAGGGTCGCGAGTTGCTATGTCAATGTCTTTATAATCTTTCAAAGCTTTTTCAAGCTTACCTATATATTTTTCAGGAATCCAACCGTCAATGAAAAAAGTATATTTAGAAGCTAATACTTTTTCTTTTGCGTTTTCACGGCTATAAAATGTGCTTAAATAATCATAAGCAACGCGTAAATCATTAATATTTTTAACATATACCAGAGATTTGCTTTCTAAATCCTTTTTTTCTTTTTCAAGATCGGAAATTATACTTTCGTGTTTTTTTATCATATCAGGTACGCTGCCTGAATTGTCCTCAAAAACAATACTTTCAAAATTAACTTTTTTAAGTGCATTCATTACTTCATCATAGCAATCTTTGTAAACAATGAAAAATACACCGTAATAATCCTGAGACTGATTAATAATTTGGTAATTATAACCTTCGCACTCATTTAATTCTTCAATAAAATTATTAAAAAACGAAACTCCGATTTTAACTAAAAACCTTTGAGTGAAATCCGTTTCAACGAGCTTTTCAACAGGAACATCAAAATTCTCCCATTCTTTAAGACCGGAAATAACGGATTCGTTATGCTGTATTTCGTTATCTATTTCACTTAAACGCCTGTATATATTGCTTATTTCCTCACACGTTTTATCAACATCGATTTTGTTCGTTATTTCTTCAAATCTTTTTTTATCTATTATTTCTTGCTCAAGAGCTGCAAACATTCCGCCTTTCTTCTCTTCAAAAGACGATATATATTCAATTGCAAAATCCAAATTGCTTAATTTGTTTTCAATGTTTTCTTTTTCGGTTTCAAGAGCACTATAAAAGTTTGGCGCATCTTGTATTGAAGTAATTTCAACGAGTTCGTTGTCCTGGATAACTTTTAAAACTTTATCTTTATCAGGAGCAAAACCAATTATATTCAGTTTTTTCATCCGGCTAATAGCCATATTTTAAGCTCCTTTATATTTTTTTAATCTCTTTTACTATAAAATCAACGGCTTTTTTCATATCTTCATCTTTACTTTTAATTTCACTAACCTGTTTTTCAGTTTCCGATGTAAGCCGGGCTATCTCATCATCAGCTTGTTTTTTAGCTTTGTCCATAAGCTGTTCTTTTTCTTTTTTAATTTTCTGGCGCATTTCATGAACAAGGTTCTCACCCTGTTTTATTGCCTCACCGATGATATGCTCTTTTTCTTCTTTAGCTCTAGAGATAATATCATCCGCTTCTTTCTCTGCACTCTCAACTTTACTTAAACTTTCAATAGCCACTTTTAAACTCCGTTTATGTCGTTATGTTACTTAGCCAATATTTATTTTATTAGAAGGCAAAAGAATTGCCAAATAATTAAGTAGAATTAATATCCTCTTGAATTAAATATTTTTAACAACCTTTTGTCAAGAAAAAATACTATTTTAAGAAAAAAAATTAATTTTTTCAATGAAAAATAAACACTCCATAATGAACTTGGCTTTAGACATTGAAATCTTTATAAAAAATAACAATATAAAACAATTAAACATTTAACTCGAAAATACATTTTTATAAAATTTTATAAAAAAAACGCGTTTAATTTTGATAGACAAACACTCATACTTTATTTATTTTTAATTTTAAATACTAACAAAAGTCGTGGGAAAAAATGAAAAACATTGCAATAATAGGAGCGGGAGTTGCGGGCTATACTGCTGCAATTGAGTTATCTTCAAAATATAACGTTACATTATTTGAAACCGGACAAACCGGAGGCACTTGCGTAAACAGAGGATGTATTCCCGTTAAATACTTTGTTCACAGAAGAGATGCAATAAATCAGATATATAAAACAAATTCTATATTAAAAAATGATTTAGCGCCTCAAATAAACATGGCAAAACTTCAAAAAGATAAAAATAAAAAAACGGGGAAAATCAGAAAAAATATTCAAACCAACTTGAAAAAAAATAAAATAACACTAATCAACGAAAAAGTATCAATAACGGAAAAATCCATTAAAACTAAAACAAAAACATACAAACCCGACATTATTATTATAGCAACGGGAAGCTTTCCCCTTGACCATAGTGTTTTCGAAATAGAAAAAAAAGCTCCCGTTTCCCCCAATTCAACGGCTTTTTTAAACATAGAAAAAATACCCGCTACCCTCGCAGTTATTGGCGGAGGATATATCGGCATTGAACTTGCAAGCATTTTCTCAAGTTTCGGAAGCAAAGTAAGCGTATTCGAACGCGGAGACAGAATACTTCCGGGTTTCGAAAAATCGTCATCGAAAAGCCTTGAATTCCGCTTAAAACGCGCAGGGCTTGAGTTTATAAAAAACGCAAACGTTGAAAAGATTGGCAAAAACGGAGAACTATCCTATACAGATAAAAACGGAGAAAAAATAACATCGCCGGATTTCGAACACGTTTTAATTTCAATCGGGCGGAAAGCCAATTTAGTAGAAGGAATTGAACTAGATAAAACCGCGGGCGGATACATTAAAGTAAACCCGCGCTTTGAAACATCAGAACCCGGTGTTTATGCAATAGGGGATATTATCGGCCCGCCATTTTTCGCGCACAGGGCGGCGCGGCAGGCATTGCTTTTAAGCTGGCATTTAAACGGAAAGGATATTACGGGGCAAAACGATTCCTTAATACCGGAAGTCGTTTTCACTGACCCTGAACTCGCTAAAGTCGGACTTGATGAAGACCAACTAAAACAAAGCGGACAGGATTTTTTGCAGCACAAAATACCATACGGTGTTCTGGGTAAAAGCGTAATTCTTGACGAAAGCGGGCAGGTAAAAGTCTTAACGGATAAAAACGGTAAAATTTTAGGCTGCGTTATAATCGGCAAAAGCGCAAGCGAACTCATAGGCTATATGTCTATCGCTATTTCACAGGGTATGAAGATTCAGGAACTTAAACACGTTACCATGCCCCACCCCACTTTAAGCGAGCTTTTCTTAGAAACAGCGCTCAGGGTTGAATAGGAAATTACCAATCCTGTATAACTAAATTATCTACTCTGGAAAATTCTTTAACATTGTTAGTTACGAGTATATAATTATGATGTAATGCCGTTGCAGCAATAATTAAATCATAAAGCCCAATTATTAAACCTTTTAAAGATAAATCAGCTCTAATTTTTCCACAAATCTTCGAAATCGAACCATTAAAGACAGCACTATGAAAATTATTCAAAATTTTTTTTAATATACCAAGAGTTTTTTTTTTTTGCTTACTTTGTAAATGCCCCGAAATAAAGTTCAAACCTAACAATTGAAGGTATTATTATATCATTATCATCAATTTGTTCAATTTTATTAAAAATTGATTCCGATGAGCCTTTCAATATTTTAATGCAAATATTAGTATCTAATAGGTATTTCAAAGCTGCTGCCTGTTTTCATATTCACCCTGCAATTCTCTTTCAGGACAATCAGATAAAACACCGAAGAAATCCTTTAAACCGCGTTTTTGATTATCACCATCCTCCTGAAGAATAATTATTACTTCTTCTTTTTTATGCACAAATTCTTGGGGAACGGGTATATTCTCAGGAATATCATCATAAACTTTTTTTATAAAACTCAAACTAAATCTCCGTAACAACAAAACTTATTTATATTATAAACTTTATTTTTTTTCATTGCAATAAATATAAAAAATTAGCAATCTAACACGTTACCATGCCCCACCCCACTTTAAGCGAACTTTTCTTAGAAACAGGCACTCAGGGTTGAATAGACACTAAACTATCTCGCCGTATTCCTGCAAACGTTTCACTATCAAACTTATTTTTTTCTGCGCATCAAGCATACCGCGTTTATCGAATTTAACAATCCTCTGCTGCAAATCATCATAAAGCGGGTATTTTGAATCGGAAGAAATGTTGTTGAAAATCTTTTGAATAGTATCTCCGTTTGCACCGCTTAGGGCGTAAGCTAACGCAGAAAAATCAATTTCACGCAGAATTTTTTGAACGGAAACGTCATCCATATTTTTAAAAATATCATCAAACTTTTTCGTTTCCTCTGAAACGGTTTTTTTAAACGAAATCGCGGATAAAAACTCTTTCACTTTTTCGTCAAACTTTTCCGTTTCAAGTAATTCAAAACCCATATCTCCCAAATACATTGCAAGTTTAGTTAAAACAACGCGCGGGTTATGGCCTTCCTGAAGGCATAGTGCACCGTCACGTATTATAAAACGCCGTAAAAGCTCTGCTCCCTTAACATGTGAAAAATAAATATTCGTTGAAAGTATTTCCTGAATTAATCCGGGCTCTACTCCATCTACAACGAGTTTAAGCGCAAACAGCAAAAAATCATCTTCAATATCACGGAAATTATACTCAAGAGCAAGAATGCCCTCTCGCCTTGCTTTTTCGGAAAACCCCACAATCTCATGTATGGTATCAATTAAAGCCATTTTTTCGGATTCCGGACATTTACTCGTTTTAATTAAATCGTATTCGTAATGCAAAGAATCACCCCCGTTTGTTAGCTATTTTAAATATAGTAAAAAATTATGCAAAAGGAATTTACATTTTTAATTATAATTGGTTATAAAAATAGTGTTAAAAATATGCGTTTTACAATCAGATATACCGTTTTGATTACTATTGTAATTCTAAACAAAGATAATTTCAATTTTATTTTTAATCTTTATAAAATCACTATCAAGAGTAATTATGGAAAACGCGTTTTCTTCAGCAACGAGATATTGATAAGCGTCATCAAAATCCAAACCTAATTCTAATTTTACTTTTGATAATTTTATATAACTGTTTTTTGATAAAGAAACCATATTAACATTGGTTATAATATCGTTTATAAAATTTGTAAATATACTAAAGTGATTTTAAAATCAAAGTATTGTATATTGTAATTGCTTTTCAACCGACACTTTAAAGTGTCGGTTGCATAAAATTTAAAGTATTATTAGTATACATTGCTTTTATCATATCTGAATAATATTACTCCAATTGAATGCAAAGAAAAATCTGATATATTTATACTTTCTGCTTTTTCATTGAGATATTCTTTACATAAGCCTGATTTGCTTTGATTTAAAAGTATTTCAAGAAAAATATTAGTATCAAATAAATACATTAACGCATTTCCATGGCTTTATGCTGTAATTCTATAGATGTAAACTCGTTCCTTAATTCCGATAAGCAACCCGACCAATTAAAACTAAACCCGGGACAAGATTTTTTGCTTTTACTTAACTTTTTCTGAATTAAAAAATCAATAAAATCTAAAACTTCCTGTTTTTCTTCCGGGCCAAGTTTTTCAAACTTTTTTTCTATTGATATAGACATAAAAACCTCGATAAATATTTCCTTTTAATTATCCTGAAAAAATGAACAAAGTCAAGATATTTTTCTATCAGACCCTAAAACATTATTCCGTTTATTTATTATTTAAAAATTTATCATCAAGAATAAACGCATAAACAACGTTAGTATTGCTATAAAAGCTTGCTAAAAATATACCACATCCAGCTTTAAGAATTAATTAACGCGGTTTGCCTGCAAAACAGGGTTTTATTGCATCATAATCAATGCGTTAGTTTTACTTACTTTTCCCGTTTTAGAGTTTCATTTTTTCCGTTGTACCAATTTATATCTTCGTATACATTTTTCAGTTTTAAAAGTTCTTGTTCACTTAATGATAAATACTTTTCGGAAAGCATTTCTCTTTGCTTTCTCATAAAATCAACGGCTTTAAAATTATTCATATAAAACCTCCATAGGCGAACGAATTTCAATGGTGGAATATCCGTTTAACAAATTTACGGCATTAAACCCTCTAATTCTATTTAAATTTACTATATGTTTAAAATTCCAGCTAATTATGACATCCACTTTATTTACCGTTGCAATTGCAATGTGTAAAGCATCGGAAAACATTTTTTCCGTTAATACATTTTCATTAATGTAATCATTTGCAAGTTCAATTGCTTCTTCAGTAATAGGCAAATACATAACCTTATTTTTGGGTAGATTATTTAGAACTGACTTTACATTATCCGGTGCAGATTTTAACTCATCAAGAGTTACTTGAGAAATAACCGCAGTAAATTTACCTCTCTTAATTTCATTTATTATCAGGTTTGAAACCTCTTTAAATTCATCATCAAAACAACCTCCGATTATTGAAGTGTCTATGTAAATATTTAGAATTTTCATATTATCTATTTTAAAGTTTAATATATAAAACTAAATAAAATCAAATTAAATATTTTTATTTCATAGATAAATACATTTAACGGTTAACCCTGTAACGTAAAATTCAATAAAAACTGCAAGCTTTTGAAAACCTTATACTTACCGCGGTTTGCCTGCGAAACAGGGCGTTGTGGATATTGCAGAATAATGCGTTATTTGCTTAGCGTTGCTTCCGTCTGCATTCATTATAAAAATTTCATAACTCGAAAGTGAAAGCTGCCTTACAAAAACGATTTTACTGCCG
>CAYUYT010000082.1:13407-14486 GCA_964449345.1 uncultured Spirochaetia bacterium | reverse complement strand
GTTATTATTAAACTCAGGCATATTCCCCGGTTGCAAAGTTTCGGCAACGAATAATGTAGGCGCAGCAGAAGCAAGTCCGGCAAATGCAATGTTCCTATCTGATTTCATCATTTTAAAAAGCTCGATTGCTTCATCCCCTAAAACCATCCCTTTAGGCGTAATAGGGTCAAGGCAAAATACTTTACCGAACATATCCGGTTCAAGTAAAAGCATATGCGTAGATATTATACCGCCTGTTGAATGATTTGCAAGGTTACATTTATTAATACCGAGTTGTTTTATAGCCGCTATCATATCTTTGGCGTGTTGTTTAAAAGAATAATTAGAATAATCACTATCAGCTTCCGGTTTATCCGAATCGCCGCAACCTCTCCAATCTAAAGCATAAATGTGTAAATCATCCGGTAGTTTGGGCCACACTAAATCCATCCAATTAACGCACCCTAAGTTACCATGAATATAAACTATAACATTATCACCTTTCCCGTGTTCTACATAATTTAAATTAATATCACCTGCTTTTACTAATGGCATATCTGTACCTCACTTTTCTATTTTTTACTATTAAATATGATTTTAAAATTTTGTCAAGGATTTTATTTTATTCAGGAAGCAATAAAAAAAAGCCGGGCTTTAAAAACCCGGCTTCTATATCAAAAAGTGTTTTATTCTTTATTTGGTATATTTTCCCATGCCATAACATCAGCATCGGAAGTTGCACCGTCTACTTGATTTGATTTTGCAAACATAATAGAGTCAGCTGCAAACTCATCAGGTACATCAGTATGTACAAAATGGCCTGTACCGGGGTACATTTTAACAACCGGAGTATTTCCGGCAGCTTTCATAGCTTTGTAGAAAGGTAAAATAATACCTTTTTTAAGGCCTTGCTTCATCTTACCGCTTAACTTTGTAGGAATAAACGGCTCAGCTTCACCGAATGCTAAAAAGATAGGTGCTTTGATTTTAGGATACTTGTCATAAATATACATCGGGTTTTTCGGAAACATTTCGAGCCCTAATGTATAAATATCACGAACGTAAGTAACGCAGTACGCTTTATATTCTTTTTGATTGCC
>CAYUYT010000082.1:0-13397 GCA_964449345.1 uncultured Spirochaetia bacterium | reverse complement strand
TGATTGCCTTTAATCATTTTTACGCAAACCTGAGTAATAAATTTTGTATACTCAGTGTCGTTTTTGAAATAACCGAAAGGAGAATCAACAACTTCACCTTTGTCGTTTTTAGCTTTGAAGTAATAGAATAATTTAACTGCTTCAGGTGTTTTTGCAATTTCTTTTTTAAGAAGACCTGCATAAATAGGATTTTTTTTCCATTTTTCAATGTCATCCATCATTTTCGGGCTGAATAAAGGAGCAACAAATGTTTCAAGACCGCCCGGAGCTTCTAAAATAATTTTAGTAACTGCGTCAGGATAAGTTAAAGCGAATCCTAATACCCACTGCCCGCCAAGCGAATGGCCTAAATAAACGGCTTTTTTAACACCGAGTTTGTTCACTACTAAATCGTGAATTGCTTCTCTGGTGTGTTGCATTGTTCTGCTAATGTTTTTATCTAGGTTTGGCGGTAATGATTTGCCGTAGAATGGTAAATCTGGAGCTATAACGCGGAATCCCGCTTGAACGGCTTTCCACATAGTATGTCCGAAGTAACCGGCATAAGCGCCTTTTCCGTGAATCATAACGATTACAGGCGGATTTTTAATGCCTTTTGGCTGAATATCCATGTAACCGATTTTCCAGTTAACGCCTTTTGAATCTTTAGCCATACAATATTTAGCTTTATATGGATATTTAACCTGGTCCTTAAAAAAGCTTTTCTTTGGATCCGGTTCGTCAACTTTCCATGCAGGTTTAACTGCCGGGTCAACTTCGGATACTTTAGGAGCTTTTTTACACCCTGTTAATAAAACCACAAAAGTAAGTGTAAGAATAGAAAAAAGTTTTAGTTTAGATGTTTTCATAAACCCTCCGAATAATAAGTTTAGTATGTGTTATTATAAATGCTTATCACACTAATTTATTTAATATACTATGCGTTAATAATAAATTTCAATGTTTTTTTTAAAAAAAATAACAAAAAAACTTCATATTATCGTAAAACCATTATTTTCAATCTCATTAAAATTACAATAATTGTAATTATCAATACAAATACAACACAAAAACTTACTTTACATTTATAAAAAGCAAAATGTATTTATAAATCTTATTAGATCAAATAAACTAAAAAAGCTAATTTTTAGACTCGTGTAAAAAAACAATTACAAAAAAACACAACTTTCATTTAACGCGAGAATCAATAATTTTTCTAATTTAATATTTTTGAAATATTTTATTGACATAAAAACGCGTTCAGGGTAAAGTCAGATACACAGCCGTTTAAATAAACGCTTTAGTATTTAATGAGGAAGACAATGGCAATTTTCAACTACAATAACGCAGAAATTTATTATGAATTCACAGGCGATGCGAAAAACCCATGTATAGTTTTTATTAATGGTTTAACGCAAAGAGTCCAACATTGGGCAGTATACAGGGAATATTTCGAAAAAAAAGGTTATAGTGTTTTATTATTCGACCTTATGGGGCAAGGCTCAAGTATTAAGCCGACCTTATTCATTGACTTTAAAGATAATCAAAACGTTTTAGCAGGCTTGCTTGACCAGTTAAGTATTGACAAAGCATACATTGCAGGAATTTCTTTCGGCGGTGTGGTTGTTTTGCGTTTCGGCATTGAATATCCTGAAAAAGTACGCGGACTAATTCCAATGAGCACATTTAGCGAAATGGACGCCCAATTAAAATTTATAGGCAATAATTTATATGAGGGTATGGTGTTTATCGGTTTTGAATATCTTGTAAAACAATTCGTACCGTTAAATTTCAGCGCAGACTGGATTGAAAAAAGCTGGGATAACATTCCCGTTGCTATCCGCGAAAGTTTCAACAATAACGATTTGTACGGAATTCAAAATATGATGGAATCTTTAGGGCGTTTTCAAGGGTTTACCCACGAGCTTAAACAAATAAAAGCGCCGACTTTAATCATGAACGGCGAATACGATTATTTAACAAATAGGCATGCCCATGAAATTTTACGGCGAGAAATTCCTAACTCCCGTTTAATGCTTATGCAACACGTTTGCCATGCTTTTACTCTTGAAATACCCGAAATAACGTGCCGTATTATAGAAAATTTTATGACAACGGTTGAGAACGGGAAATGGAACGCAAAACAGGACGTTATGGTTGCAACGGACGACCCTTCATCAAAAGAATTGTTCTTTGCTTGTCAGGGCGACCACACAAGGGCAATACCTTTTCAAAAGAAAAAAACAGCGGATTCAGAGGCATCACCGGGCAAAAACGCAAAAACCGGGGGTAATAAAGAGTCTCAAACTTCCAATACCTCTCAAACTAAAAAAACAAATACTAAAAAACCGGAGGCCTAAAAATGCCACATCGATTAAATGCAATTAGAGAAAAAGCTATTCAATATTTTTCAAAAAACAAAGTAAACTCCGACCATGAAACTGCAATATCCTTATTTATTTCAGGGGTTAAATCTGCAAACGTATTAATATTATCAAAATTCGAATTACAACCCGTAGAGTGGCACGCATATAGATTTATGCATGCTCAATACTATAAAGACGTACAACTTTTTTCTCTTTTAAATAAATCAACAACGTGGAGCTACAACCCACTAATTTATTTTCACTTATCCGAGCAATCATTCAACTTATGGAGCCGCGCTAATTTAAGCGCTTACGTTATGGGGGCATTTGATCTTGATGCAAAATTCTTTAGGTATCTATCTTTAAGCCACGCATTTAAAACGGAAATCCGCTTTATCCCTTTATTACCAGCAGACTTAAAACTTGATACCCCGTTTTTATCTGCATTGTACGATGTGGAAGTGCAAAACCAAAGGGAAATTCAAACACAAATTGCAATGCTTAAAAATTTCGACGTCCCGTCATTGTCAACCGAGGAAAAAGAAGAAATAGTGCGAAGTGAAAGAGAAACGGTTGCAACGGCTTTTGCAGATTTTTTAGAATTTTTAGTTTCATTATGAAAATTAGTAAAGGGAAAATATTATAATAAAAGGAGATATCAATATGGGAAAATTACCAATTGTTTTTATTCACGGAAACGGCGACAGTGCTGCTGTATGGGAAACGCAAATGGCACGTTTTAAAGATGCAGGTTACAATTCTCTTCATGCAGTAAATTTAGACCCTCCGGGCAACGAATCGTGTATTTTCTACGCTGACCAGGTTAAAAACTTTGTAGATGACGTAATTGAAAAAACCGGAGAAAGCAAAATCGATATTATTGCGCACTCTCTTGCGGTAACTACAGTAAGGCATTATATAAAATTTCTAAAGGGGGCAGAAAAAACAAACCATGCTATTTTAATCGCAGGCGGAAACCATGGATTACCCGCTGCTGACGGAGCAAAAGCGGCCGACCCCGAAGGAAAAATTTACAAGCAAGGCGTTGAATTAAACACTTTTGCAAATCCTAAGTTTCTGGAAAACTTAAATAATCCCGAAGAGTGCTACGGCGATGTTAAATATATGACGATTTCCAGCCCGCACGATGATTTTTACGTTTTTTATGAAGATAGCCCACAGCTTGACGGCGCAGATAACCGCGTTCTTGCAGGATTAGGCCATTTCGGGCTAAGGGATTCGGAAAATACATTTAAACTAATTAAAGCGTTTCTTGAAGATAACGCTGCTAATTTAGATATTGGCAAGCGTAAATTAAAACTCCCGGAAAATCCATACGGAGATTTTGAAATGCTTGCTCAATTGCCTAACAGCGTTCCAAAAGGCGCTAAATACATTTTTAAAGAAAATGGTACTTATGAATATACCGATCCGAACGAATCTGCTAAAGGCAGTTATATCATTGATACGGACAAATCACCGTACTGGATTGACTTAGACCAAACCGAATCCTCCTCCGGCAAAACGGGAAAAATAAAAGGAATTTATAAACTTAGCGCAACAGGCTTGCAAATGCGTATAACTTTCGGCGTACCGGAAGGCGAACGTCCGTCAACTATTGCTTTGCTTCCCGTATTTGATAAAGTTATCGAAAAAACTCCCGTTGATATTATCCAGGGCAATTGGAAACCCAAACAATTAGGATTCCTTGCTTCAGCCGGCTATACTAATTTAACCCTGAAATTCACAAATGACGGCAAATTTCATCTTTCCGGCGATAACATGATATCCGAACAAGGCCATTGCGATGTAAAAGGGTCTTTTAACGTTACTACAAAAATTGAACCAAATCAGATAAATATGTTTGTAGAAGAATCAAATGACCAGCTATATATGGCAGGAGATATGCTACCGGGGATATTTGAATTAAACGGAAACGAATTAAGCTTGCGCTTCGGAAGCTTTTTATTCGGATTACCAAGAGCTCCGGCCCTTGATATGCCATGTATTTTAGAAAAATAAATTCCTTGTGTAAAGTTTAAATAAAAAAAGCCGCCCCAAATTAAGGGCGGCTTTTTTATTTAAAAATTTATCTTAAAGTCCCACTTTTTTGATCCAATCTAAAACTAATTGTGCGGTTTCTTCCCAGTTGCTTTCTATGGGGAACATATGTCCGTTGTTTTCTAATGTTAAAAGTTCAGCATTATTGTAAAAAGCAGCAATATCTCTTGCCATTTTCCACGGCGCTGTCATATCTTTTTTACATCCAACAACGAGAATTGGGCATTTGATTTTCGTTGCATCAACTTCAACAACTTTATCTTTACCCACTTCAAGTCCGGCTTTCGATGATTCAGGGACAAATTTTTTAAAAAAGGCTTCGGCTTCTTCCTCAGTCATATTGTTCAAAGCAAATTTTCTAGCCATTTTATAAATCATTTTCAGCGGTAGACCTTTTTTCAAAGCGCTCACCTGTTTTAATCCGTACCACGCCATTGCAAATGGTTTGGCAACGCGAAATTTTACGCCTTTAGCCGGTGCAGAAGACATAAAAACCGCCGCATCCAAATCGAACATTTCTGCAATCTTTTGAGAAATTAAACCGCCCATTGAATGTCCCATAATAATATCCGGCTTTACTTCTTCAACCACTGCCTTAGTGTCTTCGATGTACTCAAGCACACTCGTTGTACCGAGATTCGGAATGTCAGGGTTAGGCGCATGACCGCGCAAGTTATTAGCGTAAACCTCATAACCTTTTGAATTAAAAAATTTCATGTAATTTTCAAAATACCATGAACCGCCGTTTGAGCCATGCACAAAAAGTATTTTTTTCCCCTGGCCCGGAATCTTATCAACAACCAATCCATTAACTTTAAAATTTTCCATTTATAACCTCTCATAATTATTTATTAATTTCAAAAATAAATTATCAGATTTATCCGTTGTTTGCAACACAAAAAATATAAAAACTAATTTTTTAACATTTTTTTTAAATATCATTACATTAATTTTACTTTCTATAAAATAACCTCTAAAAACTCTCTTAGCATAAAGATAAAATGGGCAAAAATTCAATTTTTATAAAAAACTGTATTATTTGAATAAATTAACGGATTCTAATATTTCATTTAAGCAAGATAAAATCTATGCGTAAAGCCGGAAAGATTAAGTTTAAGGGTTTACTTTTGGCTACAAATACTTTAAGGAAACTGAATACAAAATTCTAACGTAAAATTTATTTCCAAAATACGGTAATCCTTGCTTAATATTAAATTTGCACTCTGATATAGTTTTTAGGTTGATTTTTTATACAAAAATGTTAGTATATTAAAATCGCGTTTGAGGTGATTAAATTGGAAACTTTTAAAATAAAAGGCCTTGCAGTAGATAAAATACCAGGCAAAGGATTAAAAATATTATTCGTTCACGGTTCTAACGGCGGTTCATGGTATTGGCACAAATACATGAATTATTTTTATGACAAGGGATTCGAAGTTTATGCAAATAATTTGCGTGGGCACGCTCCAAATCCTGAGATAGAAGAACTCGGCAAAGTCAGTATTTACGAATATATTCAAGACACTAAATACGTTGTCCATGAAATAAAACCCGATATTATTATTGGTCATTCAATGGGTGGATTAATAACGCAAAAATTGCTTGAAGAATACAAATTTAAAGCCGGTATTATGGCTTGCTCGGCTCCCCCGAAAGGCGTTAAGTATCATCTTAGGAAAATTTTCAAGTTCGGCTGGTATTCAATGCAACAATTACAAGCTTCAAAAAACGATAAACCCTTAAAAATGATTTACAAAATGGCAAGAGATTTTGCATTGAACAATATGCCCGAAGAAAAGGCAAAATTTTATTTTGAAAGGTTCGTTCCCGAATCATCACTAGTCGCGCACGAGGTCGGGAAAAAACCCGTTGTAGATGTAGACGAAAGCAAGGTTAAATGTCCCGTTTTAGCAATCGGCGCTAAAAAAGATTATACAATAGGTCCTAAAACGGCTAAACTCCTTGCAAAAAAATATAACGGCGATTTTTTCATACTAAAAGAAAACGCACATATGTTTATGATTGAACAGGGCTCTGAAGAAATCGCAGACCAAATTATTGATTGGATAAAACGAAAAGTTAGGTAATTTTCATTGCAAAAATTAATATACCAATGATTTACAAGGCGATTTAATTGAATTTTAACAATTAACAAAAAAATATGCATAACAAAAACGCGGTAAACGTTGATAAGACACAGAAATCCCCCGGCTTTTTACCGCAAATAGCGGATGAGGAGAATCACCCTCTATCTCCCTCTTTGAGTAAAGAGGGAGGATTAGTAAAAGTTCGGGTATATAAGAGAATCACCGCTGTATCACAATCTTTAAATAAAGAGGGCGGATTTTTTTTATACGTTGTGATTATGAGATTAAGATAGCTAGCCGTAGGGCTTTCTCTTCTCTTCTCTTCAAGTCCCCCTTTATTCGAAGGGGGATTTAGGGGGATTTTCTCCTTTATCAAAGGGATTAAAATAGAATAAATTGCCTGATTTTAGCGCTAATTAGTATTATATAAATTTTGAGGAACTTCTAAAAAACGCAGAAAGCAAAAAGATAAAAATGGGTAAAAATTCAATTTTTATAAAAAAGGTTGTATTATACCATTATGCTTTCTTAGTAAAAATATTCTTCGTAAGGAAGGCATATCTGCTTTCACTATCGGCATTTATGTTTATCATTTTTTCAAGATCGATTATATATTTTAAAGCGAAATGGTATTACTTAAACAAATTAAGGGATTTTAATATTTCATGTCTATAACTTTTATAAGAATAATAAAAATTTCATTCCAATTTATTTAAAATAAAATAGCAGGTTAAGCAGTTATTTTTCATAAAAAGCAAAATTAAACGGGTATAAAAATGGCATCGGATTTAATAAAAATTCTGCCTTTATTATCAACAATTTTGCCGGAAGTTATAATGAATTTTTTTCTCGTTTTAATTATCCCCGCACTCACAATGTATTTTACTTTTACCTCAAGTGGCTTAATATAACGAATTTCCTTTTTCGCAGTGTACGCTTTTATTCCCTGATTGTTAATACAAAATGCCATGGCATCGTCCAAAATCGCCGCCATTAAACCGCCGTGCACAACGCCGAAGTAACTAATATGCTCCGGCTTTGGCGTAAAAAAAGCTTCAACGCCGTTTTCACATTCCGAATATTCAATTCCCATAGATTTTGGATTAACTTTGCCCGAAAAAAAAGAATGGTTTTTCATATAAATTTCTGCTTCCGATACGCTAAAATGATTTTGAATTGAAGTACAATAAAATTCTAATAACAACTAAAGATTTAAACCATTAATTAAGTGAACTATAATTCTTCCGTCTTTATTTTACACTTTAGTAAAAATAATAAAATTTTATTGATTTCAAAAATCAATTTCAATAAATTTTAAAATAAGTAAAATTTTTTAAGGGTATAAAATGCAAAGTAAAAAAAATAAATATATTTTCGGACCTGTTCCATCAAGACGTCTAGGATATTCCTTAGGCGTTGATGTTATACCGTATAAAACGTGTACTTATGACTGTATTTATTGTCAACTTGGAAAAACAACGGACAAAACAAAAAATAGGCAAAATTTTGTTCCTGTAAAAGAAATTATAAAAGAACTTGATGAAAAATTAGAAACCAGGCCAAAAGTAGATTACATCACATTATCAGGCTCAGGAGAACCAACGCTTTATTCCCGTTTGCATGAATTAATCACCGGGATAAAAAATATAACGAATATTCCCGTTGCTGTTCTTACTAACGGTTCGTTGCTCCGAGATAAAAACGTTAAAAACGCGTTACTTTTCGCAGATTTAGTAGTCCCTTCTCTTGATGCAGGGTCGCATTTAGTTTGGCAAAAAATCAACGCCCCGGTAAATGGAATGAGTTTTGAAAAAATGGTTAAAGGCCTGATTAATTTTAGTAACGAATACAAAAACGAATTATGGCTTGAGATATTTTTTGTAAGTGGTGTTAACGATTCAGAGGAAGAAATTCAAAAACTTGTTAGTTATTCAAAAAAAATAAAATACAGCAAGATTCAGTTAAACACGATTGCCCGGCCGCCATATAAAACCGAATTTAAAGCAGTAAACCGCCACAGACTTATTGAAATTGCTAAGCAGTTGGGACATAAAGCCGAAGTTATTTCCGTTTTTCATGCAGAAATTGAGAATGAAGGGTTCAAGGCTACAAAAAGTGATATTAGTTCCTTATTAAAACGAAGACCTTGTTCGGTGCAGGACGTTGCGGGGGGATTAAACATTCACGCAAACGAAGCAGTAAAATACTTAGACGAAATGATAAAAACGGGTGAAGCCGATATTAAAATTATAAATGGATTGAATTACTACTATGTTCAAGGTGAATAATTTTCTTACGGTTATTTAAAAAATTTATATACAAAAACTTGCAAAAGTATTTGCAGTATTAATAGCTCTAAGTAATTATCAGCAGGCTTAAAGTTTGTTTTCAATAAAATGTCAGATTACTTCCCTCCCCCTCCCCCTCCCCCTCACACTTATAAAGATTTAAACGTTCGCAAATACTGCTTTTAGCCATTCAAAAAAGTGGTAAAAAATCTCTACACATTGTAACGAAATGTCTACACTAAGGGCAAGGGGTTTAATTTCCTAATTGCCAGCTATATAGACATTAAATACATAAAATATTTTGGCACAAAATTTGCAACATAATAAGTAACGGTAAGAAAACCGTTAATAAGCAAAAAAGGTTAAGGTAATTAAAAATGAAAAACAACAAACATCAAGTAGCAGACGGAAACAAAAGAGCAATAAACAATTTAACCTGCGCTGGAAAATTTAAATTTTCATTGTACTCAAGAGAAATTTTTTGCAAAAAACCAAAAAAAGCGCAGTGCGCTGCTGCACAAAAGTAACGGAAAATAATAATTTAGAATAAAATTAATTAATATATCTGTAAGCGTATAAATGACTATGAAATAAAAGCATTAATCCGACTAAATATATTTTATACCATACTTTTCGAATTCATTTTAATAGTAATTAATTCTTTTTTATTTTTGACAAAAGCGTTGGAATACTTATACCCAGAGCTTTTGCCGTGTGTGTGCGATTCTCATCAAAAAGTTTTAAAGCGTGTTTGATATATTTAACTTCAAGTTTTTCGATAGGAATTATAGTATTTTTATTCGAAGGGAAAATAAAAGAATTGGAAATTTCAACGTTATCTTCCGCCTGAATTAGAGTTATATCTTCTATTTTATTATTTTTTTCAAATAAAACAGAGCGCTCAATAACGTTTTTCAATTCTCGTATGTTTCCCGGCCATGGGTATGTTTGTAATTTTTCAATTACGTTTTGCGTAAACCCGATTACGGATTTATTAAAAGTTACGTTGAAAAGCTCTCTAAAATAGTTTGCAAAAAATAAAATTTCGTCAGGACGCTCCCGCAAGGGGGGCATATCAACGTGAAAAACATTCAAGCGGTAAAATAAATCTTTCCGGAAAAGTCCCTCATTAACGAGCTTAACAAGTGAATTATTCGTTGCAACTATTAAACGCGTATCAACGGTAATTTCTTGCGTTCCGCCCACCCGTCTAATTTTTTTATTATCTAAAAAATATAATAATTTGCTTTGAAGCTCTGAAGGAATAGAATCGATTTCATCTAGAAATAAAGTGCCCCCGTGTGCAATTTCAAAAAGCCCTTTTTTTAAATTTTTTGCGTCTGTAAAAGCGCCTTTTTCATAACCAAAAATTTCTGTCTCAAGCAGGTTAGCAGGAATATCAGCACAAGAAATGTGAATAAAATCCGAAAAGTCTTCACTATATTGGAGATGAATGTGTTTTGCAAGGGAGCCTTTACCCGTGCCGGTTTCACCTGTGATTAAAAGGGAAGTAAAAGCGTGGCCTTTAATATCGTGAATTTGATTTAAAATTTCTTTAATTTGTGCGGACTTTCCTGAAAAAACCGGCGTATCTAGCGTATACTTTCTATTTTCAAGGTCTTTTATTTTATTCCTTAGCTCTACTTTTTCAAGAGCGTTCTTTACCGTGTTATCCAATTCCTGAATCTTGAACGGCTTAACTATATAATGGTATGCCCCGGCTTGAATAGCTTTAACAACAACGGGGATATCATTTGTTGCCGTAATGAATACGGTAATCAAATCACTAAAATTAGTGTTAATATATTCAAGCAAATGAGTGCCTGACATATCGGGCAGGCGTTCATCCAGCAAGACAAGATGCAAATCATTTTTCTGCAAAATTTCTTTGGCTGATTCCGCGCTATCAGCAACGAAAAAATTTCTATCCTCAGCGCTTAATGCTTCACTTAAACGATTTGCGAAATTGTTATCATCGTCAACAATTAGAATACTATATTTCATAATCCACCGGCTAATAAAATAATTGTGTTTGTTTCTTTTCTTTTTTATTAATTAAGGGTATTTCGAGAATAAACTCGCTGCCTTTTCCCTCTTCACTGTGAACGTAAATACTTCCTTTTAAAGCATTGGCAATTTTCTTGCATATAGAAAGCCCTAATCCCATACTGTTTCTGTTATATTTATCATTTGCCTCACGAAAAAAAGGTTCAAAAATTTTCTGAATATTATCTTTTTTTATACCCCTTCCTTTATCAAGAACGGAAAAGCACAAGTTATTATTATTTTCCCATGATTTTACTTTTATATATCCGGACTTTGAATATTTAAAAGCATTGGAAAGCAAATTTGTAATAACCTGTTTGATTCTTTTAGCATCTGAATACACTTTATCAATTTTCAATTCACATTTTATATCGATATTTTTATTAAAACTTTTTGAAACGTTTTGTATAATTTCGTCAATTAATTGTTTAGAATTAAATTCGTGTAGAATTACATCCATCTCTCCTGCTTCAATTTTTGATATATCCAGAATATCGTCAATAATTTTAACAGCAATATCAACGGAATTCTCGATTTCATTAAGCTTGCTTATTTCGTTTTTCTCAAAATTATTTCTTTTTAACAATAAATTTGTGTTTAAATTAATTAAACTTAAAGGCGTTCTTAATTCATGAGATATGTAAGCCAAAAACTCATCTTTAAGTTTATTTATTCTTTCAGCCCAATCCCGCGCTTTTTTTATTTCCTTTTCCGCTTTTATGCGTTCTGTAATATCAACCACCATACCGCAAATAGCATAAGGTTCGCCTTTATCATTAATAAGCGGAAATTTAACCACACTCGCGCTTATTTCTTCTCCCTTTATTGTTAATTTACTTTCTTTTTTTATTATATCACAACTTTTAAAAATTTCCCAATCTTCAGTTTTTAATTCCCCGGCAATTTCTTCCGGATAAATTTCAAAATCTGTTTTCCCTATAAAATAACTTTTGTCCTTATCAAAATAACGCGTTATATAATCATTCATTAAAATATATTTTAAATCCCTATCCTTCAACCAAATAACTAATGGCGCATTGTTAATTATTGAATTTAAAATTTGCTGATTTTCTTTTAACGAATTTGCGATTTCTTCTCTTTGCTTAATTTCTTGCTTTAATTTTTCATTTGCCAGCTTTATTTCCGTTGTGCGCTTATCTACTTGTTTTTCAAGATTACTTTTCGATTGTTCAAGAATATTTTCATATTTTTTTCTTTCCGTTATATCAATTGTTGAAATTAAAATACCGCTTAACTCGTTGTTGTTATAAACCGGTGTCTTTGTTTTAATAAATATTCGCTTTGCATTAAAATTCGACATGGTTTTATTGATATTGTTATATAAGATTCTTTCTTCACTCACAAATGTTTGTCCGGTATTTATAATGTATTTATCCTCTTTATACAATTTTTCCGCCATCTCTTTTTCAAAAATTTCAAAATCCGTTTTGCCAATTAAATCCTCTGGCAAAATCCCCATAAAATCATAAACTGCTTTATTTGCGGAAATGTATTTAAAATCCAAACCTTTTAAAAGTATCATTTCCGGCGTTGCTGACAACATTTTTTCGTATAATTTTTTTTGCTCGGCAATCTTATCATGCATCTTCTTTTGTTCCGTTATATCCATAATTATTCCTTGAATACTAACAGCAACGCCTTTCTCATTAGTAATTAATTCTGCCTCGGTATGCGCAAAACGCTCTTCACCGTCATAACATATTATTGAATGATCAAATTTAATTTTTTCTTTTTTATTAATAGCGGACTTAAAAATTTCATCAATTGTGGCTTTTTCACTTTCCTTAAAATATTCATTCCACCCCTGTTTAAAAGGCCCCATAGCTTTTGGCCTTTTAAATATTCTATACATATTATCCGACCAACTAATTTGCCCCGACTCAATATCACATTCCCAACTGCCGATATTTGCTATTCTCTGGGCATTAGCAAGTTTTTTTTCACTATTTATATAATTAATTTCCATATTTTTTCGTCTGGTAACATCGAATAATACACCAAGCATACGTTCGGGGTTTCCTTCTTCATCGCAAGATACAATTTTCCCCTTTACAACGAACCAATTATATTCACCATTGCGAATTTTAATTCTAAACTCGTCTTCGTAATAATCGCTTTCCCCTTCAAAATGAGCAAAAAATACTTGTTTAGTACGCTTTAAATCTTCAGGATGAATTCTGTTCAACCAAAATTCAGTATCAATATCAATATTATCTTCCCTTATGCCCATTAAATCAAAAAATTTTCCGTCATAATATATGCGCCTATTTTTGAAATGATAATCCAAAAGACCCAAATTTGCTCCGTTAATTGCAAGGGATAAACGCTCACGGCTTTCCCGCAGAGAATTCTCCAATGCTTTCCTTTCCGTAATATCAGTATGAGTACCAACCATTTTCAAAGGTTTCCCGTACTTATCCCTTTCAACAACTTTTCCTCTGACAAGAATCCATTTCCAGCTTCCTGATTTTGTTTTAATTCTGTGTTCGGTAGTATAGAAAGATGTTTCCCCTTTCAAATGTGCATATAATATTTTTTTTGATTTTTCC
>CAYUYT010000081.1:9274-14598 GCA_964449345.1 uncultured Spirochaetia bacterium | reverse complement strand
GACTTAAATCATCGAGCCTGAGGAAAGCGCCGATTTCCGTTCCGTATCCCGTTATACCGCCGCTATGGTTTAATTCAAGCGAACCCATATCATCCGCAATTACTATCATATCCTGAATGTGCTCAGAACCGATATTTCCAAAAGCAGCGAGAGTTTCGGACTTGCCTGCTCCCGAATCTCCGATTATAAGTAAAGTGGCGTTTTGTTTATTTTTAAGAATAACTTTTACTAATGCACCGTGAAAAGGCATATTGCCGGATTTCATCATGGTTGCGTTATATAAAGTTAGTACCATTTTTTTAAGGTATCCGAAATAGCCATAATCCGCGTCATTAGGAATTGCCGCAACAAAAATATTGCTTTCTTGGTCAGGATAAAATACAGCAGGACTTTCATATTTACTTCCCAGAGCGAAATCAACACCGTATAAATAAACACCATGAGGTTTCTGCAATAATTCGTAATCCTCAGCCATCTCAAAAAGGTTACATAACGATAAACCGAGTTCATAAAAAGTCTTATGAAAATATATAAAAATTAATAATTTGCCCACTTTTGCCGGATAACACAACCACTCATCCGGATTAATATCAATAAAATCCATAGGGTTTCTGTCAACCTTCTTAAAACCTTTTGAGCGCTTATTCATTGGCGGATCCAGTATTAAAGGAGGGTGAAGTAACACCTGCCGTATAATGGGTACGGCTTTAAGCTCGTCATACATACTATCTAACGCCACATTGTAAGGTAAAGCAATTGTAGCAATTTCTGCGCCTGCTATAACCTGCCTGTAAGTTCTAGGGTGAATATTTGTTAAGTTTTCTATTATATCACGGTACGTTTGCCTGATAACGTTGGACAATTCACCCGTTGTTGAATTAAACGTTCTATATGGCCTTTTATCAAATCGGTTGCCCTCTGAATTACACACTATTATTCTTATGTATTCCCGCCAAAAGTTATAAAGGTATTCTATAAAAGCGTGAAATAAAGACACATCTTTAAAAAAAATTTCAGCCCCTTGTATAATTTTGGGAACGGTCTGACCTGGCATTTTATATAAAACGAGAAAAGTCTGAACAAGTGTTTCAATATCCTTAATACCGATTTCTTTCGTTCCGAATATATCCAGCAAAAACGAATTTTTTTTAGATAAATCCTTAATACAACGTTTTAATATATTTTTAAATAAATCCGAAGAAAGCAACTCTTCGGAAGTATCACAAATTCTGTCCCTTATTTTTATAATAACCTTTTTTTCAAGTATTTCATAATCCATTATATTTTCCATATTTGTCCTCACATTTTACGCTAACAGTTAAGTTCGATGAAAAAATCAAACCATACATATAGTCAGATATTTAAATTTAATAAAATAAAACAGCATCGTAAAATAAAAAACAAACACTTGGTACACATTTTGCATTTAATTGCCGAAATGCACACAGTCGGTGTGGGTACTGATTTTTGAGAATAAATTTTCCGTTATAAATAAGCAACGAATAAATCCTTATAGTGAAAGTACAAATGCGTTCCTGATATTTTTTTTAAAACCGGAGTTTCAAAATATATACTAAAGTGATTTTAAAATCAAAGTATTGTATATTGTAATTGCTTTTCAACCGACACTTTAAAGTGTCGGTTGCATAAAATTTAAAGTATTATTAGTATATATTTATAAAGAGAAGAGGCAATGGCCATTTTCGCTTCTACAATGTGGACTTTTTCTTCTCTTCTCTTCAAGCCCCCCTTTACTCGAAGAGGGATTTGCTTCTTCACCTATGTGTCAGCGTAGTTGTCGCCTCCATAAAAATATTTTTATGGAGGAAAAAAATGGAATATAGGAATTATTCACGTAAACGCAAAGAGTTTTTGGATAAAAGAATAAAACATTAGCTTTCATTATCTACGTCATCAATAATTTCCCTGATATTTTTAAAAAGATCAATTAAACTGTACGGTTTTTGCATAAAACGGATATTCTTCTCCTGAATTTCATTAAAGCGTGCTTTATCTCCGGTATAGCCGCTGCTTAATAATATTTTCATGCCCGGGGCAGCTTTAATAAATTCGCCCGTTAAAGCAAGACCGTTTGTGTCAGGTAACACCACATCGCTAAAAATCAAGTCAAATTCCATATTATTCTGATAAAAAACGTTTTTGGCCTGCTCTCCTGATTCTGCTAAATAGGTCAAATATCCGTTTTGGTTTAATACCCGCGAATTTATTTTCAATAAAGCTTTTTCATCTTCTATTAACAAAATGCGTTCGTTATTTCCCCTGTATTTATTAATTGCCTCTTGCTCACTATGCTTTTGCTTGTCCTTTATTTTTATAGCCGGAAAGAATAAACGGAAACTCGTTCCCTTGCCTTTTTGGCTTTGCACATCCACAACGCCTTCATGCTCACGTATAATACCGTAAACAACGGATAATCCAAGTCCCGTACCTTTATTTTGCGGTTTAGTTGTAAAAAAGGGTTCGAAAATGCGGTTTTGCGTTTCCTTATCCATACCTTTCCCGTTATCCGTTATTTCAAGACAAACGTATTCCCCCGGATGCGAATACGATGTTAAGTCAGAATAATCACTTTCTAATTTTTGGTTATACGTTTTTATCTTAATTTCTCCGCCATCTAGCATTGCGTCTCTTGCGTTTACAAGTAGGTTCATTAAAACCTGTTCTATATTTCCCGGGTCTGCTAATATTCTGTTAATTTTTTTATCAAGTTCCAAAAGAATTTTAATATCCTCACCAATAATCCGTGAAGCCATTTTCATTATTTCGTAAATTTTCGCATTAATATAAACGGGTATTTTTTTTAATTTTTCCTGTCTGCTAAAAACGAGGAGTTGATGAGTAAGGCGCGCCGCCCTAAAAGCCGCATCCTGTATTTCCTTTAAATCTGCCAAAGTTTCTTCGTTTTCTTGACTATCCCACATTAGCATTTGAGTATAACCGTTAATAACGTTTAGCAAGTTATTAAAATCATGAGCAACGCCCCCCGCTAAAACGCCTAACGCTTCCATTTTTTGTGCCTGCAAAAACTGCTCGTTTAATTTACGTTTATCTTCTTCAGCCTGAATTCGTTCTGCAATTTCTTTCTCAAGACGTTTATTGGATTTTATTAAATCCGTTGTTCGTAAATCAACGCGTCTTTCAAGCTCGATATTTGCTTGTTTTAATTTATTCTCCGCAACTTTGCGCCCTGTAATATCTCTACCTACTGCCTGAAATTCCAACACGCGGTTTTGTGTTATTTTTAATACTGTCCAATTCACCCATACATCTTGTTTGTTAATTTTTAGCTTAATTTCTACATTTTGCAAATCCGAACGTGTTTCAAATATTTTTCTTAAAATAGAAAAATTCCCTGACAAAAACTCATAATATTTTTGTCTTATAATGTCTTGTTTTGCCAAACCATGAAAACGCAAAAAAGCATGATTTGCAAAAGTAAACCTGCCGTTTTTCTCCCATCTGCAAATTAATTCAGATTGCCCTTGCAAAACGGCTTTATACCGGCTTTCGTTTTCCTCAAGTCTGTCCTGTAATTTTTTACGCTCGGTTATATCTTCAAACATTGCTATTGCATATTGTAACGCGTTATTATTATTAAATACAGCGGAAACTTTTAAATTAGCTCTGACATAATTACGGTTTTTTGAAATAAAATTATTTTCGATTATAAATGACTCAATTTCTGCCCTTCTCGTTTTAACTATATTTCTATAAAAAGGTATTAAACATTTTTTTTCTAAAATGCCTTTTAATTTAATGCGTTTTAATTCGGTTAGAGTGTAACCTAAAATATTTTCAAAAGCTTTGTTAACGTTAATAAAATTAAAATTTTCATCAAACAGTACAATGCCTAACGGAGATTTTTTAAAAACCGTCTCAAAAAATTTTTCACTTTGCGCTAAATTGTTGTCTAGAGATTTTTCTCCAGTGATTTCTTCAATATGTACAGTAATTACATCCGGAGCAATATAATGAAACGTTGCGCTTGCATAATCAATGTTTAATTTTAAACATTTAACACAAACCGGCTGTGTTTTCAATGGTTTATGCGTTTCGTAGCATTTAATAACACCGAGTTTAATATCACATTCACCCGGAAATAAGGTTTCAACGCATTTTCCTGAGAGTTGATTTGAATGTTCAGAATTGTAGTTTTCCGTTTTTAATAAATTAATTTTTTTGTTTCGCGCCTTAAAAACAAAAAACGGAATATTTAAAATTTCGTTTTTAATATTTAAAATAAAATCCACTTTTTCCCCTATTGAAATAAATTAATCTATGGCTAATAAACAAAGTAAAATATAAGTTTTAATAAAAATGAAACCCTAAATTCTCTAAAACTGTTAATATATATTTATATTATAGATTTAGAATAATTGTCAGCTTGACAATATTTCCTAATTGAATATTTTTATATGAAGATTTTATCTTTTAAAGAAAATTATTTTATTTAAAACCGGGGCATTAAAATGAAAAACAAAAACTCACGAATAGCATTATCAGCGTTATTGTACACATTTGTAATTTTATTTATTTTATTGCCGGTCTTTGAAAACGTTTTTAGCGCAAAAGCAGGAGACTGGCCGGCAAACAGACAAGAACAAACGCAGAGTCAAAGCGGAGCAAAATCACAACATGGGCCTAGCCCGTCTGCGAAAGCTAACGAAAAAACGCAAAAAAAATCAAAACCGTGGAGCGCAAAAACATGGGTAAGTTTAATCGTTGCTTTATTATTTATTGGCGCATTCTTAGTATTTTTAAAACTATTCATAAAAGAAAAGAAACAAGACCCTCAAAGCAAAAAAACAAAACTTTACAGGTTATTAATGGCCTTTACTCCGTCTATCGGAATGGCAATTGTTTTAATCGTTGTCCTTAGTTCAAAAGTTTATGTACACAGAATTGACCCTATAATGGTTGATTTCAAACTTTTCGGCTTGCATATACGAATTGCATATTACGGAATAATCTACGCATTCGGTTTTGTCATATCATATCTTTGGCTTAGGTATGCAATTAAAAACAAAATCCTTGATTTTAAAATAGAGGAGTTGGATACCTACTTTATATACGTTGCTATCGGCGTAGTACTCGGGGCAAGAGTTTTCGAAGCAATTTTCTACGTTGACCCGTGGTATAATTTTTTCTGGTGGAAACAGGGCTTTATTTCATGGTCAAACGGCTGGAAATTAATAAAAGTATGGGAAGGCGGATTATCAGCTCACGGAGGAATGGTAGGCGCGGTGGTTTCGACTTTAATATTCTGCCGTAAAAAGGACAAATCATTCTATCAAATCATGGAC
>CAYUYT010000081.1:0-9264 GCA_964449345.1 uncultured Spirochaetia bacterium | reverse complement strand
TTAGCTTTAGGAAGATTTGCAAATTATATTAACGGTGAATTATTCGGTGTAGTTACATCAGGCAATTGGGGCGTTATATTCGCACAGGCCGCAAAACCCGGAGTAACGAATATGCCAAGAATACCCGTTCAATTATTCGAAAGTTTAAAAAACCTTTTAATGTTTTCAATACTTTTCACTATGCGGCCATATTTTAAAAAACCCGGTGTAATTGCATGGTCATGGGGGTTACTATACGGGCTATTTAGGTTTATTATCGAGTTCTGGAAAGACTTTGAAATTATCTGGGAATTAAACGGCGTTAACTTTACAATGGGTCACATTTTATGCCTTGCTATGATAGGAGCAAGCGGATTCGTTTTATTCACAATGTTTAGCGGCAAAAAACTACTGCCCGTTTTACCTACAACGGATAAAATCAAGCGTAAACCCAAAAAAAAGAAAAAAAAGAAATAATTTCATACATAGCCCGGCGCATTGCCGGGTTTTTTGTTTTTTTATAAATAAATATTTATATTATAAAAAACGAAAGGTTAATTATTATGCTTGAAAAGATAGAAAACCCTTTTATCGAATTTCCGAATTATAATTGTTTCGCTTGTTCGCCTTTTAATGAAATGGGGTTAAAGCTGGAATTTTATAAAAATCATACCCAAGTAATTAGTTTTTATAATGCGCCGGAACATCATTCGGGATTACCTAAAGTTATGCACGGAGGGCTTACCGGGGTTTTGATGGATGAATTAATGTTCTGGGCAATTTTCGTTTTTTATGAAAAAATAGCATTTACTACTAAAATTGAAGTTAATTATAAAAAATATATTCCAACTAACGAAAAAATTACCATAACGGGAAGGGTTAAGGAAAACAAAAAACGCATTTTTAAAGCTAATGCAGACATAAAAAATGAACAAGGCGAAATTCTTGCTGATTCAAACGGAACGTATTTTCTAGCTGACTTGCAAACCGTGCAAAAGACTTTTGGCGTTGATTATATTCCCGATGATTTTATTCGTTATTGCAGGAGATAATTAAATGCAGGAAAATATATTCGGAGAAAAAAGTTACGATAAAATATTGAGACAATTTTTGATAATCGGTTTACTGGAAGAGGGTCCGAAAAACAAATCAGATATATACGGCGAACTTATTTCTTTTTACGGTGAAGAAAAAGACGTTTCATTCCGCACAATCGAACGGGATTTACAGAATATAAAAGAGTTTTGGGGAATACAAATTGAAAAGGAGAAAGGAGAAGATGTAAACCGGCAAAAATACTGTATTGAAACGAAAAAAGGCGAGCCAAATTATATTAACGTTGTTGAAATAATGATAACGTATATATTTAAGGATAACTTACTTAGACATTCAATAACACCGGTTTTGCAAAACGTAAAAAGCCCGTTCTTGCTTTTTATGAAAATTCACAATGCAATAACTAAGCACAAACACATTATTTTCGATTATTTTTTCGACAACAAAGACTATAAACGCGAAGATATGGACTTAGAGCCCTATGACCTTGTACACCGTCATGGCAAATGGCTGTTGTTAGGTGTTTCACAAAAAAACCCGGAAGAAAACGTAGTTAAACAGTATTATGTTCATAATATCAGCAATCTACGCATTAATCATGAAGCCGAACCGTTTAAAATCAAAACTCATTTATACAGCCGGGAAGAATACTATAAATACGCGTGGGATATTTTTGTAAGCGATGAAATAACGGAAATTGAAATATGGTTTTCCGAAAAAGCTGCGAATAAAATTAAAAACTTCCCATATCATCCCACTCAGGAAATAGAAGAAACGGAAAACGGAATAATCGTTAAATTAAAAACTTGGGGATACATTGAAGTGGTTAACTGGGTTTTGGGTTTCGGAAAAGACGCAAAAATATTAAAACCCGCAGACTGTATTGAATATATAAAAAATAAATTAAATGTAACGCTTTGGCTTTATGAATAACGCACGTTTAAAAATCACAAATTTTTGTATTGCTATGATAACCTTTTTTCTACTGTTTTTCCTTTCAATAAAAACGCATAGTTTTCATAAAAAAGGGGAAAACGAAGATTTCCATTTTAACGTTTTTTACAGTAAAAAATTAAATCAACTTCACATAACGGTTTTCAACGGAAAAACAAGCTCGGTTATTATTAAATCCGTTTGCATTAACAAAAACCATAAACACACACAAAAACAAATAGCGCACGCATATCATAAAAAATATTTTCAATTCGGTATGCTGCAAAAAGGCAAAACACATATCATTATAAGTTACCGTTTTAAATTCGGCCCTAAATCTTTTTATAAAATTGCAAAAATGAGCTTTACTATAAAATAACATTACTTTTTCAAAATACTATTAAAATGCTTTTTTATTGCCAGATTTTCTTCAGTACTACCGTTAATAATAACGCTTTTTTCGCCGCCATTTTTTATTTTAACAAACCCGGAAGTCATTATCCTTTTTTCAAGGTGAATTGTCTGGTTATTAAAAGCTTTATCAAAAAGAACGCCTGTTTTTTCGTAAAAATCCTTATCCACTTTAATTTGTTTTTTTTCGCCACCCGAATAGTTACCTGATGAACTAAACTTAGGGGCAACGGGATTAAAGTCAACGAAAAACGCATTAGCGTTCATATAAACTTTGTATGAATTCCCGCTACCGTCGCTATAAACGAATATTTTTGCGTTTTGTTTATTTTTCACTTTGTTTTTCCCGTTGCAATACAGCAAAATAAATAATGAAAGAATAGCAATCAACGTTATGCTAAATTTTGGATTTAATTTATTTTTTAAAGAATTTAAAATTTTCATATTACACAATTTTCCATATCTAAAATATAGCTTATTTTTCCAAGTTTTTCTAAAATATTTATGACTTTAAAATAAAACTCTTGATAAAATTTTTAAGTATGCTAAAATATGTAAATAGCGGGCGTTTAATTTTATTCTTAAATCGATTTTTAATTTATTCGTTGATAATAAATTAACGAATTTAAAACGAAATAATTTTACTTGAAATACGGTTGTAGTTTGAATAAAATTATATTAAGAAAATTTAATTAGGAAGTAAGTATATGGACTTTAACTACGATCAAGCATTTATTGATAAAATGCAGGAAATATTAATACATGAAATGAACGTGTTACCCTCGCGTATTAAAGATTCAAGTGGGTTTTCAGGTGATATGCCTGATTTCCGTTTTGAATATTTAATGGACCCCGATGAACTGCCGGAAGTAGGATTAACCCCCAAAGATATAATACACGAAGACAATAAAATGAAGCTTTACAGATATAAAAGTGATGTACCGAAAAAATATAAAACGCCTTTATTATTTGTTTACGCTCTGATAAATAAATCATACATACTTGACTTGCAGCCGGGTAACTCTTTTATAGAATACTGGCTTGACCAGGGGCACGATGTTTATTTAATCGATTGGGGCGAACCCACGGATGAAGACAGATTTTTGGAGTTTGACGATTATATTGATCAATATATGAAAGAATGCGTTGACATTATACTTGACGAAACAGGACAAGATCAGCTTAATTTATTCGGTTGGTGTATCGGCGGTAGTTTAGCAATTATATACGCGGCAATGTATCCTGAAAAAATTAAAAACCTCGTTTTACTAACAACGCCGTTTGACGGTTCTAAAGGCGGTTTAATACAATTATGGGCAGACGAAGAAGTTTTTCACCTCGATAAAATAATCGAGCATTACGGAAATATGCCGGCTAAACTCGTTAGATATGGTGTAATGACTATTTACCCGCTTAAAGAGTTAAAGAAAAACACTACGTTTTATGACAACATGAATAACTGGATGTTCAGACAGGCATATTCACTTGCTGAAAGGTGGATGAACGAAAACATAGACATTCCGGGTAAAGCATTTATAAAGTACATTAGGGATTGTTTTCAAACAACGAACTTGCGCGATGAAAAAATGACTATTAACGACAAACCCGTAAAACTTAAAAATTTAACCATGCCGATTTTAAATTTAGCCGCAAAAGAAGACCATATCGTTACCTTAGAATCAATTAAGGCGCTGGAAAATTACATTAATTCCAAAGACTATACTTTTATAGAAATTGAGGGAGGCCATGTAGGTCTGGCTTACGAAGCAAAAACACGGGCTTTTTGGCCTAAAATCGCAGAATGGCTTAATTCAAGAACGGAAAAAATTCAAAAATAATTTTATCATAACAAATAGTAAAACTAAATTATACGAATAAAATTTATGACTAACAAAAATTTTGTAAAAATATTTCTTTTGTTCAATATTATTTTTTTTCCCGTCTTCTGTAGTAATAAAAAGAATAAACCTACTTTTTATAAAGGCGTTGTTGAAGGATTTTATGGGAAACCATGGACTAACGCACAAAGGCTGAACATGATTAATTTCATGGCTAAAACAGGTTTTAATTTTTATTTATATGGACCCAAGCATGATAAATATCACAGAAGCCGGTGGCGAATCCCCTACCCCAAAGCTAAAATCAAACACCTTGAAAAAGTTATTAATAAATGTAAAAAAAACAACATTGCGTTTTGCTTTGCAATCAGTCCGGGCATATCAATAACGTATTCGTCTGCAACCGATTTTGCTTTGCTTATGAAAAAGTATAATAGTTTGTATGATAAAGGGGTAAGGTTTTTTGCGTTGTTTTTAGACGATATACCTGCCCGTCTTATTAAAAAACAAGATAAAAAGCGTTTTAAACAACTTGAACACGCTCATACATATATTGCCAATAAAGTATTCAGGGAACTAAAAAGAATTAACCCGCAAAACAATTTACTTTTCGTGCCTACTCATTATCACGGGTTTAAAAACGGAAAATATTTACGTTGTATAGGAAGAAACCTAAATACAAAAATACCAGTCTGCTGGACAGGCAATAAAATTGTTTCACCGCAAATAACGTGTACTCATTTAAAAAATATTACACGTTTATTAAAACGAAAAATTTTTCTGTGGGATAATTACCCTGTTAATGATTTTAAAACCTCAAGTATATTTCTCGCTCCAATAACGGAAAGATGCAAAGATATAAAAAAATACACTAGCATTTATTGCTCAAACCCAATGAACCAGCCTTTATCATCGCGGATTCCCTTATTTACAATTGCAGAATGGCTAAAATCGCCTTACAAATACAACGCAGAAAAATCATGGAAAAAAGCAATTAAAAACACCGTGAAAAATTATAACAGGGATTATTTAAACTTATTTTCCTTTTTTACAAAAACGCGTTTAAAGAATGAAATTCAAAGTTCTTTGGGAAAAAAGCTTATAAAACTTATTAAATTCCCTAAAAACGAAAAATTAAAACGTATAATTAGAAACGAACTAAATGGCCTGAAGAATATTATAGAGGATTTTCAAAAAAACAATAGGCTTATGGCAAACGAATTAAAACCCTGGCTTGAAAAAATTGCTTTATTAATAGAGGTAACGAAATCCGCACTTAATTTATCTTATAGAACAAAAAATAAAAAGCGTTATAAAGAAGCTTTAAAACTAAAAAACCGTTATTACAAAATGAATCAGGAAATTCGCGCTAATGCTTTTGAATTATTTTTTAATAATACAATAAAAAAATAACGGCAAAATAAATAATTTTTCAATGACAAAATCACAGCTAAAACATCAATGCAAAAACACATCTCCGGTTTTACGTCTCTCTAATTAATATTTTTTTTGAAAATCATCCATAAAGTTATGAAAGTAATTTTTAAATAAAATAAAAAAACGATTGACAATTTCAATATTTAAATATATAAATATTGACATATTCATATAAAGGAGATAAAATATGTCTTTAAACAAACCGTATGTATTAAAAGAAAGCTCTAAAAATATTGAAACTGCGCTTGAGGACTTAAAAAAAAGCGTATCAAATAACGGCTTCAACGTTATTCACATTCATGACATGAAAGATACTTTTGAAAAACACGGCTTCACTCATGATGAAAAATATTATTTAGTTGAAATATGCAAACCGGAAATGTCGCATCAAGCTCTTCAGATGGATAAAAAAATGGGAATGATGATGCCTAAAAAAATTATACTTTATGAAGACAATGGCAACGCGTATTTTCTTCTTCAAAAAGTCAACCCTGATTCCCTAACACAGATTTTTCCGAACTTGCCAGTAAAAGATTTATCTTTACAAGTTATGCAAGCAATGGAAAAGATTATCCAAGACTCTATTCACTAAAAAAGAAAAAAAGAATGGTATATCAAATCCTTAAATTTTATTAATTCATAATAATACCCGGTAAATTAACAACAGGGTTAAAATACTGTGTTTCATTTTTCGGAATGCGTTTTTTATAAAACAACACAAGACCCTGGGATGAAATATAATAATCCATTTCTTTAAGCTTGTGCTCTTTTGAAACAGCATTCTCAAAAATACTGTCATAAGAATCAGTAAAGTAATTTTCATAATCTTGCAACTTCATTATTAAGTCTCCCTTGGATATTTTTTTCTTAAAATACCCTTTAATTTTTACTTACGCCAAATTGGCAGGATAAAACTATTCATACTCTTTATTACCGTTATCGAACATTGTTATTATTCTCTCTAAAGCCCCGGCAATAGATTCCTCGTTGTTTTTACGGTGAAAATTCATCATTCTTTTTATGTCAAATACCGCTTTATCATTAAAAACAACGTCTTTTTCATGATATTTAATTATCATTTTATCCCTTCATTTAAAGATTGTTTTCTTTACAATCTACATACATTACAGCAATTACCGTGCCATAACTCTAAGTTATTAAATAACAACAATTTAGATAAAAAACTCCGGCAAATTTAATGATTTTATCTGTCATTTTGGTCAAAAAAACCTACAAAAAAAATAATTTTTCCTACATGTACTTTTTCTTTACACTTTTTATTTTTTAGTATTTAACAATTATTTATTTCTATTATTTTAGCCAATTCTGAAATTTAGTACTTTTTCATATAAAAAACGTTATTTGCCCGATACGGATTATTTGTTTATATTTTCGCCCTTATGCTTGGGACTAACAAAAAAATAATAAAAAATTTTTTCTTGCTTGCTGTAGCAAATTTTTGCTTTTTCACCGGTATTGCTTCGTTTCATTTACTTCCCGTTTATTTAGCAAAACTGAACGCAACGAAAACGTATATAGGCGTTGCAATGGGAATTATGAATATCTTTCAAATGCTTATGATTATTTTTCTGTTGAATAAAATTGATTTTATAAATAAACGAAAACTCCTAATTTATACTGCTATATTTACAACGTTTTTATACCTAATGTTTTTTTTCTTCGCAAACCTATACACTATTCCCGTTTTACGCGCTTTTCAGGGAATAGCTCACGGAATCGGCTTTCCCGTTGGCATTTCACTTGCACTTGATATTATTCCCCAAGACAAACGCGTAGGGCTTTTAGGCCTTTTTGGTATATCCGGCGCTGTGTCAAACGTTGCCGGACCACCCGCTATGGAATGGCTTATGAACGCGTTCGAAGCGCATTATGCTTTTTTATTTCCCGTGGGTATTTCAGTAATATGGTTAATATTTCTTCTCTTATTAAAAATCGACGGAAAACCCGAAAAAAAAGTAACGCACAGCGCTCCGTTTAAAATGTATTTCAAAATAATTCCTCTTGCGGTTTTTTTCGGTTCGATTTTCGGAACATTTTTTTCATTTATAAGCGACTACTCCAAAGAACTCGGTTTAACGCCTTATTCGATTTTCTTTCATTTGTACGCTGTTGCCTTGGTTTTAGTAAGATTTACGTTCGTAAAAAAACTAAACTTATGGAAAAGACATGGCGTTGTTATTTTCGGATATTCAATCGGCGTGATTGCTCTTTTGGCCGGGTTTTTCGTTAATTATGCTTCGCATATTTTATTCGTTGCTTTGATAGGTTTTCTCTATGGCACAGCGCACGGATTTTTATACCCCTCGCTTAATGTTCTTTTTGTAGAAACAACGCCTAACAGAAAAGGAAAAGCAACGCTTACGTTTATAATTTTTCTATCTTTTGGCATGGGAGCATCATCGTTAATCAACGGCCTCGTTGCAGATTTAACGGGATATTCATATATGTACTTAATATTCGCGTTCGCTTCCTTATTAATAACGCTTTACTTTGCATCGAAGAAAACGCTTTTTAAAGCGGCGCAAAACGCGTAGTTATACTAAAGTGATTTTAAAATCAAAGTATTGTAAATTATAATTGCTTCTCAACCAATGCTTTAAAGCGTGGATTGGATAAAATTTAAAGTTTTATTAGTATAAATATGCTAATAAAAAAACCCCGGCAGTAATTACCGGGGCATCTATATTCAACTAAAATTATCTTCCCGGGTTAATTTCTTTTATATCTTTATCAAGTTCAATATTGACGTTTTCTTTTTTATCGCCACCGCCCATTAATCTTCTTCTAGCGCGCTCTCTTCTGTCTTCCATGTCTTTTTTATTTGCTTTTGCGTCAACAGAGTATTCAATGCGCTTAAATTCTTTTGAGGAAGGGATTTTATGCCTATAACGTCTTGGCAACATATGCCGGTTTCCTGAACGCCATAAAGCCGCGTATAAACGCCGGCGGGCAAGGTGTGAGTAACCGATTGAGTATTTGAAATTCCCGCTGTTAACGTATTTTGCCCCTTTCCTGTAAAACGCTAGAGCTTTATTAAAATGCTTTGAACCGTAATAACGGGAATGGTTAATAACAGCGTTATACGTTTTTCTAACGAGTTTTTTATTTTTACTGTATGAAACCCAAATAAAGTTAGCTTTTTCATACGGATATTTATACCACCATTTCGGCAGGGTCCTGTAATGTTTTTGCCTGTATTTCCGAAGTGAAGACCCCCTTCTATTCATCAGGCCTTTACCACTACCAAAATCAGAATCCGACATATCACTTGCTTTAACGTTTAAAAAGGAAAAACTAAGTATAATGATTATTAAAGAAAAAATTCGCTTTTGCATTGGTCCTCCAAATATTATAAATGTATCAATATATATTAAACCCCACAGTTCAAGGTTTCAAACAAAAGTTTTATGTTTTTCGTTTTTATTAAAGCTTTTTTTTTAAAAAAATTGTATGTTTTATTTATATTTATTTTTTACTAAAACATCGACTTTATTGCTTAAAGGAATTTCTTAAAACCCTCTTAGCATAAATGTAAAAACGGATTTTAGAAATCCCCCTAAATCCCCCTTCAAGTAAAGGGGGACTTGAA
>CAYUYT010000080.1:0-14644 GCA_964449345.1 uncultured Spirochaetia bacterium | reverse complement strand
CCGAGCAGGCTTTAATTTTCTTTTTTACATTTGGTATTAAAAAACAAAAATTAAATGAAATAGCTTTATAAATATACTTTTTCAGGTTCGACTAAATAATAACAGAATTTTTTAAACTATAGAAAGGCCAAGTCCTGTTTTTTTAATTTCTACTTTTCCTAATATACGGCACATTACCGTATATTAAATTTTTGCATAATCATTTTTAGCTATGATACCTTGTCGCCGTCTTTTTTAGACTTTTTCTTTAGCATACCTTGAAGCATAGCTTTTATACTGTCCGAAATATTATTAATATCCGTTGACTTTTCTTTTACGGAACGCGCTATGCCGGATAACCGATTTATATCATTAATGATATTTTTACTGTTATCAACGAGATGTGTAACATCCGTTAATACTTCTTCATAAGCGTTTTTTACTCCGTTAACGTGTTGGATTATTTTTTTAAATGAATTTACATTATCCAAACTCGATGAAATTGATTCTTCCATCATATTAACAGTTGTTTCCAAGGAGTCGGAAATTTTTTCAGTACTGTTTTGCGTAGATACAGCGAGTTTGCGGACTTCATTTGCAATTATTGAAAACCTTTTTCCTGCTTGTCCTGCGCGAGCGGATTCTATTGCGGCATTTACAGCGAGTACGTTTGTGCGTTCATTAACGTCGTTTATTAACCGTACCATATCAAACATATCCTTAGAACTTTTGGAAATATTTTTAAGCATTTCAGTATTATGGGATAGTTTATCCGAACTGTCTTTGCTCATTTTAATTAAAGTATCGATTTCATTTTTTTTATTTGATGTTATATTTCCAACGTCGTGTATGGAACTATCAATTATATCTAGGGATTCAAGCAAATGATTAATAATATCGTTCTGCTTAATAGCTTCATCAGCGAGCTCTTTAATGTGAAAAGCAATTGTGTTTATAAGGTCAAAAATGGCTTCGGTTTTGGTTTTTAATTTGTAATATACTTCTGCGTTTTCTTCTTTTTCCGTGTGCAGTAGTTTGTTTAAATAAACATGACAATTTTCAATTTTGTTCAAACCGTTAAAAATTGCAATCGCCATACCTTCGCAAGCATCGTAACCGCAGCTTGCGCAATTTTTAATGTCGGCTTTTTCCGTTTTAAGCATATCAGAATGAATATCATCTATTTGCGCCTGAGTTGGAATTTTAATTCTTTCTTTATAAGAACCGGACAAATCCGTATAACCTCTATCGTATAAGCCAGGCTCCCAGTATTTATTAATAATTTTTGTTAACTTACCCGTGGCTTTTTCTTTATTTTGAGTGTGATGTCTTTTGCGCATTTTTTCATTTCTTTGTTCAACGCGTTTTTCAATGTAATCAATGGGTTTATCTTTTTTCGTTCCCGTTCCTCCGTTACATCCTTTGAAACAATTTAGGCAATCTATTAAAAGCGGTGCGCAGTCTTCATTTATACATTTGTGTAAATCATCAAGATAATGATAAATTTCATCGATGCCTTCTATTTTACGCGTACTTTTTTCAATGCCAGGCACATCACGCATTGCAGTACGCATTAATCCACCGGGACTTGAAAACAAAACAGCGCGTTCGGCAGGGTCGTTATCAAAATCAACTTCTGGAAAATCATCAAGGTTTATATTGTTCTCTTCAAAATAATCAACTATCCGGGTCATAGTAACGTTATAATCACCTAAGTTAATTGCAACAAATTCACGTTTTTTTGCTATACAAGGCGATACCACGAAAATTTTATGGTTTGAATACTGGGGATAAAAACGCCTTACCATTTTCATAATGTGAGCCATAGGACTGTCAGCAGGCGCAAGGTAATCTAGTAATTCGGGTTTGTAAATTTCAACATAAGATACGATAGCAGGGCAAGGCTGTGCAATTACCGCCTTAGGATTATTTTTAACAATATGCTCGATGTAGGATTTTACGGTTAATTCCGCTCCAAAACTAACGTCAAAAATAGCCTGTATGCCGATACTTTTAAGCCAGCCGTTAAAACGTAAATAATCGTCAAAATTTGCTGCAATAGCCGGTGCACATATAGCAATGATATTTTCGCCTTTTTTCAAATCCTGCATGGCAAGAGCAAAATCATCAATAATTTTTCTTGCGTCATGACTGCAATGAACAATACAATTACCGCAACCGATGCATAAATTGCTAATAACTTCAACACTATCTCCGCTTGCATCATTACAATACTTAACAGGGCATACGGATATACATTTATAACAATTTGTACATTTTTCACTGTCGACTTCTACAACGGAAATGAGATTTTCAGACATAGTTCTCCCCAATTAAATCTATATTGAAATATATCAACAAATTTTATATAAAGTAAATTTAAAAATTTATTTTTTTGTATTTTATTTTATGAATAAATAATTGTTTTGTATAAAATATTTTTATAGTACAATTTTTGAATTGCATTCTTAACAGCATTTTTATTAAAAGTGTGTTGTTTTTTACATTTGACTTCAATATTATCAAATATATACTTTCTTTTAGATTTAATAACTGCGATTATTGTTAAATAAGCTAATTTTACCAAGATTTAATTTCTTTTTTGGTAGTTAACATAATCCGGCAAAAACGAATAAAAAAACCATCACTTTTTTTCAAAAAGCGCAAAAAAATCCATAGGGCGATTCAAGATTTCGCACCCTACCTGTCGATTATAAACTTATAAGAGTATGTATGGTTTAGTCCTCTTGGGCAGGAACGCTACAACCTGAACCCTCCGGACATTTTGTAAATCCATTACACTCTTTGAAAACACTTTTTTAATAAGGAAGAGGTGCGAACTACCTTATTATTGAAAAGTCAAAACAACGCCCGAAGTGATTGGGGCGATCCCGAACGGATTCAATTCCGGCAAAATTCAAGGAGGAACGTTATGATTATTAATCACAACATTAGCGCAATGTTCGCGCACAGACAATTAAAATTCAACAATTACAGCATGGATAAGCAAATCCAAAAACTAGCTTCTGGTTTGAGAATAACCAAAGCCGGCGATGACGCATCAGGTCTTGCTGTATCAGAAAAAATGAGAGCTCAAATTAGAGGTCTCACCAGAGCTTCACAAAACGCTGAAGACGGTATTTCTTTTATCCAAACAACTGAAGGTTATTTACAAAATAGCCAGGATATTCTTCAAAGAATCAGAGAACTCGCTATTCAGGCAGCTAACGGTATTTACACAACCGAAGACAGAATGCAGATTCAGGTTGAAGTTTCCGCTCTTGTTGACGAAGTTGACAGAACTGCAAGCCACGCTCAATTCAACGGTCTTAATATGTTGACAGGGCGTTTCGCTCGTCCGCAGCAAAATACGGGAACTACTGCCGCTTCTATGTGGTTTCATATTGGTGCAAATATGGACCAAAGAGAACGCGTTTTTATCGGTACAATGACCGCTGCTGCGCTTAAATTAAAAGGTTCAACCGGTTCAATGATAAGCTTGTCAACACCGGATAAAGCTAACGCTGCAATCGGTACTATTGACTTAGCTTTAACGAGAATTTCCAAACAAAGAGCTGACTTAGGCGCTTACCAAAACAGATTAGAGTTCGCAACTAAAGGGCTCATGATCGGCGCAGAAAACTTACAAGCAGCTGAATCTCGTATCAGAGACGCAGACATGGCACAAGAAATGATGAAATACACGAGAGACCAAATCCTCGTTCAATCATCTACTGCTATGCTTGCTCAAGCAAATACGAAATCACAAAACGTTTTGACTTTACTAAGGTAAGGCATTTAAGCGTTTTTACGCACCTCTAATATATTAGAATAACGAAAAGCTCCGCAAGTAAGCGGGGCTTTTTTCGTTGTTATACAATTTGGCTTTAATTATCAGCAAAAAAACTATCTTTATACCAACATTTATCCGTTACCTATTATTTACGCGAATTTCAAAATAAAAATAGCTTTTCAATTTATAAAAGTAGTTATTAGACAAAAGACACAATGGACATTGTCGTCTCTATGAAAGTATATTTTTGTTTATATTTTTAATAAATTGAATTTTTAATTATTTTTAAATTTGTATCCTATTCGCTTTGCCTATTTGACAATCTCCATACGATTGTCTAAATTAATTTTATGGATATATTAACAGAAATTATCGAGCATAAAAAAAGTGAAATTGAAAATCTAAAAAAACAGCAACCTGCGAGTGTATTAGAGGAAGCCGCTGAGATACTCGTAGATGATGTAAATCCTACGCAAACGGATAATTTCACTAACGCGTTTTCAGTTGATAAAATGACCTTTATTTGCGAAGTGAAAAAAGCTTCACCTTCAAAGGGAGTTATGCGCGAAGATTTTAATCACGTTGAAATTGCAAAAATCTACGAACAAAACGGCGCAGGTGCGGTTTCCGTTTTAACCGATGAAAAGTATTTTATGGGTAAACTAAGTTTTTTAGCTGAGATTTCTGATAATATATCATTACCGTGTTTACGCAAGGATTTCATTGTTGATAAATATCAAATACACGAAGCCGTTTTAAATGGAGCAAGCGCTGTTTTACTTATCGCTGCGGCATTAGACATAAAAATACTTACTGATCTTAATAACGAAGCAAAAAAGTTTAACCTAGGCGTTTTAATGGAAATACATGACGAACGCGATATGGAAAAGGCGTTATATGCCGGGGCAAATATCATAGGGATTAACAACAGGGACTTAAAAACGTTTAAAACGGATTTAAAAACAACGGAAGATTTAATAAAAAATATCCCTCCCGATAAAACCGTTGTTAGTGAATCGGGAATCAACAAGAGCGAAGATGTTAAACGCGTTTTCGCTGCGGGTGCAAGAGGCGTTTTAATTGGAGAAGCTTTAATGAGAGAAAAACACATCGGGGCAAAACTAAGGGAATTGAAAAAATTCCAATAGTTTTCAATAACTCGGTGTTTACCCATAACTCTGTAAATTAAAACTTTGCAATTATTTATAATGAAACCACGAATGCAAACGAAGAAATACTAATAATTTATGGAAAACAAAACGGAGAGTATCAGGCAAGTTGTCGCCTCACTTGTTCATTACCGGTAAAATAATAAGCACTAATTAGGCATATAAAATACTTATTGGTATACTAGAGTTTTCAATATTTTTTTTTCCGTTGTTTTTAACCTTTTTAGTTTTTTGTTGTCTAAAACGGTGTAGTTAAGAAAATTAACAAGGGAGATAAATTATGAAAAAAAACATTAAACTACTTTCACTTTTTACAATACTCATCCTCATAGCAGGGTTATCAGGGCAAAGTTTTGCAGGGAGAAAAAGAGGTAAAGGAAGAGGGCACAGAAAAAGAGGGTACGTTTTTGCCCGCGCTTTTAGAAACCCCGTTATTCTAAGGGAAGCGGGAATATCAGAAAAAAAAGCTGAGCAAATTAGAACTCTTTTAGTAGAAACGCGAAAAAAAATGATTCCTATTCACGCTAAAATCCGCGTTAATAGAATTTCAATTAGACAGGAATACAGAAAACGTAATGTTGACGGCAACAAAATTCAGGAACTACTTAAAGCAAACCACGAGTTAAAATGGACACTTAAATCAACTTTAGCCCAAACACGTGTGAGGGTAACGAAAATATTGTCATACGAACAACGCACAAAACTAAAAGAAATATTGCGCGAACGTTACCGCGGACGCAGAAGTATAGGTAGAAGAAAACAGGGCAAATTCAGCCGGAAACGGGGCAGAAGCAGAGGATCTAGATATTAATTCATAACCCCTCCTATGATAATAACCCGGATATTTTTCCGGGTTTTTTTATAAAAAAATGTGCATTTTTTAAATAAAATAATTGTTTTTTTTTTGTTAAAATACTAAAATGCTTTAACGTTTTGCTTAAAATTTGGTCTAACGAATTTAATAAAGTAGTATCCAAAGGAGAAAAAAATGGAATCAAACAAAAAAGCGTTAAAAGTATTTTCTTTAATACTTTTATTATTGATTTTCGTTGCCGGGTTTAATGAAAATCATGCAAGAACCCGCAGAAGAAGGCGGACTAGCAGAAGAGGACGGTTTAGCTTATACAGGGCATTACAAAACCCGCAGATTGCAAAAAGTGCCGGTGTTTCAGAATCTGTTAGGCAAAAAGCTTTATCTATTTTAACAGGTTCAATGAAAAATAGCAGAGATAAAAATAAAAATTTGCGTAAATATTATTATCAAATAAGAAAAGAATACCAAAAAGAACGAATAAGTTTAGAATCAATTTTATCAATTTCCAAACAAATAAATAATATAAAATGGAATATTCATAAACAACGCGTTACAGCCAGAGTTAACGCTATGAATCTTTTAACTTTACAGCAACGCAAGAAATTACAAGAAGTTTATCGCAGTAACAGACCAAAAAGGCGTTATCGCGAACGCGGTGGCAGATAAAATAAGTCTAACCCCAAACACCTATGCCCCCCGGTTTTTTAAACGCCGGGGTTTTTTGTTAACAAAAACAGGAAAATATACTAATAAAACTTTAAATTTTATCCAACCGACACTTTAAAGTGTCGGTTGAGAAGCAATTACAATATACAATACCTGAATTTTAAAATCACTTTAGTATATCAATGAATTTTAATTGAAAATTGATGGAATATGTTATATAATGTAAAATAATGTATAATTAAAAAGGGGATTTAAAGTGAAGTTAGTTAAAACGTTTTTCCGCATTGCGTTGCTTTTTTCAATCTTTTTCGTTGTTTGCGGTACAAAGTGTATTTCTCTTGATATGTCACAAGGCGGTAAAATTATTTTTATTAGGCAAATGTACGCTCAGCCCCCTGAGCCAGAATTAAAAGAAATATTTATAATGAAAGCAGACGGTAGCGGCCAAACGAGACTGACCAATAACTCTTATGGAGAATGGGAAGTTAGTTTTTCATCGGATAGCAGCAAAATTATTTTTTCACGCGATGTCGATTATTACGAAATATTTATAATGAATGCGGACGGAAGCAATGAAATACAATTAACGAATAATACAAAAAAAAAAGAGATGCCTACTTTTTCACCTGACGGGTCTAAAATTATTTATACTCAGTTGCACGGAGGGTCTAAATCCATTCATACAATGAATGCAGATGGAACGAATAAAAAAACATTACTAAGCAGCAGCCCCCCCGATACTTATCCTAACTATCATCATCCTGCTTACTCACCTGACGGAAGCAAGATTATTTATGCCCGCAATAACGGCGGCAGCGATTTTGAAATATTTGTCATGAACGCAGACGGGACTAATCAAAGACAATTAACCGCAAACAACGAGGATAAATTGCCCTCTTTTTCCCCTGACGGAAGTAAAATCGTTTTTGTGCGCCAAATTGGGGAGTTGGATTCCACAATGGAAATATTTATAATGAACGCAGACGGTACGGGATTAAAACAGTTAACAAATAATTCACAGCAAGATGACGCCCCTTCTTTTTCACCGGACGGAAATAAAATCGTTTATGTGCACTATGATGGAGATAAAGAAATCTTTATAATGAATGCGGACGGCAGCAATAAAATACAATTAACGGATAATACTCTGGTAGATAAATCACCTTGTTTTGCCGGAAAACCGCGGTAGGAAAACAGACAAATAAAGGCGGCATTGGTTAATACCGCCTCATTTGCTAGTAAAAATTAATATATTTTCAATAAATACATATTTTTCAGGTTCGACTAATTAATAAACGGATTTAATCCGCTATTGCTACAACGCTGACCTGCATTAAAACGCCTTTTAGCGCGGGAAAATCCATTCTGCCTAAAGTGTAAGGCGGGATAACGTCTTTGAAAGAAGATTTTATTACCTGTAAAGCCGGAATCATTTCCGTTTTCTTTACTTTATGCATGAAAGAAATTTTCATTTCAACAACGTCTTTTAATCCTGCGCCGCCTTTTTTTAAAAGGTTTTCAAGGTGAAACATTATTATGCGCGCTTGATTTATACACCCTTTGCCGATTAACGTTTGTCCTATTTTGTTTAAGCTTGATTCTTCATACGCTTTTTCATCTAAAAAGTCAGGTTTTTGTTTGAAAACGGAGCCGAAAATTGCAGATGTATAAATTGCGTTCCCTTTTTTTACTGCGGGAGTGAATTGATATTTTTCGGAAAAATCTTTGTATTCTTCAGTGATGATAGCTTGCATTATTACCTCGCAAAGTTTAATTTAACAGCAAGGCATCAATCTTATTTTTAAAATCCCGGTAGTTGTTTTGTTTGAAAAACGCGCTACCCATAACGAAAAAATTACACCCGCGTTCGTAAATAGTGCGGATATTTTCAAGATTAATACCGCCGTCACTCTGTATTATAACATTATAAGATTTTTTTTCAACAAGTTCTTTTAATTCCGTGATTTTATTTAAACATTCGGGTATAAGTTTCTGCCCGGCAAACCCCGGTTCTACTGTCATAATGAGTACCATATCAATTATATCAAGATACGGAGTAATTTTTTTTATAGGCGTTCCGGGTTTTACGGAAAGCCCTGCATAAACTCCGGCAGATTTTATTTTATTAATTAGTTCTCCTGCCCTTTTTTTCCCCGTTGCTTCGAGGTGAAAAGTAAGAATATCTGCTCCCGCATCAATGTATTTGTCAATGCTTTGTTCGGGTTTATCAATCATCAAGTGAACATCAGCAAGGAGTTTTGTTTCCTTATTAAAATCCTTCACAAATTTATAACCGAAAGTTAATTGGGGAACAAAATGATTATCCATAACATCGTAATGGATGTAACTTATTCCGGCTTTTCCCACCTGCTCAATTTCATTGTTAAGCGAAGAAAAATCACAGGCTAATATTGAAGGTGATATATGATATTTTGCGTTGTTAAAGAGTTTCATCTTTTACCGTTTTTTTGTTTAAAAATATTTTTACCCGTGCTGTACCTCTGACCATGACCGCCTGAATAATCTTTTCCCCTGCAACTGCGCTGCCGTGAAATAAAATACTGTCGTTGCCGTCATCAGAAAGAACGATTTTAACTTCATTTTCAGTTTTATCCGTTTTGGGTACGATATAGGAAATAATTTTTGCACTCATGGGAATTTTAGTCTCACTGCCCGTTCCCACTGTTAAAGTTACAGTATCTCCCTGAGAAATTCTTGCGCCTCTTGCCGGTGTTTGAGAAATTACTCTTGCTTTTTTACTTTCATCTGATTTAGTTGATTTAACAATAACGTATAAATCTTTAAATTCAAGCTCTTTTACAGCTTTGTAAAAATACTTACCCGAATAATCAGGCATGTTAAAAACTTTATGATTTACTCCGTTAGATACAACGAGGTAAACAGGCACATCGGATTTAATAGGTGAATCCGGCTTTGGAGTTTGAGCGATTATTGTATTAACCGGAGCATCGGACGGAGCATAAGTTATTTTTTTTAAAATAAGCTTACCCATTCCTTGAACCCGCGTTTGACCTAAAAATAATTGTTTTACTTTATATAACGACTTACCCTTAAAGGATGGCATTCTTGAAAAAATTTGCCCACTTGACACAACGACTTCAATCACGCGGTTTTCTCTAACCGTAGTTCCTGCAGCAGGATTTTGCTGAACAATTGTGTATTTGGGTACATTGTTTTTTATGACCGGAATAATCTTTAAATTAAGCCGTCTTTTTTGAAGAATTTCCGTTGCATCTAATAATTTTGTATCTGTCAAATTCGGTACTTTAATTTTCCCGCCCTGTTTTTGAATAAATTTAATCCATGTTAATATTCCTATACCGAGAAAGAAAACGAATAACACAAAAATAAATATAACGCGTTTTAGTGCGGCGAAATAAAGAGTATCTCCGTCTTTTGTGAAATATCTTTGCTTAATTTTTTTTAAAAAATGGCTCACAGTTTTTCTCCTATTTCAAGCCGGTGGCCGTTTAAAAAACTTAAATAATCCATCCGCCTTTTGTTTTCCGGTTGTAATTCTTCTATACAAATTAAACCGTTTTTACAAGCAACGCAAAATCCTTTTTTATCCGCCTGCACAATTGTTCCCGGTTCGCAATTGTCCTGATATTGCATATCGCGGGCTTTAAAAATACGGATTTTACCGAATTTTGTTTGAACATAAGCAACTGGCCACCTAGAAAATGCTTTTATCATTGCCATGATTGTTTCCCTATGGGTATCCCATGTAAACTCTGCATGGTGCTTTTCGATTTTTTTGCAATACGTTGCTTTTTGTTCGTCCTGCGCCATAGCTTCAAGCTCGCTTTTTTCAAATTTATTAAGAAATTCTTCAAGAGCTTGTGCGCTTAATTTTGACAGTTTATTATTTAAACTAAAATAATCATCTCCGGGTAAAATTTCAACTGATTTTGTAAAAAGTATATTTCCCGCATCAAGCTTTTTTGTAATTTTCTGAAAACTTACACCAGTTATTTTATCCCTGTTTAAAATTGCTTGATAAATCGGTGATGCCCCTCTGTATTTGGGCAATAAACTTGTATGAATATTGATTGTACCGTGTTTAGGAAGACTGAAAACGTTTTCCGGTAAAATAAAACCGAATGCAAAAACAATAGCAATGTCAGGTTTGATTTTTTCTAATTTTTCCAAAAGAGTTTTGTCTTTTGCCGTTTCTATTTGAAGTAAATCTATATTTTTTTCAAGGGCAAATATTTTCGGCAACGGTTTTATTAATTTTTTATTTCCGCGCCCGGCTTTTTTATCCGTGCCCGTTACAATTAATTTTAAATTACTGTTCTCATAAAGCTTTTCAAGCGCAGGCATTACAAAATCAGGCGTGCCCATGAAAACCGTATCTAGCATTTTATTTCCTTTTTTTTGATAATTTTTTCAATTGATTTTTAATTTTTTTTAATCCTGTTTCATCAATAAGGTCTACAAATAAAACACCGTTTAAATGGTCGTTTTCATGCATTAATGCCCGCGCTAATAATCCCGATGCAGTAATTTCAACTGTGTTTCCGTTTAAATCCTGTCCCCGCATAATAATCGAATGCGGGCGTTCAACATCGGCATATACTCCGGGAACTGATAAACAACCTTCCTCCATTATTTCTAAGTCAGCAGACTTATACATAATTTCCGGATTAGCTAAAAAAATCAATGAATTTCCCGTTTTTTCTATATCGATTATAAAAAATTTTTTGGAAATACCAACCTGTGGCGCGGCAAGACCGATTCCCTTGTTATTTTCCATAACTTCATTCATTTCTTTAACTATTTGCTTTAATTCAGAGTTAAAATCAGTTACATTTTCTGCTTTTTTTTGTAAAACTTCCTCGCCAATTATTTTTATTTCCAGTTTAGTTTCGGATTTCATAGTTTCTCCTTATCAGAGTGCAATTAACTGCCGCAACATTTTTTATATTTTTTCCCGCTGCCGCAAGGACAGGGGTCGTTTCTCCCGACTTTTGTGTTTACAATTCTCGTTCCCCTGCGTTGTTTTACTGCTTTTGTACTACCGCCCGAGCTTTTTTTCTTTTGCGATGCCTCTGCTACTGAGTATCCGTCAATACTTTCGTGTTCCATGTCGTAATCATATAGTTCGTCATAATCTCCGTAAAACTCAATATCCGCAGGTTCAATTTCCGCTCGGAACAATAATTCAACTATTTCCGAATGCATATTTAATGACATTTCATCAAACATCCGCGAGGCTTCAATTTTATATTCAGTAAGCGGGTTTTTTTCTGCATATGCTCTGAAACCTATTCCCTCCCGCAAATTGTCTATTGATAACAAATGGTCTTTCCACTTTCCGTCAATAACGTTTAGAATGATAAAACATTCGAATTGTCTCATAACTTCGTCGCCAACATCGGCCTCTTTTAAATCGTACTCTTTATTAAGGCGTTCAACTATATAATTCCGTAAATCTTCTTTATTTGAACGAACATCAGGATTTTTATCAAGGGCAACTCCGTAATTATGAAAAACCAAATCCGATATTATTGTGTACTCGTGTTCTTCTACGTTGCCACGCTGTACGTTATTTTCAACGAGTTCAGTTACGGTTTCCTCTATATAATCGAGTATGGTTTCTTTTAAATTTTTTTCATCTAGAGCTTTATTTCTTAATTCATAAATAAATTCTCTTTGACGGTTTAAAACATCATCGTATTCAAGAAGGTGTTTCCGAATTTCAAAGTTTCGCATCTCAACCCTTCGTTGCGCGTTTTCGATTGCCTTATTTATCCATGGGTGTTCAATTTGTTGCCCGTCTTTTAGACCCATTCTTGCCATTAAAGGCGCAAGACGGTCCGAACCAAATAAGCGAAGTAAATCATCGTCAAGGCATAAATAAAATGCGGATTCTCCCGGGTCTCCCTGCCTGCCCGAACGCCCTCTAAGCTGGTTATCTATACGCCTTGATTCATGCCTTTCCGTGCCTAAAACGTATAAACCGCCTAATTCCAGCACTTTTTGCTTTTCTCCCGAACTCCTTGTTTTTTCTACTTCGAAGATTTTTTTAAATTCTTCAAGAGGCGCGTCAAATCCAACTCTGTTATGCGCAATGTGTTCAGGGTTCCCGCCCAGTACAATATCAGTTCCGCGGCCTGCCATATTTGTCGCAATGGTTACTCCATGAGGTTTTCCTGCAAGGGCAATGATATCCGCTTCCCTTTCGTGTTGCTTTGCATTTAATACGTTATGGGGTATTCTTCGTTTACTTAGCGCTTTTGCAATTTCTTCGCTTTTTTCAACGGAAACAGTACCCACTAAAACCGGCTGACCTTTGCGGTATCGTTCTTCAATATCGTTGCATATTGCGTTTAATTTGTCTTTATACGATGCGTAAATTTGGTCGTCCTTGTCAATTCTTATCATTGGTTTGTTTGTAGGAACAACGACAACGTCAAGCTTGTATATTTTATAAAACTCTTCCGCTTCGGTTTCCGCCGTTCCTGTCATACCGGATAATTTATTATACATCCTAAAATAGTTTTGAATTGTTATCGTTGCTAAAGTCTGCGACTCTTTTTCAATGGTAACGCGTTCTTTTGCTTCTATTGCCTGATGAAGTCCGTCCGAGTAACGCCTTCCGTACATTTTTCGCCCTGTAAACTCGTCAATAATAATAACCTGTCCGTCTTCTACTATATAATCCTTGTCTTTTTTATATAGAGTGTGAGCTTTCAACGCCTGATTTATGTGATGCACGATTTCCATGTTTTTTGCGTTATAAAGGTTGTCAATATTTAAAAGCTTTTCCATTTTCGCAATACCGTTCGGAGTTAAAACAGACGAATGGTCTTTTTCGTCAACCTGATAGTCTCCCGTATCAGCATCCCATTTTCCGTCATCGCCTTTTTTACATATTTTCAAACGCGGTATAAATTTATCAATAACGTAATATTTATCCGTTGACTCTTCGGATGGACCTGAAATAATAAGCGGTGTTCTTGCTTCGTCAATTAGAATCGAGTCAACCTCGTCAATAATGGCAAAGTTTAACTCGCGCTGAACTTTAAAATCTTTATGCTCAACCATATTGTCACGCAAATAATCAAATCCAAATTCGTTGTTTGTCCCGTAAGTAACGTCGCAATTGTACGCTTTCTTTCTTTTTTCGTGGTTCATCATGTTTTGAAGAAAACCCACTTCAAGTCCTAAAAAATTAAATATCGGGCTCATCCATTCGGCATCGCGTTTGGCAAGGTAATCATTTACCGTTACAACGTGAACGCCTTTTCCCTGAAGTGAATTTAAATATATTGCTAAAGTGGAAGTAAGGGTTTTACCTTCCCCTGTTTTCATTTCCGCAATAGACCCGTTATGTAATACACAACCACCCATTAGCTGAACGTCGAAATGACGCATTGCCATGGTTCTTACGGCTGTTTCTCTAACAACAGCGAAAGCGGGGGCTAATATGTCATCGAGGGTTTCACCTTGCTTTAAACGCTCTTTAAATTCCTGCGTTTTTGCTTTTAATTGCTCATCAGAAAGTTTTTTTATCTCCGGTTCGATTGCATTTATACTGTCAACTATGGGTTGTAATTTTTTTACATCACGGTCAGTTTTTTTCCCGAACAGTGCCTCAACTAGTTTCTTGAACATTTTTTTATCCTGCCTTTTTAGCTTTCCGGGTATTACAACACCCTGAATAATAAAAATTATTTGTTTTTTATTTAAAAGTCAACGATTACTATTATAATGAGTGCAAGTTTAAAATTTTGTAAATATGTTAAAAAATAAATCTATTGTTTTCATTATTAAATGTGCGTCAATTAACATTAAACAGCAAATCTTGATATTTAGAATAAAAAAATATATAAATTTTTTTAAACAAGCAAAAATATCATTTAAATACACGAATTTTAAGCAACTTTTCATAACTACGCATATTTAATGTAAATTAACCTCAAAAAATGCGCTTGGTATAAATTATAGAAAGGTTAAAAAATCAATACCCCCAAAATTTATTTTAATAACTAAATATTCGATATTCAAAAGCAATGAAAAAAAAATCGACGGTTTTTTTTTAAAAAGCGGACTAGTTTATCTAATTAGCGTTAAAATATGGAAATTTATTCTATTTAGTCTCTTTGATAAAGCAGGGCTTGAAGAGAAGCAAATCCTCCTAAATCCCCCTTCGAGTAAAGGGGGACTTGAAGAGAAGAAATCCCCCATACCCTA
>CAYUYT010000079.1:0-14699 GCA_964449345.1 uncultured Spirochaetia bacterium | reverse complement strand
TATTATAGCGCAAGAGGTTGCACTTTTTAAAGCATTTTTTTATACGGATTCAGGTAATATATAAGCAACGGGGAAAAAATCATTTATTCTGATAATATTTCCCTTTAATTTATTGAAAAATGTAATACTTGTAAGGAATGTATATTAATTCCTTAGAAGATTTTATAATGATTTATCATTCAATAGATATTATTTCAATTAAAGAGAATTACATAATAAAAAAATAACTAAACGTTTAAAATCTCTGTTGAAAATGCATTTGAATTTTACTCTGATTTTTGCTTATTTTAAAATCACATCATACAAAACTTTGTTTTATGAAATAATCCGTTTCTTCTATTTCCGGGTTGGTAAAAATTTTCGTTGTTTTATCGTATTCATAAACCTGACCTAGGTATAAAAATAAAGTTTGCGCGCTAGTTCGCGCTGCAACGCCCATTATATTCGTTGTGATAATAATTGTGAAACGGTTCTTTAATTCAATTAGTAAATCTTCTATATTCTGTCTTGAAATGGGGTCAAGCGCGCTTGTCGGGCAATCCAGCAATAGAATTTGCGGATTTTTTGCTATTGCCAAAGCCATAGCAAGGCGTTGTTGCTGTCCTAAGCTTAAAGTTAATGTTGATTCGTTCAGCCTATCTTTAACCTCTTCCCAAAGTATAACTTTTTTCAGCGTATCTTGAATAATATCATTGATATCGGATTCGTTTTTAATACCGCTTTTTTTTATACTTGACGCTAATCCTGCATAAATTGTCTTTTTAGGTAATTCTACACTCTGTGAGACAATACCAAAAATATTATCCGCATCAATTTTTTGAGGTGCTTCTCCTTTTGTTAAAATCTGGACACCGTCCATTGAAATAACGCCTTCATGATACTTTTTAATAAAGTTGTCATTTGCCCCTGCAATACATTTTAATAAAGTGGTTTTGCCACAACCCGAAGGACCTATTATTGCTGTTATTTCGTTTTCAATAATGTCAAAAGTAATATCATGAAGAACGGCAATTTTTCCGTCATACGAAAAATTGAAATTATTCAAAGCGAGTTTAATTTTTTCTGACATAGTAACCTGCCTTTTCGTTTTTACTATGCCTCATCCCATTATTAAAAGAATGAAATATCCTTTTATTATTTCAATAATAAAAAAAATTCATAAGAAAAGTAGTTTTTTATAAAAAAAATCTTTAAAAACAAAGAAAAATCAAAAAACACAATTTAAAATTTGTTTCATAGTTTTGTAAATTTATAACACAAAATTTTTTTACTCAAATAAGACAGTATTTGCCATGTATTTTTTTTTAATTTTTTCCGTTTTGATTATATTTGTCAATCATTTCTTGAATATTTAATAAAAAATATTTAGTATTATATGAATAAAATAGGATTTAAGTTTTTGAACTTTTATTCCAAGGAGGTGAGGTAAAAAATTAAGGAGGGGTAGTAATATGCCCTTAAGTGTTAGATTCAACAAAGCAAAAGAAATTAAAACTTTCAAAGAAGAAATGAAAGTTTCCGGCCTCAAATTAGACATTTCTCAGAAAAAATCATGGAACGCTACGCCGAAAAAGAATGTTATTAAATATATAAACAATGATTTATCATCCAAAGGCCATGTAATTGGCAAAATTGCATGCTCTACTGCTTTTGCAACGCAAGATACTTTGATACGTGATTTAGTGCCTGCTTTAAATGCTGATGACAAATTGAAAGAGCTCGGTGTTGTGGGAAAATCCTATGAAGTTAAAGGCGTTATTTTGCGTATGGAGCTTTTAAATTTTTTAAACAAACATTACGGCAAACAAATACTCGTTAATAAAACATTGAAAGAATTGTTGGAAGATGAAAATTTATCCGATTTAATTGTACAGCCGCCTGATTTTCATTTCAAAAGAGATGTTTTTTCTGTTATTTTCGAAATTTCTGATTATTTGGAAACAACGGATAAAAAACGCTTTCTGCTTACAAAAAGGTCGGGGGAATATGCCGGTATCTTTACGAACATTGATGTATTGCTTTACCTTTCCCATATTACGCGAAATGATATTGAACAGGCTGCGGATTTGCAAAAAAGAATTGTAAAAGAAAAAACCGATTTACAAAAAAATGACTTTCATTTTATTGCAACGAGTAAAATGGCAAAAGGCGTTGGCGGTGATTTTTATATCGCTAAAGAATTAACAAATAATAATTGGTTGTTTTCTCTTTGCGATGTTTCAGGTAAAGGCGTTTCCGCGGGGCTCGTTACAACGCTTTTAGGCGCACTTTTCAATATTTACGATTTCAATAAAGGTTTAAAAAAATTTATTATTTCTCTAAACAAATACGTTCATACATCTTTTAAAATGGATAAATTTTTAACAGGTTTTTTTGGACACCTTGATACGAAATCGGGAAAACTCGTTTTTTATGATATGGGCCATGCTTATGTTTACATTTACAGGCAAGAAAAAATTTTTAAGGTAAAAAGTTCCGAAAGCAATATTCCACTCGGTTTTAAGCCGGAATTAAAACCCGTTGCAAACGCTATTACTATGAAGGAGAACGATATTCTCATGGTTTTCACTGACGGATTTGAAGAGCAAACAAACGTGTATAACGAAGAATATAATATGCTTGGAAATATAACGCGATTGATAAAAGAAATGCCTTTCAACACATTGACAACGGAAATTGATAATGATATTGATAATTTTCGCGGTATTCAATCACAACACGACGATATGACTTTAATAATGCTTAAATACACTAAAAGCAATCCGCAGTAATAATTGCGATATTGTATTTTAAGCGCGGTTTAAAGTTACTTGGAGTTTGCAGCGAATTGAAATTTATTTATTCAATTATCTAGGTATAATTTACTTTAAATTATTCATCCGTTTTTTTATAAACCGGATAACACCGTAGATAATTAGCGCGTTGCCCGTTAGTATTAAAACAATGCCGAAAAGCAAAGCGTTTTCATCATTTCCCGCTAAAACGGGTTTTAATATAACGAGAATAACGCCTAGACCTAAAAATATGGAGCCAATCCGCACAAATAGCCATGTTTTTCTACTAAATTTTTTCATACTTTAATTGTAATACTATTTCGTTTCAATTTATAGCAAAAATGAAATTTGGCAGACTAGAAACGCTTTCCACATTATTGGGTTTTTCCTGCACTTCTTTTTTATCCGGGTCAACCTTTGATGCTCCCGTTATGGTTTTTAAAATCAGAGTTATATCATTTAGTTTTAAACTATAAAATCTAACTTGAAAAAATGTTAATGATAAATGCAGGTAGGGAACGCAAATCTGCGTTCCTTACGGAAAATATTTTTATACTAATAATACTTTAAATTTTATGCAACCGACACTTTAAAGTGTCGGTTGAAAAGCAATTACAATATACAATACTTTGATTTTAAAATCACTTTAGTATATTAAGAATCAAAGCATAATGGCATTACAGATTTTTTTGCTCCAATAAAGGGAATTGACATTGTATCTATTTAACATTCATTTTTTTGCACGTGATTTTACTTATTTATTGTACTATCATTTCCGTTTTATTATTTTATGCAATTTTTTTTCTTTTTATGTACTTTTTTTTAAAAAAAATGACGAAATTTAAATAGAGCTTCGTAATATATAATATGTAGGGAATTTCATACATTGCTTAAAATTCCCAACGCTTTAAAACGGGGTGTAAATTCCAATTTATTACTATAATAGAATTTACAAAATTTAAATTTGGCATTAAATTTGCAACTTTATTATAATGGAACGGATTTTTCCGTATAAATATTATGGGAATATTTAAAAAGTATCACATATTTTTATTAATATTATTTTTTCTCGTTATACTTTCCGGGGTGGATAGTTTTTGCGCGAGTGCAAGTAATCTTGAACCCAAAGATTTTGAGGACCTGGAGAAATATGAAAATAAGGTTATTAAAAAGTTGACAGGAAGAGAGTTTGTAACTCCCCTTGAAGACAGGATAATGCTACACTTAAAAATATTCGGAGGACCGGGAATGATTATTCCCGTTGGAGACAGCAAAGACAGCGTAGCGTTTAGAGAAACTTATGACATGGGGTTTATGTTTAACATTGGAGTTTACTTTAATTTCAGTTCAATGAGAAGCGGTTTTTTAAAACATTTCTACATTTCCGCTGAAGTGGGTTTCATGTACTCAAGGGCGCACAGTATAAACATTATAATACAGGGTTCGGAAACAACCAAAGAGGATAATCCCGACGGAACGTGGATAATGATACCGGGTTTCATAGGCGTTTTGTATGAGTTTGAAATTTTTGATAAGTTTTTCCTAAGCCCTACAGTTTCAGTAGGTATGAGTTATCATTACCTTGATTTGCCTTCAAAAAAGGTGGTTAGCGGTAGCGAAGTAACCACTCAAGCCCCGGGCACAGCATTTCTCATGGTCTTCAAAGGCGGTGCGAATGTACGTTACGAGTTATTCAAAGATTTTAGCGTTGAAAGTAATCTCGGCTGGATGTCAATTACGGGCGGCAGTTATTACATGCACCTGTTCTATTTCAACGTTTGGGCGAATTATAGATTCTAACTACAGTTTTATTATCAAAATCAGTATACCGCAATACAGTAAATTATAGAACTCGATATTTAGGATTTAATAAAAGGAACTTCTAAAAACTAGGTAGCATCAAAAAAAATATAGGTTAAATTTAATTTTTATAAATAAGATGTCTTATTTAAATAAGTTAAGGGATTTTTACATTCCGTTTTTATTTTAGCTCTTGTTTGGGTGAGAGCTAAAATAAAAATGAAATTTGTTTTAGCAGTAAAGCTGCTGCCCGCAAAATCTGCTCATTTTTTATTAATCAAGATAAATTAATAAAGACAGGCTGCAAGATTAAGTTCGAGGGTTTAGTGTAAATACTTTAAAGAGGTTAAATAAATTGGGAGCGTTTTTTATTGATAGATTTATCCTTTTTCAAACGTGTACTGAAAATTCGATGTAGAATTCACTAATTGCTTAAAAATTTGTAAACTTCATATATAAAGTTTTTAAGGAAGTTTTTTTATGAACTATCAAAGAGGCTTATAAAAGGGAAACGTAATAAAAAATTAAGCAAAGAGGAAAAAGGCCGAAACCGTATAAAATCTAAAACTCGTGTCTGGGTTGAACATGTTTTTGCTGTAACAATTATGAAAAGTAAAGTGATTAGAACACTTAAAAAAGTTCGTTTTTAGAGGTTACTTGAATTATATTAATTTCAACGTGCTGCAAATTAATATTTTAGTGTCTATTTTGCTATGCTTTTTCCGTTATCCCTTTTCCGTTTTTATCCGTTACATAATTTTCAAAATCGTTTTTTATTTCCCGGGCAATACTATCTAATTCTCCTGAAATATTCATTATATGTTCTGCAGACAGGGAATTCTCTTTTATTGCAGAGGTTTGTTCTTCAGTTGCATTTAAAACATCAAGGCTTATTTTTTCTAAGTTTTCAAAATATTTCTGTATTTTTTTCCCTTGTTCGGTTTGAGATTTAACTTTCTCCTTAACTTCACCTGCCTGTACTTTGATTTTCTGCGTTGTTTCTAAAAAAGAAAAGTTGGCTTTTTTTTGTTCCTGCATTGATGTTGCGATTTCCCTGTTAATATCTTTAACTTTTTCAATATGATTGCTCATACTTTGAAACGCGTTGTCTACTTTTTCTCCCGCTAACATTAATGATTTACGGTTTTCGCTGTTTCTTTTGACCATGCCCTGTATATCTTTTGCGTTAGATGAACTTTTGTCTGCTAGCTTTCTAATCTCCTCGGCAACAACTGCGAAACCCTGTCCGTATTCTCCGGCATGTGCGGCTTCAATTGCTGCATTCATTGCAAGGAGGTTTGTCTGCTCGGAAATATCCTGAATTAGCCCGACAATCATACTTATTCTTTTACCGCTCTCGTTCATGGTTTCAATAATACTGCGCATCTCAATAATTTTCTCATTACCGATTTTAGCAATGCGTAATAATTCTTCGGCGGCATTATCAGCATTATTTGAATTTTTTGCAATACTTTCTATGTTAGCTGCAATTTGCTCGATTGTCGTTGCAAAATCTTCAACTTTGTTTTCGTTAGATTGAGTTAACGCGTTAATCTGCGAGATTTCATTAAATATGCTTTTAAAGCTTTGAACCGTTGTATCAATAACGGTTTTTTGCTTTTTCATATTCTCATTAACATTTATAGCCGAACTAGACATTTCTTCGGAACTTGAAGCGAGCTGTTCAGCATTTGTCAACAATTCGTGAGCAGCCTCGGCAGTTTTTGATGAACGCTTTTTCAATTTTGTAAAATTATCGCAAAGCGTTTTTATAAAACTGTTAAAACTTTGGCTGAATTTTCCAAGTTCATCTTTTGATTTCACATTTACGCGCGCTGTTAAATCCCCTTTAGTAATGTTTTTAACAGTAGCGGAAGTTTGTTTAATATTCTTACCGATATACGTTGAAATTGCAAGAGCGATTATTGCAAATACAATGCTTACTATTAATCCGATTACAATGATTATAGCTAATAATGAATATATTTTACTCATGTGTTCCTGACGTTCCATGAGGGCTACAATTTTCCATTTTCCCTGCGTTGACGTTATTATTTTTGACATATAACTTTTGTCATCAATCTCTAAATTCTGATTTCCCTGTTTAATATTTTGTATTTTCTTCAAACCTTTTTCTGAAAAGTTTTCAATATTTTTAAAAAGATTTTTTTTATTTGAAGGGTCTGCAATTATAACACCGTTATTTTCAATTAACATTACATAACCTGTTTCGCCTATTTTTAAATTTTTAATAAAACCCGTTAAATCGGATAAACTAATATCGAGCGCGCCTACGCCTTTAACCTTACCGTTTATTTGCAGAGTTTTTGCAACGGTGAAAACGGGTTCTTCGGTGGCTGATTGATACGCATTAGTTAAGATAACTTGTCCTTTATTTCTAATTGCTTTTTTAAACCAAGGGCGGGAACGGGAATCAAAACCTCCCGGAAGCTTGATGTTATCCGAGGTTATAATCCCGCCTGAATTCGAACCTATATAAGCAAGAACGTAATTACTATGCGTTGATTTAATATTTTTTAAAAACGCATATATTTTCCTTGTTGAATTTGAGAGTTTTTTTTCAAGTATTTTTGAACTTTTTTTATCGTTTACATATGAGGGTAATTCTAATCCGCTGTTAATAATAACCGGGCTTTTCACAAGCATATTAGTGTTTTCTTTAACATTTTTCAAAAACAAAGAAAGAAATTTATCTATTTCATGTAAGCGGTTTAAAGTCGTTTTATTATACTGCTCTAACGAACGGCTTTTTACCTCATATGCTAAAATAATGCAAATTAATATCACCGGAATAATAACTGCAGCTGAGAACCCGGTAAGGAGTTTATTTTTTATGGTCATTTGTACGCCTCCTACACCCCAAAGCGTTTATTCTAAATATTTTGTTAAGGTTAAAATAAAAATATATTAGCAAGTTGTAAATGTTTTTTTATTAATTCGTTGAAGTTTTCTTTTTCTGTTTTCGTTTGTTATTTTTACGGTTGGCAAGATACGTTTTTTTCGAATAAACAAACGACCAGCTTGCAATTAACCTAGTGGAGTTTGTATTAATTTTGCTTTTTAAAATTATTTGAACAATATTAAGCCCTTTATAAACTTTTTTCGGATAAAAAAATAAAAGTTTTCGCCCGTGATTAAAAAAATATTTTTTATGCCTTACCCCGTTTAGCAAAATAATTACACGGTACTTTTTTAAGGAAACTATATCTTTTAATTTTGCGCTGATATAATCAATTTTTCCATATCTCCCACCGTTAACAGGGTTGAAACGCGTTATTCTTAAAGCCCGGGCATTCACGTATAATTTAAATACTCGTAAATTGTGATTGCGTGCAATCATATAACGGTTTATGGATAAAACATCACTACCGGCATAAACAGGTGAATTGTTTATTGTAAACAACCCCTTATACCCGTATTTCAAAGCTAAATTATTTGTATCCCTTGTATAAGAACCAAACGGGTAAGCAAAATACTGTATTTTTTTATCAATTATATTTTCAAGCCATTTTTTAGAATATTTAAACTGAACAATATTATCTCTAAGCGGGGAAATATGCATTAGAGGGTGATAATATGAATGGGATTCTACTTCCATGCCTAGTTTGTGAAGTTTTTTAATCATTTTCTTATTAATATAATATTTTTTGTATTTACCCGCTTTTGCAAGAATTACGGAAGGATAAATAAAAAAAACTCCTTTGAAACCGTATTTTTTCAAAATAGGTAAAGCGTTGCGGTATTGAGATTTTAAACCGTCATCAAATGTAATTACAACGGGTTTAGCAGGAAGCCTAACGTCATGTCCATCGATGAATTTATGAAGCGTGTCAAGAGAAATTGTTTTAAAACCGTTTTTACGTAAATAATTCATTTGCTTTTTAAATTGTTTTACGCTTATCCTGTAATTAGACCGATCAAGATGTGTGCCGCTTTTGTTTTCAATGTGGTGATAACACAAAACGGGAATTGAAAGGTATTTTTTTTTCATTGCAAATATATTTGAAATTAATAATGGTAAGAAAATGGTAAGTAATAAAACTTTTTTCACTTTAACTCCGTTGTAAAACTATTGTTTAATATTATCGTCAATACAAATCCAATTCTTGTATATTTTACAGCATAAAATACTAATGTGATTTTAAAATTTTAAAGAATTTTCACTAAAGATTTAAACCGTTAGTTATTTTAATATAATTAAACACATTATAAATTATTTTCCTACTTTTTTTTAAATATCTTTAGGGTGTTTTTATTAAAAGATATGTTTTTTTGTAAGTTTAAATTATGCAATAAAAATTATTTTTGTTTCGTGTAAAAAATGTAAAATATGCCATTAATTAAATAAATCCTAATTGAATTTTAATAACCTTAAAGTTAACTTTAAATCAATGGTTTTTATTGAGGTAGAAATGGAATATAAAAAAAAGCTTGAATCAGTAAAGGATATACCAATACTTGAAGTTGCCGGGCGTTTGGGCGTTAGCGTTATTGCAAATACATGCACACGCTGTTTGCACCCTGAAATGAAAAAAGCCGGCACAAAAACCATTGAATTCAACATCAAAGATAATTGTTACCGTTGTGCTTGCATCAAAGAAAAGGGTAATGTAATCGAACTTGTTAAAAACGCAAAAAACATTGATACCCAAGCCGCGGTTAACTGGTTGTATGAAGAATTTCTCTTAAATATAGTTAAAATTAGCTCGGATTAAAAAAAACAATTGATTTTACCGGAGAATAGTATATTATATTCACATCGTTAAACAAAACGGATAATTATGTTTGATAATTGTAAAATAGAAAAAACGGATGATTACGCGGTATTATACTTAAACGGACGGGTTGATATTATTGTTGCCGAAGAAGTAGAAAGAGAAGTTAATGAACTCCTTTCAAACGAGGTTTATAATCTCGTTTTTGATATGCGCGATGTTATTTATTTTTCTTCAAGCGGCGTAAGAATGCTTATTGCTGCTAAAAATCGGATTGAAGAGTTAAAAGGCAAAATAGTTTTATCTAAATTGAGTTCCACTGCTGAAAAAATCATGACAACTCTAGGTTTACTTGACAAGTACAAATTATGCGAAGACGTTGAAAAAGCAATTGAGTATATTAAATCGTAATTTTTTACCTTTAAAACCAGAAATTGAATCAAATCCCTGTATTAATTTATATCAATAACCACAACGGCAATATCATCATTAAAGTTTTTCTTTTCCTTGAATAAAGCGTGTTGTTTTAGCTCGTTTTCTATCTCGTTGCAAAGTTCTTCAGGGTTTCGCGTTGATGATTGCTTTAAAATAGAAATAAGCTTTTCTTCGAAATCCTCGTTTTTTTCATTAACTGCTTCGGTTAATCCGTCCGTATAAAAGAAAAATCTATCCCCTGACTTAAAGGGAATTGAAAGTTCATCATAAGTTGAATCGTCAAAAAGACATAATATTCTCCCTTTAGGGTGAATTTCTTCAAATTCATTCTGATTGATTTTATATACGGGATTATGTCCGGCGCAAGCAAATTTTGCCAAACTATTTTTAAAATCAAAATACGCGTTTATTGCCGTAACAAAATTACCTGCAGTTTTGTCTACGATTGATTTGTTAATTTCTTCTAAAACTTTTTCGGGACAATCTATATTTTGCTGCACATTTTCACTATTAAAGGCAACTTTAAGCATGGTTGTAATGAACGCTGCAGAAACCCCGTGTCCTGATGCATCTGTCATTATAACGGAAAAATTGTTATCCTTTTCAAAATTAAAATCAAAGTAATCTCCGCCAACTTCAATCATGGGAAAGTACATTGTTGAAATTTTAACACTAAGGTTTTCCGGGAATTTTACAGGGATAAGATTTTTTTGTATACGCCTTGCTAACATTAAATCTTCGGATATAATTTTATTTTTTTCCTCAATGATTTTTGTATGATTTTTCAACTGATTGTATAATTTATTTTGCTCTATTGCATAAGCAATTATTTTCACCTTATTCCTGATAATATTCTTTTCATATTCGGATAAAGTTAAAACCCCAGTGCTGAAAAATGTAACTGCTCCGGTTATTTCATCTCTAAATTTAACGGGCAGGACATATAGCCCTCTCATACCGGTTTGCTCGTAAAAAATTTTTTCCGCTTCGTTTAAATCTTTGGTGTAAATATCTTCGTAGTACATTTCAATATCGTTACTAGCCGCAACGCACATATAAATTTCACTTTTTCTATATTCAATTTTAACGTTAAAAAAACTTGAAGTGAAGCTTTCATTTATATCTAAACCTAATTTTTTAGAAACGTTTGAAAGGTCATGTATAATCATGTGTTCACTATCAATAATAAGGCCGAAATTACACGAATCAATTTTGGGATTATTTTCTATTATTGATATAATTATTTCATCAATAGCAGTGTCTAAATCCATACCTGAAGTAATGCGGTTTAAAAATTTCCACGTATGTGTAAATTCTTTTTCAAGAATATCAAATTTTACTTTTATCTCGTTATATTTTTGTTCATAGTTTTCCATAATATAAAACCTAACAATTTGATGGTAATAGTTATAAAAAAATAAAGTTACCGCTTATTTTTATTCGTTTTTTTATCTTTTTCTTTATTACTGCTGTTAAACCAATATGCCGAGCCGATTGTTATTAAAATTTCCCTGGTTTTTGCCTGTGCAATTCCATAAGTGCCGGGGGAAGATATGTTTTGAATTTTTATATCCCCAAAACCCCAGACATACATTACTGCAATATTCATTTTTGTATTTTTAGATACATATCCGCCGCCTAGGGTTATCCCATAACGGTCAATTCGTGCCATTCGTAAATTAGCGTTATTTGATGCGTTTAATAAAGGCGTTGCGCTTCTATCCGTAAAAAACCCCGAACGTATTGACCATTTTTCAGTGAATTTATATTCTATGCCCATATTAACGTTCCATGTGCTTAACCTCTCAAATTTAACCTTAAAAGACGGTGTATCTATAACGTTCTGCTCTTCTGACGGATAATATTTAAAATCAAACGAAACAACGAATTTGCCTTCAAAAATTTCATAAGCAATGCCAAAATAAAATTCCCAGGGCCTTTGATAATCTACACTCATATCTTCCCGTTGTATTGGTTCTTGCCCGGGAATTATAAAAGTGTAGCTACTTTCAGAATAAAAAGGAATCTTTTTCGTTTTGCAAGTTATGCCTAAGCGAAACCTTTCTAAAGTAAAGATAACGCCTAAAGACAGACCGATGCCAATTGTTTTATAGTTATACGATTCTGTTAAATACGTTGAGTTAGCCGGTGTTGCTTTGTCATATCTATATAGATTTACGCTTTGATACATTTTAGAATAATTTCCAACAAGCGCAATTCCAAGAGCAACGTAATTATTCATTCTATAAGCAAAGTTAATGTAAATGTGATAAATATAATTAGATTGCAATGCATGAACGTCGTGCTCATAGTTTGAATCACTGCCTATTTCATGGCCTTCAAGGTCGGTCATTGAAGGAACGAATAAACCTAAATTTAAAAAAAATTGCGGATTAGCTTTATCTTTATCGAGTATTGCCGTAAAAGTCGTTACTGCGGGAATTATTAAAAGTCCTGAATCATGAGTGATTTCTTTATTAATATTATCTCCTGCATTTTCTCTCCCTGATTCATATAAAAAATCCATTCCGTAATGCGATACGGATAAATTAATTCCGTCTTTTTTTGTAAAAACTATTCCGGCAGGGTTATAAAAAGCGGCTTCGCCTTCACCGCCTAAAGCGCATCCTGCACCACCCATGGCAGCAATTCTAGAACCCGTTAAAATTTGTTGATAATTATTCGGATATGAAAATAAGAAATTTATATGTATTACGGAGCAAAATACAATGATAAAGCTAAGCTTCAATTTCATAATTTAATTTCCTTAATATTAAAGGCAATATATTTTTATATGTTTTACTCATTATCATCTTTTAGTATAGCACAAACGTTCACTTTTAGGGCATTTTTTTTTACATTTAATCAATATTATTAAATTTTATTAAGGCAGAAAAAACAATGGAAAATGAAAATAAATTTTGCGAAACTCAGGATACAAAAGCGTTTAACAATTTTTCCATGGATATTAAAAACGTTGTAAAAAAAATCGTTGCATCATGCAGAAACGACAATATTACGGCGCATATTGACCAGCCCGTAATACCGGATACACGGCAAATAAAAAATATTCTTGCCCGGATTGAAGATTTGTTATTCCCTGGTTTCTTCGGTAATCAGGAATTAGATGAACACAAGTTAGAGTTTCACATCGGCTCTGAAGTTAACGATATCTTTAGTTTGCTTGCAGTGCAAATTTCACGAAGTCTGCGCCATAGTTGTAAAAATCCATCTTCAATTTGCGACAATTGCATTCAAGAAGGACAAAGGCGTTCTTTTGAATTTTTAAAAACAATACCAAAATTGAGAGAAATTTTAAAAACTGACGTTATTGCGGCAATGCAGGGGGACCCGGCAGCGAAAAGTTATGATGAAATTGTATTTTCCTATCCCGGATTGAAAGCAATTACTTTTCATAGGATAGCGCATGAATTATACATTCTTAAAGTACCGCTTTTACCGCGTTTAATAAATGAACATGCCCATTCTTTAACGGGAATAGATATTCATCCCGGAGCACAAATCGGAAAATACTTTTTTATTGACCACGGAACCGGCGTTGTTATAGGTGAGACAACGGAAATAGGCCAACATGTTCGCATTTATCAAGGCGTTACCCTTGGAGCGTTATCTTTGCCAAAGGAAACCGTTGACAAGCTTAGATGGGAAAAACGCCATCCTACTATAAAAGACAACGTAATAATTTATGCAGGGAGCACAATCCTTGGCGGCGAAACCATTATCGGCAAAAACTGTGTAATTGGCGGCAATGTATGGTTAACATCAAGCGTTCCGGATGACTCTACCGTGTTAAATAAAACGCCGGAATCACATACCATTAATAACGAGGATTTAGAATAATTCCGGCTTCACATATCTACATTAGCCGGCGCGGGCAGGAAGGGATATTACACGTTTTATAATGATTTGTGCAAGCGCTTACTAGATTGTTGGAAAAAGATGCGCGTGCGTAAGGACATTTTTGCATTATCTCTAATTTCGTTGTTGCAAAATCTTTAAACATTTTAGCACTCCATTGCATTAAATTAAAAGCATAATCCATTATACTTTTTTAAATTTATCGGTTAAATATACGCTGTGATTAGCAGAAATTTGAAAAACAATTCTTATTTTAGTAAGGGAAATTGATACATTGTTGAATATAAAGTTCACAACGATACAAATAAAGTTATAAATCCGAAGGCAAACGAAATTTAAAATCGTTGATTAAAAACGTGAAATTCAATTTATATAAATTTTAGATAAAATTTTAGTGAAAACAGATAGCGGTCGGCGACATTGGCCTATTTCGCCTCTTTTGCGAGTAAAATTTTATTAAGATTTGATAATAATATATTTTGAAATCCTCGTTAAATTTAAATTGCCGTCTCATTAATTTCAAAATCGCATTAAGTATGTGATACAGCGTTTTAGAAATAAATGATAATAAAAAATTCAAAACTATTTTTTGCGCTTGTTTAAAAAATTTTTATGGTTTGGGTTGGTTTTTTGACCTGCGCCAAACAATCACTTTTTTGTCAATAAGTTAAAGTATTCAGTATTGTAGAGAATTTGAAATACAATGCCTATACAATAATTTTTCCGGCAAAGAAAAAATATTCATATAAATTTAATCGTCAATTTCTACTATTTCAGCTTCGGGCGCATTTTTCTTTATGCTTTCAATTCCGTTTTTGCAGCCGGATTTACTTGTATAACCTTCGCCAACGGCAATTATCTCTCCGTTACCAGCTTTTAAGCGGAATCTGAACTCGCCTTTTTTGTCTTTGTAAATCTCAAACTTAGCTGCCATAAAAAACCCCTTTGTTCTTTAAATTTACGTTTATCATATCATAAAATAAGCAAGATAACAAGGAATTAAATTTTTATGAGTGCAAATTTTGTTTTAGCTACCAGACATGGTGCACATTCCCATTAGGCTAGCCTAATGGGA
>CAYUYT010000078.1:0-14950 GCA_964449345.1 uncultured Spirochaetia bacterium | reverse complement strand
ATAGTATTAGAAAAATAACAACAAATCTTTTTAACAATTTCATAACCAAAATATATATTAATTTTATTAATCGGTAATTCATTTTTCTGTGTTTTATAAATAATTTAGAAAAATTTAATACATATCTGTATTTTTTATCTCTATTCTACCTGCGCTTTTAGAAATTCCTTTAAATTAAATATTTTTAAACAATATAAAATTTAATATTGATAAAAATGTATAAATAATTTATACTATTTAATTATGAAAAAAATAAAAATATAAAACTCACATTTTTTATATTTTTGCAGATAATATAATTATTGGGTGGATTTTATTTTTCTAGAAAAAATAAGGTAAATGTTAATGAGACTGACTATTGGAAAAAAACAGGCAATTTCTGTTTCTATTTTATTTTTCTTTATAATCGCAATCGGGGTTACCGCATACTTTGCAATGAACAAAACGAGTTCAAGTCTAAATTTTTTAACAACAAAAATACAGCAGCAGGAAAGAATTCTTCAGATGAAATTTTATCTATCCAGAGTAACAAATATATTGAAAGATATATTAATATTTAAATCATCTAATACTTATGGCATAGAATTAAATTATGAAAATAAATTTATGAGTTTTTATAATGAATACATTAATGATAATAAAAAAAATAAAAACTTTGAATTTAAAGAACAATTAAACAAAACGAAAAAATTGATAAAAGACGTTACAGTGTCGCTTGAAAGTTTAAAAAAACTGGCTACGCAGAAAAAATGGGATATTTATTCAAAGTTAATGAAAAAGAACGAAAGTACAGCCGAAGAACTTCAGGCAATGATTAATTTTTTAAATCACGGTCTAAATCAGGAAGTTGAACAAACAATTATATATAACGATACAATGTTAAAAAATGCCACAATCATTTTAATTTCACTTTTATTAATTTCAATTTTAATCGGATTAATTTTTGTCTCAATGCTTACACGGGCAATTACAAGACCCATTTCAGAGGTAGTTAATTTTGCTGAATCTATCGCACGTAATGACTTAACTTATAATATAAAAAACGAATTTATTGCCAAACACGATGAAACGGGCGATATGGCAAAAGCCGTTGAGCAAATGAAGAATAATTTGCGTAATATTATTCAGCATCTTAAATTGGAAAGCCAGGATATAACTGATCATATTGCCGACCTAGCCCATTCAATAAATCATACTCTCGTTGTAGTTGAACAATTTAACGCAATTGTAAAAAAAATCAATTTCGGTTCAAATAATCAGGCAAAAAATGTTGATGAGGTTATAGAAGCTATTAAACATATTAACGAAAGTATTGAAAGCGTTACTTCTAGTATACATAACCAAACCTCTGCTTTTGAACAGTTTTCTGCCACACTTGAACAAATGATAGCGAGTATATCCAGTGTAGCTAATACAACGTCGGAAGCAAAAAATGTATCTCAAAAACTTTCTAAACTTGCAGAAGAAGGAAGCGGCAAGATTGTTAACGTTATTGAAGCTATTCAGGAAATTGAACAAAAAAGTTTTGAGATAAAGAAAATCGTTGATATTATAACGGGAATATCCGAGCAAACAAATCTCCTTGCTATGAACGCGGCAATAGAAGCCGCGCATGCCGGCCAATATGGTACGGGTTTTGCTGTTGTTGCCGAAGAAATTAGAAAGCTTGCAGACAACTCATCATCTGCATCCAAAAAAATTCACGGGCTTTTAAAAAGTATTATTCTCAAAGTTAAAAATACGGTTGAAGTAAGTGAGGATGCAAACAGAGGCTTAGATAAAATTACTACAAATATTAAAAATAACGTAACTATTAATACCGAAATATTTATATCTTCACAAGAGCAAAAAAAAGGCGCTGATGAAATTTTAGCAACTATTAATTCATTAATAGAACGTACTCATGATATAAAATTTTCAATAAACGAAATTAATGACGATAGTAAAGAAATTATTGACTCAATGAGCGAATTAAAAAATATTGCACATGATTTTACAGAACAAACAGAGATGCATTATAAAGGCAGTAAAGAAATATTGAATTATTTAGAAGGTGAAAAACATTCTATAGTGTTAATTGAAAATATAATGGAAAAATTCGGAGATTTAATTAAGCAATTTAAGACACAAGAAATAGTAAATGAGAATAAAAAACCGAAAGCAATTGGGCTGGAAAACAATAATGTTGATAATCAAAAAAATAATTCGGAAAACTCCCCTCTTTTTCCAGAGGATTCTCTACCTAACTAAAAGGAAAATTTAAAAAAATGCTACAAAAATTTAATTTTGGTGTTAGAAAAGTATCATAAATTGAGGAGAATCTGATGTTAAAAAACATTAAATTGCCAATATTTATTCTTTTAGGTTTATTTTTTCTATCAATTTTTATAAACAACTGCATCAGCCACCACGGTATTGAAAGTTGTCTTGCATCTTGCAGAAATCAGTATAAACATTGCAGAAAGAAGAATCGTGATTCTTTAACAAAGCTTGAACAATGCGAACGTGATTATGAAAAATGTAAAAGCACGTGTATGACTCAAAAACGCCAGAAGGCGATTACTAATGAGCATTTAAAAAATCGTGGTTATGATAGAGGCAATAAGTATTAATTCTTATTTACCCGCTTTAATTGCTTCAATAATATCAATGCCGGAGGGGTTTTGGAATACTCTCAATTCAAATTCAGGCATAACGGATAAAATGTGTTCAAATATTTCGCTTTGAATTGCTTCATATTCCGCCCATGCACTAGTATTGGTAAAAACGTATATTTCGATAGGCAGGCCTGTTTCATCAGGCTGCAACTGACGCACTAAAAATGAAAAGCTTTGTGTTATTCTCGGATGGTTTTTTAGATATTCAACGAGATATGCCCTAAATAAGCCAATATTTGTTAAAAGTTTGCCGTTGAATTTTGACTCTAAATCTAGCACAAGTTTACTGTCTTTTTGAGGCAAATCTTTAAGTTTATTTGATATATATTCTTTTAAAAATTTTATTTTATTAAATTTGTTTATCATTTCCGGTGAGCAAAATTTTATCGTTCGCAAATCTATATTTACCGAGCGTTTAATTCTCCGAATATTTAAGCTACTCATACCGCGCCAGTTTTTAAATGCGCCGTTAATCAAAGTATAAGTTGGAATGGTTGCAATGGTTTTATCAAAATTTTGTACTGTTATGTAGTGTAAAGAAATATCTATAACGTCCCCGTCAATATCCGAGCCGGAAACCGTTATCCAGTCTCCGAGCCGAATCATTTGGCTTGAGCTTAATTTTATACTTGCAACGAGCCCCATTATTGAATCTTTGAAAACGAGTAATAAAACAGCAGTAATACCACCGATACCGCCTAAAATTCCCCAAGGGTCTTTATTTAAAATTGTAGTAATAACGAATATTCCTGAAATAATAAATAAAAATATTTTTACTAATTGTAAGTAACCTTTTATCGGTCTTTCTTTTGAAATTTCATAAGTATTGTAGATATAATGCCCTGCGTCTATTAATGCAATAACAACGTAGAACCCCATCCAAATCATATAAGCGGAAGCACATCGTCTTACAAATATTCCAAAAGCAGATGAATCCTGGAAAAGAAAAGGAATGGTAATGTAAATCACTAAGGCGGGTAAAATTCGCGCAAAGCGTTTTATAGCGCCTTTTTCATAAATTACGTCATCCCATTTTGTTTCCGTTTTTTCAATAACTTTTTTAGCAATTTTAAAAAATATTAATTTTGAAAATAAATTTACAATAAAGCCGCCTACTAATAAGCCGGCAATAATTATCGCGTTGGCTATATAAAATGCCAATTTTGTCGAAAATCCGAAATTTGAAAGCCAATCAATGATAATTTTTTCCATAAAAGTTGTCCGTTTTATTTGTTAGTTTAATCATACAAAATTTAAGGTGTCTGTCAAGGAAATTGTGTAAGGTGTAATTTAAATTAAAAAAAAAAATATTTTGTAATTGCTTCATAAATGAGGAAAGTTTGAAATTAGGTAAATCTGTAAAAATATCGCGTTTGCATTTATTTTCAAAATCCGGACATGGTTTTGTGCAGGCTTTATTTTATAAATCTGAACAATATTAACGTGAATTTCTCGATAAAACAAAATGAGCAAATATCCGCTGTGTAATTTAAGCAGGCGTTAAACGCTTAATAAACCTAATCTTTTTAACTTGGACTTGCTTTTGCTTATTGTAACCAATTTACAGAATTGCTTTTAAAAACGAACTTTTGGCTAAAACAAATTTCCAATTTATTTTAGCTCCCATCATGCAATGAGCTAAAATATAAACATCCGCTATTATATTCAAATGAGATAGTGTATTTTTTAATTTTTTATAGTTGTTTATAAAAATCGGATTTCTCTTTATTAAAGCAAAAAAAAAAGAATTTTTACCAATTTTGAAAATTGCACTCTTGATAAATATATTTACTTGACATTAGTTTTATTTTACGCTATTAATAAATTAGTTTTTAAAATGGAGAAAGTAAAATTTTAATAGCGTAACGCAATTAAGTTTGTTTATTTAGGGAAATGAAATGATTTTTGCCAATACTTTTTTTCAAGAAAATCTAGCTGATATAATAATTTTTGGAATTTTTATTTTTAGTTTTGTAATTTTATTATTGCGGCAATTTTTTAACCGTAGTGTTATTCATACGTATCAAGCTGCGGATAAATTTGTTAATCGAGATTATGAAATTTCTGAAACAGATAGCCGGTATAGAGCTTCGGATTTATTAGTAGAATCATTCCATGATGAATATATTGAGGATATTGACCGTTCTATACGTGATCTTGATATAGAAGCATTTCATTCCGATATTGAAGATGATTTTCTTGAAATTGATGATGAGCATGTAATTCACGAAGAAGATACTTTAGTATCAGACCAAAATTCAATTGATGATTATACCGTTAAATCCGATTCAATTTTTATTAACGATACATTCAAAACTTTGTGGATAAAAATGAGCGATATGTTAAAAACGAATTTGAATATTTCCAAATTTGCGTTGCTTGAAAAAGACGAAGACGGTTTGTTTAATGTTATAAAAAATGTTGATTTTTCAATAGAAACAGTAGAAATGCTCAAATTTACGGATTATGACCGTTTTTATAATAATTTCTTTAAGCACGACAAAACCGTTTATATAAAAGACAAAGTATTTCTTAATGAAGGTTTATTTAAAATGTTTTCTCAGGAGGACCGTGAAAATATCGGTGAGTTGCTTCTTTTACCAATTATAAATAAAGGTGAAGTTGTCGGTGTATTATGCTGTGCAAGAGAAAAAGGGCTTGAAAAATTAAATCCTGAAGTTATTTATAATAATATTATAACCTTTGCTAAGAATTAAAGGGATTAGTAAACTATTATATTAAATATATTATTAATAATAAATTAATGAAATTCTAATATCATTTTTTTTCCTTGACTTTTTTTTTATTATTTTTATAATGGTGAAACTATAGTAAAATACACAAGAATAATTTAGTTAATTTAGGTAATAAAATGCAAGATACAAAATATCCCAAAAATCTTTTTCTTACGGCAGTAATACTATCAGGTCTTTTTTTTATTTTTTATACAATATCATTCATACTTTTTATTAACAACGTAAAAACAGATTCTTTTATTCTCATTTTACTAATTTTTATTTCCGTTTATACTTTATTAAAAACTCTTGGTTTATATTTCGCATCAAAAATAAAAAAACGTTGGGTGTTTTCATTTATTAAAAATTCTTTTCTAACTTTTTTTATATTGGGCATTTCCGTTTTTTTTATTTATACTAGCTTAGTTGAAAGGTTTATTTTTACTTCCAAAACAGTAATTATATTAACGGGTTATGGAATAACGAGTTTATCCGTTTTTATTATCCTTTCCTTAAAGCCTGTAAAAAGATATTTTGAAGCTATTGATCCAAAAACTATCAATTTACAGCATGGTTTTTTGGGAAGAATAATGCAAAAAACCGGAATTAAGCTAAAACTGGCCACTCTTTTTACTCTGGTTTTAATTATTTTAATTGCAGTAATAAGTTTTATTTTTATATTAAGGCAAAAAGATACGATTATGCAACAGACAAAGGAATTTTGTGCTTATGCAACCGAGGAAGTTGCTTTAAAGGTGCATAATTATCTTGTAGCTTCTGATTTTACTGGCCAAACTATGGAACTAGATCTTCCTAATATGTTAAAAAAATATTCAAAAAGTATTATGATAAACGGTTTTGATTCCGCATCCATTAAAATTAGCTGGCACAGGAAAAAATTCTATAAATCCTTTACGTTATATAAAAACAAAGAAGACGTGGTTATTCAAGATTTAAGCCCTGCTTTTGAACAAAAAGTTTTAAGCAATAAGGATGGAACTCCAACGAGTATATATTTGACTATGAAACTCGTAGTTGCTGAAGACGAAATGTTTAAAGAGCAAATGAAATTAAGCCGGCTTAAAAGTTTAATAAAAAAAATGAAAGACCCTGAAATTAAAAAAAGTTTTCAGCAAAAGATTTCAGTTTACAAAAAAAATATAAAAAAATATATCCAAGAAATTGAAAAGTTAAAAAATAAGATTAGTTCTAAACGGTTTTTAGAAAGGCAAAAGTCAAATCCTAACTATTTTCGTTTCCGCTATCCTATTGTAATTTTCGGAAGAACAAAAAATCCTGAGTTGATTAAATTTGAAGATAATTTAAAAAATGAACTTAATCAAAAATTTCAAGAGCGAGTTGAAAAAATTAAAAATATTTTTTTCGATGATGATGGCAAAATAAAACTAAGATGGCGTAGAAACCGGTACGGTTTGCGCGCAAATATGAGAGCAATACGCCGTCGGGATGAGTATCTATATTCAAAAGTTTTTAATGCAAGAATTAGCCCGAAAGCGCAAAAAGAATATGATGAAAATCTTGATAAAGCGATAAAAAAAGCAGTTGAAAATAAAATTGAAAAAGATAATATAAGCCCGTTAGTTGCAGTACCCAAATTTGTCGGTTTAGTGCTTTTAAGGTTTGATAAAAGTGTTCTTTATCAGCCAATTTACGATTCGGCTTATTTTGTAATAACTATTGCGATAATTGTACTTATTGCAGGAATATCGCTTATTATTTTCCTTGCGCTTAAAATTACTAAACCGATTCAAAATTTAACTTACGGTGTTAACGAAATCAAAGACGGTAATTTAAATTTTAAAATTGCTTTAAAATCTCGCGACGAATTAGGATATTTGACTAATGAATTTAACGAAATGGTCGTTTATTTAAAAGAAAATAAAGAAATGCAAAAATTTGTTAGTAAAGAAACGGTTAGTATGATTAAAAGTACTGCTCAATCGTCTTCAGAAGTTGAACTTGGTGGTGAGCGAAAAACAATGACCTTATTCTTTTCCGATATCAGGGGATTTACTGCAATGTCTGAAACAATGAAACCTGAAGACGTTGTTCAGGTTTGTAATGATTATTTAGACCTTCAGTCTGTAATTATAGAAAAATGCGGTGGAGATATAGATAAATTCGTAGGCGATGAAATCATGGCTAGGTTTTCAGGTGAAAATCACATTCAGAATTCTATTCAAGCTGCAATTGAAATTCAAAAAAAGATGAATGAAATAAATTTTGAAAGAGAAAAACAAAATTTACGCGTTGTACAAGTAGGCATTGGCTTAAACACAGGAGACGTAATTGTGGGTAGTATGGGGAGTCATAAACGTATGGATTTTACTGCTATCGGTGATGCTGTTAATCTTGCAGCGCGTCTATGCTCTGCTGCAGAAGGCGGCCATATACTTGTTTCTAAAGTAATATACGATAATTCTGGCACGTTTCAGAAAAGTTTTATTGAGAAAGAACCTATTAAGGTTAAGGGCAAAGTAGAGCCCATAAAAATTTATGATATTCCAAAACCTAATTAAGATTAATAAAGAGGTGAAATTATGCTAAAAATTGACAAATCAATGGTACCTGATGAGAAAAAGTTAGTTGTTGATGAAAATCATCCTTATTTTGATACCGAGGCAATGTATTATAAAGAATTTCCAAGCATATATAATCAAATTCGTGCGTTTGCATTATTTATTATACAAAAAGCACCGGAAACTTATAAAGAAGTAAATTTGCTTGAACAACAGCTTTCTGAAATCCTTAAAAACGGTATAAAACACGGTAATCATGCTGACCCGCATAAAAAAATTAAAGTGTGGTATGAGTTTGATAATAAAATAAGAATTATTGTGGAAGATGAAGGCCAAGGGTTTGAAGATCTTGATAAATGGAACGAGTTTTTTAAAATAAGAAACGAATGTTTTGAAAAACAAGATTTTGAGAAAATGATGGAATACGTTTCATGGAAAACGGAAAAAAGCGATGAAACTGACGGCGGGAATTCATTATTTGCTGCGGTTGAATATTGGAACGGCGGTATGATTTATAATGAGAAAAAAAATAAAGTTGCTGTCGTTAGATTTTTCCCTACTTATCCGGATATGAGTTAATGTTTGCTAAAAAATCATTTTCATAGGAAATAAATATTGAAAGTCTTAGTTGCTACTGACGGAAATGAACAAAACGAATATTTCATGACAAAATTCTTTACTGAAGGTTATCAACCTTTCAAAGCGTTAAACGAAGAAGAAATATTAAACGTACTTAAAGAAAAAGAACCGGAAATGCTAGTAATAGATTTTGATTCTGATAGATATGATAACTTTGAAACATTAAAAAAAGTTAAAATAGATAATAACAATATTATTATTATTATTTTAACTTATAAGTCTGATTTTCAATTCGTAAAGAAAACGCGAGAACTCGGCGTATTTGCAATTATTCCTAAACTTGAAGACGCTTCAAGGCAGTTTCAGGAAATTGTCATTTCACTTAGTAATTTAGGGAAGATAAAAGAAGAAAAACGTAAATACATAAGGGTGAAACCGGATGAAACGCAAAAAAATCATGCAAGGATGAAAATACCGGGCATACAGACCGTTTACTACGGTATGGTTCAAGATATATCTTTAGGTGGCGCATTAATTCACTTTAATGACAAAATTTCCGATTCCCTACTCTACAAAGGAAAAACTATTGCTGTTAATTTTGAGTTGGGAGATTTTTCTCTTAGAGCGGAATGTATTGTCGTTATTAAGAGAAATGAGGATGTAGGAATGCGTTTTAAAGGACTAAAAGAAGCAAATATTTCTAACCTTTCTAGATATATATTGACAAGAATGAAATGATAGTGTATTTTTATTTGAAAGTAATGTTTTACTGAGGGAAAAAATAATGCAAGATATAAATTCAAATAACGCAAATTTTAATGTTGGCATGAACGGAAGTCAAAATCAGCAACTTAAAGAAAAATCTAATTATGGAGAAAAAACGGTAAAACTCGTTACTTTTGAGCTTGCTTACGAAATGTACGGTATTGATATAATGCAGAGTCAGGAAATTATTAAAATGCAACCCATGACTCCTATTCCAAATTCATTGGATTTCGTTGAAGGTGTTATAAATCTAAGAGGAAAAGTAATTCCGATTATTAACCTAAAAAAAAGATTCCAATTAATGTCTTCGGAAAAAAGTGATTCAGGGATTATTATAGTAAAATTGGCAGAAACAACTGTAGGAATAACTATAGATAAAATTGCAAAAGTTATTGATATTCCTGCCCATAAAATTTTGCCACCTCCAAGCGTTGTTGCGGGCATAGGAAGGGAATATATAACGGGTGTTGCAAGAGATGCCGACGAAAAACTCATTATTTTACTCGATATAGATAAATTACTTTCATTTGAAGAGAAGCAGGAGCTTGAAAATGCTACTCCTGATGGTAACGAATAGCCTTTTTATAAAGCTTTTAACTTATTGAATAAATCATCTAGGGCTTTTGCCCTATGGCTTATTCTATTTTTCTTAAGGATTTCTAACTCTGCCATGGTTTTGCCTAATTTAGGCAAATAAAATAAAGGGTCATATCCGAAACCCTTATTTCCTCTGGGAACGAGAACGATTTCTCCGTGAACTTCTCCGTACCCCGTTATAATTTTCTGCTCGCTAAAGTATAATACCATAGAACAAACAAACCGCGCTGACCTATCAATTGCATTGTCTAACATACTTATAAGTTTAGTGTTATTTTCTTTGTCCGTAGCGTTTTCACCCGCATAACGCGCTGAATGAACGCCGGGTTTGCCTTTTAAGCAATTGACCACAAGACCGGAATCATCCGCAAGACATGTGTAGCCTGTATTATTGAAATAGTATTGTGCTTTAATTAACGCGTTTTCATAAAAAGTGTCTCCATCTTCAACTGGAGTTTCGATGTTTTTATTAATATCATCAAGAGATATGAAACCTTTGTTGAGAGCGTTAAGTTTGCTTTTTATTTCTTTAATTTTGCCTTTATTTTTACTTGCAATTAAAATTTTAGTTTTCACTTTTATTAACCTTTAAAATCGTTTTTCTAAAAATAATATAATGAAAAATTGACAATACTCAAAAGGTCTATTACTTTTAGTCTTATGAAAATTGGAGTAATAGTTTATCCCGGATCAAATTGTGATGCAGATACTTTTTACGCTTTAGATAAAATTATGGGATACAAAACGCGTTATATTTGGTATCAGGATAATAAAGTTGATAGTCTCGATGTTATTGTTCTGCCCGGTGGATTTTCCTATGGAGATTACCTTAGATGCGGCGCAATTGCCCAATTCGCTAGTGTATCTAAAGTAATCAAAGAACATGCGAGAAAAGGTAAATACATTATAGGAATATGCAACGGCTTTCAAATTTTAACCGAACTTCGCCTTTTACCCGGCGCTTTAATTCGAAATACAGGGCTAAAGTTTATATGTAAAGACGTTTATCTAAAAGTTGAAAATAAAAATACTGCCTTTACTAATAAAATTCAGACGGAGATTGTTCGTATCCCCATTGCTCACGGCGAAGGCAATTATAGAATTGATGAAGTAGGGCTTAAAACGCTTTATGACCACGAGCAAGTCATTTTTAAATATTCCGGGCCCAAAGGTGAAATAAATAATATTTATAACCCAAACGGGAGTATGGATAACATTGCCGGAATTTGTAATAAAGAGAAAAATATACTAGGGATGATGCCGCATCCTGAAAGAGTTTGCGAACAGAAATTAGGCGGTATTCACGGGAAAATGTTTTTTTCTTCCTTGCAGTTTGCTTAAATTAGTATACGACAAAAATTCGGCATTATATTTTTATTAAATTTACAGCTTTTTACTTTGATTTCGATTTTATTGCATTTATGTTTTTGTTTTTTTAAAAAATTGCCTAATTTTCAGCAATTTAAGTTTATGTTTGAATAATTATTTTTAATTATTTTTCTAACTTCATCTACTAAATTTTCATTTAGAAATAAACCTTTGCTAGATAAAATGATAATTTTTTTACCTTTGGTATCAATAAATACGTGTTTGTTTTTTTCAATTTTTTCCCTGTAACCTATTTTTTGCAATAAATCTGCGGCCTGGCATAGAGGTATTTTATCTTTATTTTTATCCGAACAGATTTTTTTTAATATTAAATCATATTTATTCATACATATAGCCTATTATTATTTATAACTCCAAACCGTGCCGTCATTTGTATCTTTTAAAATTATGCCTCTTTCGAGTAATTCATCGCGTATTTCATCGGCACGTTTAAAGTTTTTATCCTTTCTTGACTGATTTCTTTCATCGATAAGTTTTTGGATTTCCTTGTCAATTGATTTTTTAGAATTGTTTACACCGAAAACATTAAAAACCATATCAACATTATTTATAAATTCAATAACGTCAACTGCATTTCTCGCCCCTATTTTATCACCTGCAAGGTTAAACTTTTTTATTAATTCAAACAATGAGGCAAATGCTTCGGATATATTCAAATCATCATCCATTGCATCCTCAAATTTTAAATAAGCATGGTCAATAGCATATTGTAAGTCTGAGTTTTCAGGTATATTATAACCTATGTTTTCCATTCTTGATATAAAATCTCTTACTCGTTTAATCGCAGAATGAGATTGTTCAACGAGTTCTTCACTGAAATTTAAAGGCATTCTATAGTGTGCGCTAATTAAAGCGTATCTAATGGCTTGGGCTTTAAAACCCTTTTCCACTAAATCGCGTAAAGTATAAAAATTGCCTTTGCTTTTAGCCATTTTTTCTTTATCAATATTTAAAAATGCGCAATGCATCCAATAATTAACGAATTTTTTCCCGGAATACGCTTCACTTTGCGCTATTTCATTTTCATGATGGGGGAAGCAGTTATCAATTCCTCCCGTATGAATATCTAAAGTTTCGCCTAAATATTTCATACTCATGGCAGAGCATTCGATATGCCAGCCCGGCCTACCCTTTACAAGTCCCTGATTTTTAAAATCATCCCAAAAAACATCTCCGTCTTTTTCAGAATAAGCTTTCCACAAAACAAAATCACTTATATTATCTTTATCGTATTCGTCTGAAGATACCCTGCCGCTTCTTCCTGCTTCCAATCCTTGTTTATCAAGATTTGAAAGCATTCCATAGTTTTTGAATTCAGAAATTTTATAGTAAACAGAACCGTCATCAGCTTTATAAGCATATCCTTTGTCTAAAAGTGTTTTGACAATATCAGCCATTTCTTTTATATGTTCTGTTGCCCTTGGATAAAATGAAGCGGGCAATACTCCTAGAGTTTTTATATCTTCAAAAAACGCGTTTGCATATTTAGTAGTAAAATCATTTAAACTCATGTTTGCTTCTTGTGAATCTCTTATGGTTTTGTCGTCTACGTCCGTTAAATTCATTATGTGGTTTACGTAAAATCCTTTGAAACGCAAATATCTAACGAGAACGTCTTCAAATAAAAAAGCTCTTAAATTACCTATATGTACGTAGTTATAGACTGTTGGCCCGCATGTGTATATATTAACCTCGCCTTCATTAACAGGTTTAAAATCTTCTTTTTTCCTTGTCATAGTATTATATATTTTTAAAGACATATTTAATCCTTGTATATTTTGTTCTTATCAATTAATATAAATAAAATTTTTATATAAAATCAACGTATTTCTAAAATGTATTTAATACTATTTTTATAAACAATCCCGTTGTAAATAAAATATAAAATGAATTATTTTAGTTTTGGCCGGATTATTTTTATATCTCAAAACTTAATCCGTCGTAAGGAATAATTGCCGTATCTCCGAAATAGTCTTCCAATTCTTTATGCGTTAAATCGTGCGTCATATGCGTTATAAATGCACGTCCAGGTTTTATGCGTTTTATTTCTTTTTTCGCAGTTTTAAAGTTAAAATGCGTTGTATGTGGTTTGAGTCTTATAGCTCCTAAAATTATAGTATCAATTCCATGAATTAAATTATACGTTGTCTCGGGTATGAACGAACAATCAGTTAAATATGCTACTTTACCGTTGATTATATATCCGTTTATTAAAAGTTCACCGTGATGAATCTTTACAGCTTGAATTTCAAACTCATTTAACGAGATTTTATCATAAGGTTCTAAAACGTGTAAATTGATTTTTGGTTTTCCCCCGCCTTCCTGCGTTTTTTTAAATATATACGAAAAGCGTTCTTTTACTTCGGATAAAGTTGCTTTATTACCATAAAATGGGATTTTACCTTTCTGCTTATAATTATATATTCTTATTTCATCAATGCCTGCAATGTGGTCATGATGAGAATGCGTTAGAAATACAGCGTCAACGCGTTCAATTTCCGATTTAAGGGCTTGCCAGTGAAAATCAGCCGACATATCATTAACAACGCATTCTTTATCACCTTCAATAAACAAACAAGGCCGCATTCTTTTATCCTTTGAGTCTATGGAAGTGCAGACTTTGCATTTGCACGTTAATATCGGAACACCGGTTGATGACCCTGTACCTAAAAAGTGAATTTTTTTCATTTATTTTTTACCGTTAATTAATATATTAAAAATAAGGTAGTTTTTGTCGCTTATGCGTTTGCAATAATATAACGATAAATATTATAATGAAAAAGCAAAACACCGTAAATATAGTAATTTTACTGTTGATAATTTTTATCTTTCCTGCTTTGGCTTTTAATAGTAATAATAAACAATTGGAACAACACACTTCAACAAATATTTATGATATAATCGATAACCAAACTAACCGAAATTTAATTTTAAGGAAAAATATTCCCCAAAATTTATTACAGAAAAAGAGAATGATTAAACTTTATTCAGGGTTTAAATGGGGTATGCATTCAAAAGATGTATTAAAAATTTTTTCGGATAAAAATGTTAAAATTAGAAACATTTTTAAAAGAAAATTCATGCGTTCAAAAAATAAAATTAAACCTCAAATATCTTTCGTTAAGGGTATGAAGGAAATAAAAATTAATTTAGGTACGAATCCTTTTATAAAAATTTTTATTTATTTTTTTAAAGATAAACTCGTTGCTTATTGGATTAAATATGGTGAAATTTTTTTACGTTCCCGGGAAGCAATAAAAAATGAAATTTTTAAACTTTCAAAAAAGTACGGAATATATAAAAAAATTGTCAGAGATAAAAATTATTATTATAAATGGCAACGCGTAAATACATTATTTTATTTTTACGTTAATTCGGATAGAAAAAATTTAAATGCATATCGTATGTATTTTGATGATACGAAATTAATGATAACGGGTAAATTATTACCAAACGGATTGGTTAAATCAAAGGATAAAGATTTTGTTCTTCTTAAATTTGAGAATTGGTATTTTCCCGGGAAAAAATTGAGCCATGGTATTGTTTATGAATATAATAATAACGGAAAAGTTATTAAAGAAACGCAATTTAACGCTTCCGGTCAAATAGAGTTATATACAAAGTATCTTTATGAAAACGGCAGATTATCTTCCCAAAAAAAGTATACTACGGGAGATATACTTATCGA
>CAYUYT010000077.1:0-14993 GCA_964449345.1 uncultured Spirochaetia bacterium | reverse complement strand
GGCGAACAATATTGTTTAAATATTTTTCAACTAAATTTGCATCACCGGGGTTATCTTCAATTAAAAGCACCCTAAGTTTATTAAACATTTCCTTACTCACTAACTTTAGGTATTTTAACTATAGTAAACCAAAATTCTTCTAATTTCTCAATTATTTCTTTAAATTTATTAAAACCAACGGGTTTTGTTATATAACAATTTGCATATTCCGAATAAGCTTTTGCAATGTCTTCGTCCTGCGTTGAAGTCGTAATAATGACAACGGGAATCAAACGCGTTTTGTCATTGGTTTTAATTTCTTTTAAAATTTCAAATCCGTCAACTTTAGGCAGATTTAAATCTAGTAAAACCAAATCCGGAGTTTTTGCGTTTTTATATTTGTCTTCTTTGTTCAAATATCTCAATGCTTCTTCGCCGTCAGTTAAAACTTCTATTTTCAAAGCGAGCTTGCTTTTTTCAAGGGCTTTTAGCGTTAATTTTATATCACCGGGATTATCCTCCACTAGTAATATATTTGTAGGGGTAATTTCGTTTTCAAACTGCATTGTTATTCTCCTTTCCGGGCAGGGAAAAATGAAAAGTTGTACCTTTTCCAAGCTGTGATTCTACCCAAATTTCTCCTCTGTGTAATTCAACTATTTTGCGGCATAGCGAAAGGCCAATGCCGGTGCCAGAATATTCATCCTTTGGGTGAAGTGATTTAAAAATTATAAATATCTTATCAAAATATTTTTTATCTATACCGATACCGTTATCCTGTATAGAAAATATCCAGTAATTATCACTTTGCCTATTTTTTATCCAGATTTCAGGGTTCTCGTTTTTATTAAATTTAATAGCATTTCCGATTAAATTTTGGAAAAGCAAACTCATTTGATTGTCGTCTGCAAAAACAACCGGCAGTTCATCGATTAAAATAGTTGTATTTCTTTCTTTAATTGCTATGGAATACATTTTTATCACTTTATTTACTACATCGTTTAAATCAACGTTTTTCTTAACGGGTTTTCTTGAACTAACGCGGGAATATGATAATAAATCTTGAATTAAAAGTTGAAGACGTTTTGCGCCATCAACAGCGTAATAAATATATTCATGCGCTTCTTCATCTAAAACATTGCTGTATTCGTCTTCAAGTAAAGAAAGATAACTTGAAATCATACGAAGAGGTTCTTGTAAGTCATGGGAGGCAATAAAAGCAAATTGTTCCAAATCTTGATTTGATTTTTTAAGCTGTTCAAACGCTCGATTAAGTTCCAATTCGGATTGAATTTTATCTGAAATATTTTTTATAACTATAATATCAATGTGTCTTTTGTTTATATCAATAATCGTGCTCGTTAGATTAACATTCTTTTTTTCTCCACTTTTTGAAATGAAAACCGTTTCGTATTCATCCGAATCAATATAGCCGTTTTTACGTTTATTGAATTTTTCAATAATTTTTTCCCTGTAACCGTTTTCTTTTGGAAATAAAGTAAAAATATCAATATTTTTTAGTTCTTCAAGAGAGTACCCTAATATTCGTTCGGTTTCTTTATTAATATATTCTACGTTTGCGGTGTTAAGATTAAGCAAAATAATACCGTTTTGGGCATTCTCAATAACAGCGCGGAATTTATTTTCCGATTCTTCAAGATGTTTTTGAATTTCTTTTCTTTTAGATATATCGATAGCGAGTTCAAGCCGAACCTTCCTATTATCAATCCAATCAATTATTCTGTCATATATTAAAAAATGCTTGTTAAATTTTTCGTTATAAAACTCCCATTCAATAACTTCACCGGGATTGTTTGAAATTTTTTCATTAGTACAGAAATTACACGGTTTGCTTGTGTTGTTTAAAATTTCATAACACTTTTTGCCTATTGGGTTTGTACCGAGTAGGTCATGCAAATATTTATTTGCAAAGAGAATTTCATGATTCTCCAAATCAGAAATGTAAATCATTTCTTTTATGCCATCAAAAATGGAAAAAAACTTTTTACTTTGTTTTTCTAATTCTTTATTATAAGTTTGATTTTCATTGATAGTTTTACAATTTTCAATATTAACTGTTGCGCAATATGCAATATCTTTTTTATGGGAAATTTTAACTATCCGGATAATAACCGGGCATAATTTATTATTGAGTTTTATATATGAAGAAAATTCATTATTGGTAATATTAAAAATTGTTTGACTATTTATTTTGTTTTTTAAATAAGAATTCAAAAAATCAACAACGTTTTTATCTTTTATTGATTGTGCATTAATATTAAACGTTGTTAACAGATAATTGCTTGTTTCAATTATTTTTAAATCGTTGCTTAAAAGCAAAATGTTTGCAGGTATGTATTGAAAGAAATTAGCGTTACCCATTTATAAAAAATTCTACACTATTTAATTTCTTTAGTCAACGGAAAATATATAATTTTTTAGTTATTTTTCACGTTATTTAATTTGTATTATTTTTGTTTACGAGTATTTATATACTAAAGTGATTTTAAAATCAAAGTATTGTATATTGTAATTGCTTTTCAATCGACACTTTAAAGTGTCGGTTGCATAAAATTTAAAGTATTATTAGTATATTAATAATTTTCAGATGCTTAAAATCATTCCTCTATAAATAACTTTACAACTTCATTAAATCTTTCAATAGTTAACGGTTTGGAAATATAATCGTTAAATCCAAGTTTTAAGTATTTATTGTCATCGTATTTCATACCAAAAGCCGTTATTGCTATTATTGGAATATCTTTATTCATTTTTCTAAGTTCGATAACTGTTTCAACACCATCCATAACTGGCATAGCAATATCGAGTAAAATTATATCATAATTATTATTTTCTTTATATTCTTCAAGTAGTTTTTTTCCGTTATAAAACCCTTTCGATATAAAGTTATCGTGAGTTTTAATTATGTTTTTTAAAAACTGAAAATTGATTTCATCGTCTTCAGCAAACAAAATTTTAACAATATTTTTTTTTGTTTTTTTTACATCCTGTTCCTTTTTGTCTGATAAATCAGGTTTATCCGTAGGTTCTATAGCGGGTAGTGAAAAGAAAAATACACTGCCTTTTCCCGGATTACTTTCAAGCCAAATTTCACCTTTGAGTGCATTAATAAGGCGTTTACAAATAGCAAGTCCTAAGCCTGTGCCTCCGTATTTTCGTAATTTAGAACTTTCAACCTGTCTGAACATATCAAAAATTACTTCTTTATCCTTGTCGTCAATACCTATGCCCGTATCCGTAATTTTAAAAACGTATTTATTATCATATTCACTAACCTCTACACTAACCTTTCCCTTTTCAGTAAACTTTACAGCATTTCCAATTAGATTAAATAATATTTGCCGAAGGCGCGGTGGGTCAGAGGTTATTATAGGTCCGGCTTGAATGTTTGTTTCAAATTCAATGTTTTTCTTTTTAAATGTATCTTCAAGTAAAACATAGATATCCTGAATAAGCTTATCAATATTCAAGTCAAAATATTCAATACTAATTTTTCCTGCTTGAATTACAGAAATTTCCAATAGATCCGTTAAAACGTGTAAAAGGCGTTTACCGGATGAAAAAATATATCCGGCATACTCTAAATGTTTATCTTCAAGGTTCTTATCCCTTAGTAAAAGTTCACTAAAACCAAGCATACCGGCAAGCGGAGTTCTTAACTCATGCGACATCATAGCGAGGAATTCAGATTTCAATCTATTTGACTCTTCTGCTTTGGAAAGTGCGATTTCAAGTTTTTCGTTAGTATCGATTAATTCTCCTTGCTGTGTTTCCATCTCCGAATACGCTGCTTCTGCTTCTTCAAAAGCGGCTTGAGCTTCTTCGTATGCTATTTCAAGTTTCCTGTTAGAATCAGCGAGTTCATGATTGGATTTAACAAGGTCAGATGTGCGGATTTTAACTTTATTTTCTAATTCATCATTTTTATCTTCAATTTCTTTTTCAGCATTAATCCATTTGAGTCCGGTTTTGCGTGAAAAATAAATGCCTATAATATTAATTATTGCAAGTATAAAAAGAACGAATAAAATAATTCGCCAAATTTTAGTATTAACTATTAATGAAATTTTTTCTTTGTTGCTTGATAGTGCTAAGACCCATCCGCATTTTAATTTTATAAATATAGATAATATTTCGTGTGCGTTTCTGAATTTATAAGTTTTAAGAAAATATTCATACCCGTTGCTTTTATCATTCTTTTTCAATTTAAAATTTTGAAATATTTTTTTATATTCTAAAACAGGCCGGCTTTTTTTATTCCTTTCAAGTGAGTAATTTGTATGAGAAATGATGTATCCGTTATTATCAAAAACATACGCATTTTCAAAATCCTCTATTCTTTGCTTTTTTAAAATATTAGAAAAACTTTTTAAGTAAATTACGCTGCCCAGATAACAAATAATTTTATTTTTTCTTACAACGGGAACGAGAATGGCAACTGCGGGTTGTCCGTCTGCACCTATGAAGCTATTTGAAATAACGGGTTTTTTCGTTTTCTTTGCTTTTTTAAAATATGGTCTTGATGATAAATTGTATTTAGTGAGCTTCTTTTGAACTTTAAACGGTTGTGAGAAATAATGCCCTCCATCGGGTTTTAAAACATACGTTACGTTAACCTGCGTATGTTTACGCCTTATGGTTTCCATTATTGTGCGTTTAGTCCTTGAATTATTTTCAGGAATGCCGTTGATTTTTCTATTAATATTATTTACGTTTTTTAATCTGTTGAACTCGGGTAATTTTGAAGCAAAAATCAAATCTTTTAAAATATATTGTTTTTTTAAATCAATCATTTTAGCTTTTGAAATTGCTATTGTCTTTTGTCTGGCAATTACATCATTAGTTAAAAATTTTTTTAACGTTGTATTTAAAAAAATTGTCAGGACAGTAATTGCAATTAAACTCGTTAACGCAAGTATTATTATAATGTTTTTTAAATAGGAATTAAATTTTTTATTATTTTGGTTTTTAAATATCATTCTAACGCTTATTTTTTATAAATATAATAATAAGAAAAATAACTAAAACGAATAATTATTTCAATAAATTGTAAATTTTACTTAATATTATTTAAAATAATTAATTTAAATAAATCATTGCTGAAAAAATGATTTTATAATAATATAATGAATAATCAGAAAACGAAATAAAATACGGTATATAGAAATATAATGCGAAATAATAATCTAAATGATTACAAGCAAGCATTTTTGCTTTCTCCCGGGCTTTGTTTTATTTATGACAAAAAAGGCATTTTAACTCCAAATAAAAATGCATTAAAAATACTCGGGTATAACGAAAACGAATTTTACAAATTATCTATTCACGATTTGATTATAAATTCCCAAGATTTTATATCTTTCATCAAGGATAAACAAAGCGAGATTAATCTTGTTCTAAAATCAAAAAATAATAGTCTTATAGAATGCAATATTAAATCTATATTTATAGGTACACCCGGGCATGAAGAATATTTAATAGTAACTAACGATAAAAAAAGTAATTATGTCGGTAATACTAATCTAACTGGTATGGCAGATGATTTTTATAAAAATCTTCTTGAGTATTCTCCAATTCCTATTTGCTTGATTTCTAAGAATGTTCCTTACTATATAAATGCAAAGTTTATTTTAACTTTTGGATACAGTCTTGAAGACATTAGTGATATTGAAAATTGGTGGGCACAGGCATTTCCTGAGGAAAAATACCGTAATGAAGTAAGAGATTTTTTTTATTTGTCGATTGATGAAATTAAAAAAAATGATATTTACATTCATGGAAATATATGGGAAATAAAATGCAAGAACGGAGAATACAGGGAAATTGAATTTAAATTTGCCCCTATTCATAATTTCGTTTTAGTAATGTGTAATGATTTAACGGAATTAAACCGTTCCAAACTATTACTCGACGAAGTTAATAAAAAATGGGAAATGCTTTTTAATAAAAGTTTGGATATTATTTTAATTAATGAAAAAAACGGAAATTTTATTCATGCAAATAATTCCGCTGTTGATAAATTAGAATATAAGCTTGAGGAGCTTTTCACTAAGAAAGCCATGGATATAAGCAATGCGGCTGAATTTTTTTCTTTCTATGATATTCAAAACGCGATAACGGATCAAGGCGGTATTATTTTTGAAACTGATTTAATATCAAAAACGGGAAACAAAATCCCCGTCGAAGTTAACCTTCATGCAATATTAATTAAATCAAAACTAACTTTCATTTCAATTTGCCGTGAAATAAGCTTGCGAAAAAAAGTAGAAAAAGAACGTGAGGAATTAATATCAGAATTAAAAAATGCAATCGACAAGACACAAAAAGCAAGGCATCAGGCAGAAGATGCTTATAAAGAAATTCGCTACGTTAATAAACGAATGGAAACTGCTCATAATGAACTTGAAAATTTATATGATAAACTTCAAAAAAGCGAAGAAAGATTAAAGCTCGCTTTTGATGCGGCAAATGACGGATTATTCGATAATAACGTTAAAACCGGGGAGATATATTTTAGCCCGAGATTTTATTCTATGTTGGGGTTTAAAAAAGACCAAATTGAAAGCGAATCTTTTAACTGGTTTGATTTAATTCACAAACAAGATAAAAACCGTGTGCAAAAGCAACTTAATAATATATTAGAAGGGAAAAAGGAGAATCTTGAGATTGAATTTAGATTACAAACATCGAACAAAGATTATTTATGGATACTTCATAAAAGTAAGATAACAAAAAGGGATGAAAATAACGCCCCTGCCCGAATTACAGGAACTCATGTAAATATAACGGAACGAAAAAATGCTGAAATCGAAAGGGAAAAGCTGATTGAAAAGTTAGAAAATGCTTTGGAAAAAGCCGAGGAAGCAAATAAATTAAAATCAGAGTTTCTCGCAGTTATGTCTCATGAATTACGAACACCGTTAAACGCAATGCTTGGTTATAGCCAGCTTCTAACTTTTGATGAAAGTTTAAACGAGACGCAAAAAAGATATGCTAACGTAATTTACAATTCAGGGGACCGCCTTGTAAGTTTGTTGAGCGATTTACTTGAAATGTCAATAATTGAAGCGGGTAACGTAAAAATAAAAATGCAAATATTTAATATCCGTACAATGATAGATGATATATATATTTTACTTAAAGACAGTTTTGAATATAAAAATCTTGATTTTATCGTAAACATAAAAACCCCGGAAGAAATATATTCCGATTCAATGAGAATTAGGCAAATTCTTTTTAATTTAATCGGCAACGCGGTTAAATTTACAAAACAAGGCATGATTAAAGTAAGCGTTAAAAAAGACAGCAAAAATTATATTTTTAAAATAAAAGATACAGGGATAGGAATAAAGGATAAGGATAAAAATCAAATTTTTGATATGTTTAAGCAAGTAGAAGACCATAAAAAACGTGAATACGGTGGAACGGGCTTAGGTCTGGCTATTTGTAAAAAGCTTGTTGAAATATTAAAGGGGAAAATTTGGGTTAAAAGCACGCAAGGCAAAGGCAGCAAATTTTACTTTTCAATTCCCATTCAAGAAGTTCCTAAAAAAATTAAAAAGCAGGCAAAGAAACGCGATATTTATAAAAACAATAAAAAGAAAAAAATTGAAATTTTATTTGCAGAAGATGATAATGCTAATTTTATGTTATTAGATGATGTAATTAAAAACGTTAAGGATTTTTCAGGCACGGGTTTTTCCAACGGACAACAGTTGATTAATAAAATTAAAGAAAACCAAAATTTTGATATAATCATATTAGATATTCAAATGCCTGGTTTAAACGGTGTCGATTGTTTAAAAGAAATACGAAAATTAAATTCCAAAATACCAGTGATAGCTCTAACCGCTTTTGCTATCAAAGATGATAGGGAAAAATATTTAAATTTTGGCTTTACTGATTACCTTGCAAAACCTTTTTCCAAAAAAAAATTAATTGATATTATTAACAAAAACATCGGATAATTTAACTCCCGGTATTATCCTTAAACATTTCGCTTATTCTATCAATTTCGCCTTTTTGAACGTGCATAGGGTTTCCCGATAATATTCCCGTTATATTCTTAAAAGGTTTTCGGATATGCATACCGCCTTTGTCAATAACGTATTCGCGAATATTTTTTTCATGCATTGAACCGCGCATTTTTAGTACTGTTATTCCACGTCTCATTTCACCGAATAATTCAACATAACGCAAAAGAATAATTGAATCAGTTACTGTTGAAATATGCGCTTCAGTTACAGATGCTCCGCCTAATAAAGTCGGTGTAGTACTTGTAAACATGCCCGCAATTTCTTTATGTTTAATAAAAGCGGTTAAACTGATAACGAATTCTCTAAAACTTTTCGTTGTGGAAACTCTTTCAAGGGCGCTTAAACTATCAACAGCAACACGGTTAGGTTTAAACTCGTTAATTACTTTTTTCAAATAAATTAAATGGTCTTCTAGCCCCATAACTTCAGGATAAGTGCAAACAATTTTTAAGTCTCCATCCTGTACCATTTTATTAAATTCAATGCCCCACCCGTCTGCATTTCTGAGCAATTGTTCTTCGCTTTCTTCAAACGCAAAAAGAAGGCATTTTTCTCCTTTTTTAAACCCTCCATCCATAAATTGTGTAACTGTTAAAGTTTTACCCGTTCCCGTTGCACCGGAAATTAGAATAATCGAATCGCGGAAGAAACCTCCCCCGGTCATATTATCTAATTCCTCAATCCCCGATGAAATTCTTATTTTGGAAGATTTTTGCTTTAATTCTATTGAAGACAAAGGAATAACAACAATGCCGTCACTAGGAGTAATAGTAAAAGGGAACTCGCCTTTTTGATGTGTTGTTCCCCGAAATTTTAATATTTCAATAGTACGCCTGCGTTTTTCATGTTCAAGCGCATTTCTTAATATTAATACGTTGTCGGCTACGAACTCCTCAATTCCGAATCGGGCAATATCGCCGTATTCGTCTACTCTCTCCGATGTCATTATAGCAGTTACGCCCATCTTTTTAAGCGCTGTAGATATTTTTAATAATTCTCTTCTAACTGTTGCGCTGTCAGTAAATTGAGAGAAAATAGCTCCTAGGGAATCCATAGAAACGCGTTTTGCCTTGACTTTATTAATTGCGCTTTCTATACGCGCAATTAATGCTCCCATATCATAGGTGCCCGATTCAATGACTTCCTGTCCTATTATTGGCGAGCCGTCAACAAATGCCCAGTTTCCGCTGTTAATGTATTTTTGAATATCCCAGCCGAAACTTGAAACGTTTTTAATTATATCCTCAGGTGTTTCTTCAAAAGTTACAAACACACCGTTTTGTCCGCTTTTTCTAATTCCTTCAAACAGGAATTGCGTTGCAAAGATTGTTTTCCCGCTTCCTGCCGACCCGGATATTAAAGCTGTACGTCCTTGGGGTAATCCGTTAAATGAAATATGGTCAAAACCGTCAATTCCTGTTTGCAATTTATTTAAGTTAATTTGATCGTACATTTATTATTCTCCGCTTGAATTATTTTTATTCTCATTTACTTGAACAATATCAAGCCCGACAATTACTTTATCTTTATTTGATAAATCACCGATTATTCGTCTAATAGGGGGCGGTATTTCTTTAATTAAAGTCGGAGTAACGAATATTTTTTCGTCTTCAGCTAAATCCGGTTGCTGTAAAACATCAATTATCTTAATTGTATATTTATCGCTTAAATCTTTTTCGCAAATTTCTTTTAGATTGGAAATAGCTTTTTCCGAACGAGAAGTTTGTCCTGTGATATATAATTTTAAAATATATTTATCCATTTTATTTTCCATCCTGTTGTTTATCTTCATTTTTAAACCTGCTTGAACCAAGCGCATAATTTCTGTAATATAAGGCAAGATACCCCATTAATTCTAAAATTAGAAAACGCCCTTCTTCTATTAAGGCCTTAGCTTTAGCAGCAACGCAGTCTTGGATTTTTTCCTTTAAAGCAATACTATGAATATCAATTAAGTCTTTTGGAACGCCTCTATGAAAACCGATTTTTTCAGCAAGTATTCTTAATTTTTCGCTAATATTGTGTTCAACCTTTACAGCTTTTTCTTCAATTGAAAGGTTTATAATTGATTGATATTCTTCCACAAAGTCCTTGAATAATTCAGGAATGCTTTCTTTTATGGGTAAATACCCGAACATTTGCGCCGTTACTGAAGTTTTAATGGTTTTTGAAAGCATGTCAAGTATTTTTATTTCATGGTCATGTTTTTTATCATGTTTTATTTTTTCAAGTTCATTAATCATTAGTGATTTGTCTATTGCATTATGCGTTGCTGTTATAAGAATGTCATTTGTTAATTTTTTTTTAACAAGATAATCCGATGCCCCGTTTTTCATTGCGCTTACAGCTGTATCCTCGCTACCTTTTCCCGTTATAAGGATAACGGGCAATGATGGAGCAATTTTTTTTATTTCCGGAATTATGTCAATACCCTTTACATCAGGCAATAAATTATCAAGAAGAATGCATGAAAAATTTTGCGTTTGTATTTTTTCTTTTGCTTTAGCCCAATCATTCACAGTAGTAAAATCATATATGTAACTGTCATCTGAAGACAAGTAATCTTCATAGATTTGCGTTGATACTTTGCTGTCCTCAATTATTAAAATTTGCAATTTTTCAAGACTCATAAATTAAATATACTAAAAAATATTATATACTTAAAAAGAATAAAAATTAAAGTTTCAAATTTTTAGGAATACTAAAATAAAAATCGCTGCCTTTTCCTTTTTCACTACTAACTTTAATCTGTCCGTTATGCAACTCAACAAATTTTTTGCTGATAACGAGGCCTAATCCCGTGCTTGTTTCCCCTTCTGTACCTTCCGAATTAATTTTTTCATATCTATTAAAAATAATCTTTTGGTCTTCTTTGCTTATTCCTAAGCCGTTATCAATAACGTGAATTTCCACATTATCCCCGGCCTGCCCGCAAGTTACCTTTACTTTTCCGCCTTTGGGAGTGAATTTTATTGCGTTGCTTAATAAGTTATTAACAACTTGAATGATTTTACTTGCATCAATTTGTACAATCATATCGCATTCTATTTGAGTACTTAACTCAATTTGCTTTTTTTTTGCTACTAATTCCTGATTAAAAACGCAAGACTTGACTATTTCTGCAATTCCGGTTTCTATCTTATATAATTTTATCTCTCCTGATTCCAAAGCAACGATGCTTAAAATTTCATCAATGTATTTAAGCTGAGTTTCTGCGCTTTGATAAATAGGGTCAATGAGTTCTTTATGTTCGGGGCTTAGCGTATCGTCTTCTAAAAGCAATTCGGAAAAACCTAATATAGCGTTAAACGGTGTGCGTAAATCATGGCTAGCAATAGCGAGAAAATCATCCTTAATTTTGGATATACGTTTTAAATCGTAATTAGCTTTTTCAAGTTCGTTAATAAGCATTTCCCTTTCTTGTGCTGCTTTCTTTCTATCTGTAACATTTCTCGCTACACTAACGATGTAATTTTTCTCATTAATTTCTATAACACGTGCGTTTATTTCAAGATAGACTTTATCACCTTTGTTTGATACATAAACTGATTCAAAAACAGCGTGTTTTTTCTCAAGTAAAACCTTAAATCGCTCCTGCATTTGTTCCTGCGCATTTTCATTCATAATATCTTTAAGGTTAAATTGATTAAAATCTTTTTTAGGTATCCCCCGCATGTTATAAGCGATTTTGTTAAAATAAATAATGTTTCCATCCAAATCGTGAATAATTACCTCGTCATTAATATTATCAAGAAGTATCATTTTTAATTTTAATTCTTCTTCAATTTTTTTCCGCTTGGTAATATCGATTCCCATTTGTAATACTTGCTTAGTGTTATTTGCTCCTGTGATTGACGTTGTATAACACACAAAAGTTCTTTTATCAGGAGATACCCATTCCCATTCTTTAATTTCATTAAACGAAAAAATTTTTTTTCTCTTACAACAATCCGCAGCGGAATTTTTCTTGCCGATTGATTCAAAACAATGCTTTCCAACAGGGTTTTCAATTCTAAAAATTTCATTAAATTTTTTGTTTGTATATTTTATTTTATAATTTTCATCTATAATAAAAACGAATGCAGGCGTGGCTTCTAAAATTGATTCAATAAAACGTCTTTCCCGTTCGAGTTGGATTTCAATATTTTTTATATTTGTAATATTTACATGTGTACCTGTAATTCTAACCGGCTTACCACTTTTATCTCTTTCAATTATTTTACCCCTTGTTAAAAGCCAGATATAATTTCCGTTTTTTGCTTTAAGTCGGTATTCAATTTCAAGATTTTTCTTATTGTTTAATAAATTTTCAAAATGATTATGAAATGTTTTTCTGTCCTCCTCGGGCATCAAAGAATAAAGAAAGTCAGGAGTAAAAACTACTTCACCGGGTTCATAGCCAAGTGTTTCGTAAAATTTATTACTGAAATAAAACTCACCGGTTTCTTTATCTAAATCCCATAACGAGTCGTTTGATGCCTCAAAAGCGAACTCCAGGCGTTTTACTTTTCTATTTAATTCCTTGTAAATTTTGTTTCTTTCAATTGAATAGCGTATGCTTTTTTCGATATAATCGCTATCAAGCTTATTTTTATCGAGAAAATCTGCTGCACCGTTTTTAAGACAATCTTCGCCTTTATAACTTGTGGTATTTCTAGTTAAAACAATAATAGGGATTTCTTTTTTTAAATTGTCAATTACTCGAGTAATTGTATTAAGACCGGCTGAATCAGGGAGATTTAAATCGAGTAACACCACATCCGGTTCAAAATCTTCAAGCGTAGTATTTATTTTTGCCAAATAATGAATTCTTTTTGTTGAAAAAGAAAAATTCTCTATTTTTTTGATTAATTGTAAAATTAAGCCTGCATCTATTTTGTTATCTTCTATTAAAAGTAGTTTGATTATTTTCATAATTAAAGTCGATTAATTGGCATTTCATACAATTATTAACTTAATCCCTCATTAATTATAATGATAAGTAAAATATTAATATTTGCAAAATTTTTTAAAACGTTTGTAATATTTTTTTAATTTAAAGTGTTATTTTTTTTATAATATAATTATATATTATTTTATTGTAAAAAAGATGTATTCGGAAAATAACTTGTATATAAAAATATTTAAATTGTTTGGTTTTTTAGTAATATTAATAACGAGTTGCAAAACGCCTTCGCGCACACATATTAATCGGACTTTTCTTCAGGCAACGGAAAAGGGTGATTTTGAAAAAGTTAAACTATTGCTAAAAAATGGCGCTGATATTAATTCAAAAGCACATGACGGTTTTAACGCTGTTTATAAAGCTAGCGAAAACGGTCATTTCGAAATCGTAAAATTTTTACTAAACAATGGCGCAGAAATATATTGCGATAATAACGCTTATCATAATACTCCTTTGGATATTGCTTCATTAAACGGACATTATAAAATAGTTGATTTGTTAATTCCGTATTCAAAAAAAAATATTGAATATTCTCAAGCGCTTTCTTCGGCAACAGCAAACGGGCATTACAAAGTTGTAAATTTAATACTAACGAAAATTAAGCATAAAATTGATTTAAAGCCGGCGATTAAAAAAGCTGCAATTTCAAACCGCATTATTATTTTAAAACTTTTACAAAAATATGGGGCAGATTTTAATTCTACTGATTTATTAAGTTACGCTGCAAAAAGTGAAAGTTTAAGCATGGTTAAGTTCGTTTTTAATAACATTAACGTAAATTCACGCATAAATTCAAAAGTTTTAATAAGTGCAACGGAAAAAGCCCGTATCCGCATACTTGTATTTCTTTTGAAAAATATACAGTCAAAAAAATATTTGCCCTTTGCATTGCGTTTGGCGGCAAAATCAGGTAAACAAGACGTTGTCAAACTTTTATTAAAATACGGCGCAAATGTAAACGCAAAATATTCCTACGGAGGTAGTGCTTTATTTGAAGCTGTTGCTTATTTTAGACATAATGTAATGAAAATTCTTTTAAAGCACGGCGCTAATGTAAATTATCCTTACCGGTATCATAAATTTAAACATAACTTATATAAAAACGGATTTACTCCGCTAATGAGCAGTGTTAAGAATAATGATTTCGAATCTTTTAGTTATTTAATAAACTCTGTTAAAAAAGTAGACCAGGCTCACCTAAGTACTTGCTTATCTTTGGCAATAGAAAATAATAACGAAAAAATATTTAATGCCTTGTTAAAATTAATTACCAACATAAACGTAGCAGGAATTTACGGAAAAATTTCTTTAATATCTGCAAGTAAAAACGCAGGATTATATTTTGTTAAAAATCTTTTACAAAGAAAAGCTAATATTGATTTGAAAGATAATAAAGGACAAAGTGCTTTATCCGCTGCGGTTTTATCAGAGAAAAAAGACATTATAGACGTTTTACTTGAATACGGAGCAAATGTAAATTATAACAGCGAAAAAATTATTTATAATTGCGTTGTAACTAATAATATTGATATGTTGAAATATCTAAACTTGAAAGGACTTAAAATAACTAACGCAAACGCATCGCGTTGCTTAATTGCAGCATCCGGAAGCGGCTTAATAAATTTTGTGGAATTTTTTAATAATAATAATATTGACCTTAACCTTAGCTATGGTAAAAATAAAATAACGGCTCTAATCTCAGCAATCAGAAAGAATAGAATTAAAATAGTAAAATATCTAATAATGTTTAACGTTAATTTAAATGCAGGAACGAAAAACGGGTTAACACCTTTAATTGCTAGCGTTATGTTTAACCGAATTAAGATACTTCGAATTCTCGTTGATGCCGGAGCAGATATTAATAAAAGAGGCGCAAAAAATATGACTCCTTTAGAGTGGGCAAAATTTGAAAATAATAAAAAGGCAGTGAATGTTTTAACCGATTGTAAATAAAAATTAAAGGAATAATAATATTAATAAAATCGTAATATTATAAAAAAAACTTCACTATT
>CAYUYT010000076.1:845-15243 GCA_964449345.1 uncultured Spirochaetia bacterium | reverse complement strand
GAAGAGATTTGAAATTAACGGAAAAAAACGGATTTATTCTGATTGATATAAAAGTAATTCCAAAAAGTTCAAAAAATACGCTTGACTTATACGGGGATTTAATTAAAATCAAACTCAAATCTCCGCCTGTGGAGGGAAAAGCTAACAAAGAATTAATATCTTATTTATCTAAATTTCTAGGTTTGAAAAAAAACGATATTGAAATAATTCGCGGGGAAACGTCAAAAACAAAATCCATTAAGATTGCAAATATATCGAAAAAAAGATTTCTTGATTTAATTGGAGGAAAAAATGGTAAAAGCTAAAATCGCAGTAATAGGCGGAAGCGGAACTTATAATGTTGAAGGTGCAAAAGAAATTGAAACGGTTAATATGGAAACGCCTTTTGGTAAACCCTCTGATGCCATTAAAATTGTTGAGATTCAAGGTAAAAACGTTGCTTTCCTGCCTCGGCACGGTGTAGGGCATAGATTATTACCTACGGAAATTCCCGTTCGAGCAAATATTTGGGCTCTTAAAAATTTAGGCGTTGAGTGGATATTTACAGTTAGCGCAGTGGGAAGTTTGCGAGAAGAAATCGAGCCGAGACATTTTATTATTCCAAATCAGGTTATTGACAGGACAAAAAACAGGGTTAATTCATTTTTTGGTAACGGAATTGTTGGACACGTTCCCTTTGCCGACCCTTTTTGCGAAGAATTAAACGCAATTATAGAAAAATCCATAAGAGAAAAAAGCAATATTAAAACTCATACAAATAAAACGTATTTATGTATGGAAGGTCCTTTATTTAGCACAAAAGCCGAGTCAAATATGTACAGGGCTTGGGGCGCTGATATTATCGGCATGACTGCCCTACCCGAAGCTAAATTAGCAAGGGAAGCGGGTATGTCTTATTCCTGCATTGCTATGAGCACAGATTATGATTGTTGGCATCCCGAACATGATAGTGTTACGCTAGAAATGATAATAGGGCACATGAGCGCCAACACTAAAAATGCTCAACAAATTTTGCCTGAAATAATTAAAAATATACCCGATGATAAAAGTAGCCCTTATAAACACGTTGCTAAAACAGCGATTATTACAGACAGAAAATTAATACCTGCGGAGGTTAAAAAGAAACTTGAATTATTGTTTGGTGAATATTTATAAAACGCGTTTTCTAATTGTTATATTGTTAATATTCTTATTTAATATTAACGGCTTTGCTGCTGAAAATGGGCAAAAACAAGAAGATTTCAACCCGAAAAACAACAGCAAAATTCCTCTGGTCATTGAATTGAAAGACCCGCTTGAAATTGAACAAAGCCAGCTTTTCTTCCCAAAGGATGTATTTAAAGAATTTAATATACAGCAGGAAGAATACAGAGAAAGCCCTTTCAGACGCGCAGAAATTATTTTCTTTATTGCCTATCCGTACGTATATATGTACAATTTAGTTATTTTAGAAACCATTATGAAAACTAATATAGGCGCAAAAATGGGACTGGGAACGTATCATTACGTTTTTATTCTCATTTTAAGTGGAATCGTTTCAGGGCTTATAGCGTATGATGACAACGTATTTGTTTATTCAAGCAAAGCGGAAAAATTAGAAAGGCAAAAAAAACTTTCAGACCGCTTTGATTTCAGATTAATGCTATATAAGTTCTAAATTAAACAAAAATTATGAGGATTAAAAATGAATTATAGAGACACTTTAAATTTACCTAAAACGGATTTCCCAATGCGGGCAAACCTTTCAAAAAGAGAGCCGGGATTTATCGATAAATGGGAAAAAGAAAATATTTACAAAAAAATAAGACAGGCGAGCAAAGGCAACGAATTATTCATATTGCACGACGGACCCCCTTATGCAAACGGTAATATTCATATGGGGCACGCTTTAAACAAAGTTCTTAAAGACATTATAGTTAAAATGAAAAATATGCAGGGATACGATGCCCCATATATTCCGGGCTGGGATTGCCACGGACTACCTATTGAACATGAAGTTGTAAAAAAATTAGGAAAAAAAGCAAGGGAAAAAACTCAGAACCAAATAAGAAAAATGTGCCGCGAGTATGCCACAAAGTTCGTTGATTTGCAAAAACAGGATTTTAAACGACTAGGAGTTTTCGGAGATTATGATGACCCGTATCTTACAATGAGCCACAGATATGAAGCCGGAATTGTTAAAGCTTTCGGTGAACTTTTTAAAAAAGGATACATTTACAAAGGCTTAAAACCAATTCATTGGTGCGGAAACTGTAAAACCGCTCTTGCCGAAGCGGAAATCGAATATAATGACGAGCATATTTCTCCTTCTATTTATGTAAAATTTCCCATTAAAAACAAAAAAAACGAATACGTTTTAATATGGACAACAACTCCCTGGACATTACCGGCAAACGTTGCAGTGGCTTTACACCCGGATTACGAATATATCTATCTTGAAAACGGTAAAGAAAAATACATCGTTGCTAAAGAACTTGCTCCGGCTATAATTAACGACACTGGGCTTGATTTAAAAAAAGGGAATAAAGCCAACGTAAAAGAACTTGAAAACGCTTTGATAGGACACCCTTTCATTGAAGACAGGCAGGTAAAAGTAATTTTCGGAAGCCACGTAACCTTAGAAATGGGTACGGGTGCTGTACACACTGCTCCGGGACACGGACAGGAAGACTATATGGTTGCGGCAAAATATGAATTACCTATTCTATCTCCGGTCAACGACAACGCAGTTTTTACTAATGATGCAGGTGAATGGGAAGGACAACACGTTTTTAAGGCAAACGAAAGTATTGTTGAAAAGATGAAAGAAAACGGAAGCTTGCTTCACGTTTCAAAATACAAACACTCATACCCCACTTGCTGGCGGTGCAAAAAAGACGTTATTTTTAGGGCAACGCCTCAGTGGTTTATGCAAATTGATAAACACGGTTTAAAAGAAAAAGCCGTTGAATCCATTAAAAACGTTAACTGGGTACCTTCATGGGGCGAAGTGCGCATGAAAAATATGCTTGAGAACAGGCCTGACTGGTGTTTATCACGCCAGAGAGCATGGGGAGTGCCGATTCCTGCTTTCACCTGCCAAAAATGCGGAGAAACTTACATGACGGCAGAAAGCGTTGATTTGTTTGCAGGTATTGTGCAGGAACACGGTGTAGATGTATGGTTTACGAAAGAACCTTCTGAACTACTGCCTAAGGATGCTAAATGCGAAAAGTGCGCAAGCACGGATTTTACAAAAGAAAACGATATTTTAGACGTTTGGTTTGATTCGGGGGTAAGCCATTTTTGCGTTTTAAATGAACGCAATATAAGCGACACAGCAAATATTTATCTTGAGGGCTCTGACCAATACCGTGGTTGGTTTCAATCTTCACTTTGGCCTTCCGTTGCTATTAAAGGCAAACCGCCTTACAAAGAAATTATAACGCACGGATTTATGCTTGACGAAAACGGCAAAGCAATGAGTAAAAGTCAGGGCAACGTAATACCGCCCATGAAAATAATCAATAAATACGGTGCTGATATTCTACGCCTCTGGGTTGTTTCCGAGAACTATCAGGACAATATTAAACTCGGTGAAAACCTATTGAAACAAGTTGCGGATGCTTATAAAAAAATCCGTTTTACCCTTCGGTTTTTAATGTCAAACTTATATGATTACGACAACGGAAAACACCGGGTTGAATATTCAAAGTTCGATGACCTTTCCCGTTGGATAGTATCCCGGCTCGTTACCGTTAAACATGAAGCAATATCACATTACAACGAATATTCTTTTCATAAAGTATTTCAAAAAATCCATTTATTTTGTGTAACGGATTTATCCAACTTTTACCTTGACATCATCAAAGATTGCATGTATTCTGACGCAGCAGACAACGAAAAACGCAGAATGCGCCAAACCGCGCTGTATGATATTCTCACTGCTTTAATGTATTTACTTGCGCCGATTTTAACATTTACGTGCGAGGAAGTTTACAAAACGTTTTTTGATGAAAACGGAAGTGTACACACGGGATTTTTTCCTGATTTTCCTGAATATGAAAAAAATCATGCCTTAAACGAAGATTTCGGCGTTATTGTTAAAATGAAAGAAGACGTTTACCGGGCAATAGAACAGGCAAAAAACCAAGAAACTGTGGGCAATAACCTTGAAGCTAAAGTTACGGTAGCGGCAGAAGACGAAAACGCTTTCAAAGTGCTTGAAAAATACCGTGAAAAACTTCAGGAATACGTTATTGTTTCCGGTTTCACTTTAACGGATAAAGCAGAAGACGGTTATTACCAAGCGCCAAACAATTTTAAAATAAAAGTTGAAAAAGCTGACGGGGCTAAGTGCGAAAGGTGCTGGATTTATTATGAAAGCGTGGGAACGCATGACGACCACTCTACTCTTTGCGACCGTTGTCGCGAGGTTGTAGTAAATGATTACACTTAGGAAAAAGTAAAATGCTTAATTTTATAAAAGAAAAAATTATTCCGAAACTTTATTACTATCTGATACCGGTATATTTTTTACTGGACATGGGTACGAAATTAATCGTTGTAAATCATCTACCTTTTCATAAATACATTCCCGTTTTAGGTAATTTTGCAGGTTTTACGTACATATTCAACAAAGGCGCGGCATTCGGTTTATTTCACAGCTTAAACCCTTTAATCAAAAATATTTTTTTCACAACGGTAACAATAGGCGCAATCGTATTTATTTTCTATCTTATGTTAAAAACGTATAAAGGGCAAAAGTTGCACATGCACGCTTGCGCTTTAATTTTAGGCGGAGCGTTTGGAAATGTGGCCGACCGTATTTTCGGATTCATGATTTACGGTGCTATTAATGACGCGGGATTTAACGCCGGACGCAAAGTAAAACTCTTTTTCGGTAAAGTCGTTGATTTTATAAATATCGGTTTTGGAAGTCCGCGAGGCAAATGGCGATGGCCATATTTCAACGTTGCAGATGCCTGTATCACAATCGGTCTCGTAATACTAATTAGCTTGATAGTTTTTACAAAAGACGAAAATGCAAATAATAACTATAAAAATAAAAAATCATCCGATAATTTAGATAACGATGAAACTATAAAAACGGATATGATTAATTAATCAATGAAAGAAATAAAAGAAGAAACTCTGAACAGTTTAATAGAAAAATTTGCACAGGTGTTTAATATTAGAAAAGGTCAATGGGAATATTTAACCGAACTTATTAAACTTGAAGATGAGGTAAAAATCTCAAACGATGCAAAACTCACTATGGTTGTTCAGGAAGTCGGGTTTTTTATTAAAGAATACCAAAGAAGCGCAAATATGTTCCGCTTTACAAACGACCTCTTAAACAAAGACCGTGCGCGCGTTATAAACGACCACCTGCACCTGCTCCACAAATTCTTTGCATTCCTGCTTGAGGAAGTTCACAACAAAATAAGTATTTTCTGTGATGAAAATACACTAACCCTCTTATTCGAATCAGCAAGCAATATAGAAAAAGCTTTGGAAAAATACGCTCAATACGTTTTTCAGTAACAATTAATATTTTTATAACACATATTAAGAAACTTCTAAAAACTCAGTGCGTATAAAGATAAAAACGGGTAAGATTAATTAGCGGTAAAATATGGAAATTTATTCTATTTTAGCCCCTTTGATTTTAGAAATCCCCCTAAATCCCCCTTCAACATAAAGGGGGACTTGAAGAGAAGAAATCCCTGCCCGAACTTTTACTAATTCCCCTTCTTTACTCAAAGAAGGGGATAGAGGGTGATTCTCTTCTTTCATCAGTTTTGCGCGTTTTCCGTAGCGAATTCCATTTTAACAAATTTTAGTATAATTTAAAAAGTATTCAAAAAAAAATCGTTGCGTTTCATTAATAATGTGTTAAAGTATTGCATCGGGAGCAAACATGAATATAACGCAAATTGCCCTAAATATAAAAACGTTTTTATTTACAAATGGCAACGTACTTGCGCAATTATCCGAAGAACCGGAAATCGAACGCGGTTTTGAAAATCATTACCCGCCGCCCCATTACACCCAAACTTTCGGGTCCACTTTCATTATTTTTTTAGCAGTAAGTTTTGTTTTGTATATTTACGGCGCTGTTTGCCTTATGATAATTGCAAGGAAAACGCGCACACCTCATAAATGGATGGCTTTTATTCCGTTATTAAACATAATGCTTGCAATTAAAATCGCGGGAAGACCCTGGTGGTGGATTTTCTTTTTATTCGTTCCCTTTGCAAACATTATCTTTATGATTATCATAGGTGCAGAAATATGCAAACGCATGGGGTTTACCCCGTGGGCTGTAATTTTGTTTATGCTCCCTTTAGTGAATTTAATTTTTCTCGGTTTTCTTGCATCCGCACAGCCGGAATATTGAAATGCGTTGCTACATTAAATTTAGCAAAAACATGTGCGTTTTGAATTAAAATTCACATTAATTAGTTATTAGGGATTTTACTCATTAATAACGAATTAGGGTAATTTCAGCTTTGAATTGGATTTTTTATTTTTTTGCAAAGTTTAATTAACCATTTATCCCATATTGAATGCAAACGGGTTATAAAAAAAATTAGAATGGAAACGCTAATAATGCTTTCAGCTATCTGAAAGATTTGATTGCTGACTGTAATTATACCGGAAAAAATAATCAGAGCCAGCATAAATATGCCTAAATAAATGGCAATTTTATCCCGTTTCTCTAATTGACCTTCCGGAATCTCGTCAACCGGATGCGACCATGAATATTCCCCGGATAATACCGATAACCTGCCTAGCCCGGTTATCCAAAAACAATATTGTTTACTGTATACAGTAAAGACAACGGGAATAATAACGAAAACCATGATATACGGCCAAAGCTTAAAGAACATTCCAAGAAAATATGAAACGTAACTCGTTAATGGTCTTGCCCGCACAAGGCGTATCCAGTTACTGCCCGAGGCAATTAAATACGGTATTAATAAAATCAACATTATGCTCATATAGATATTTATAGAATAACGCCAATGCCTATAATTGAATTTTTTGTTGCCTTCGTGACTACCCCATTTTTTTATCACGATAATAAACATTAAAATGATAATCAACGTGAAAAAAATTGTATAATAAAAGAAAGGGTCGTTGAACGGGTAACTTCCCAAAGCGCCTTTTTTATTCCAGAAATCATACAAATATTCAATAAACCGGTCGGATTCAGGCATATAAACGGTTATCAAATATTTACCGTTTTCACTAAATACGTTTTCTCTTATGGTGCCTTTGAATTTAAACCTTGCCATATTTTCATCAATTGGCCCGATTTGACGAATACGTCTTGTTAATAAAAAACTAAATTTTATCTGTTCCTGAATTTTAAACGTTCCTTCATGATAATCAATACGGAAAACCGCTTCCCTTTCTTCCGGGTTTACCTTAATTAATTCCCCGTAGCTAGATGATTTCATTAAAACTTTACCGCTAGTTTTTTTATCCACTTTTTTAAAAATACTTTCTACCTGTTGAAAGATTTGCTTTAATTTTTCCGACTCTTTATTGTTTTTCAAAGGTGCGGAATGTTTGTGTTTTGACCATATTTCAATAGGAACCTGTTTTTGCATTTTCGTTATTGAATCATGCAAATTAGTCATCGGATAAAAACCAAATAAAAATGCCAAAATAAAATAAAAGAATAAAGCAAAAAAAGACAGAGATAAATACTTTTTCCAGTTCATATCCCTTTCAAACTTTATTCCAGCTTTATTTAGAAAATCTACGGAGTATTCTTTACCCGTAATATTATATAATTTTGTATTCGGAATAGAGTGCTTTTCTCCCGTACGAACGTTTTTTAAAACTAGGTCAAACTCACGGATTTGCTCAATACGGTTATTAAAAAAAAGTTTTATATTTCCGTTTTTTTCTTTCGTTTTGATTTCGTTTATATACTTATCACGGCAGTTTTTAAAATCGTTTTCCTGTATTACCATTGAAACGTAATTGCGGTCTGCTAATTCCAAAGTAGTTTCGCAAGCGCGTTCGTTGTTACCCGCAACGCAAACATCTTCACCGCTATATTCATAGGCATCAGTCAAAAAATAATCTACTTTTGAGAAATATTCTCCCGAGACGCCAAGTTGTTTAGGGCTACCGGCTTTTCCCATTGCAATTATAATGCGTTTGCCTGTAAAATAATTCCCGCTATTTGTTAAGCAACGAAAATATTCACCATAATCCCTTATATCCGATATTTGTATGCCTGTACGGATATTTAACTCGTATTCTTCTATTTGTTCATGCCATTTGCGTATTAATTCTTCTTTCGGGCACTCTGAAAACCATAATTCACCGCGTACATCGTAAGAAATAGGCCTTGCTTTTATGATACGGCCTTTCTGCAAGTTCTCAATAGTATTTGCTACAACTCCTTGTTCAACAACAACGTGTTTAATACCACGATTTGCCGCTTCCAATGCTGCTGACAACCCGGCAGGGCCGGCGCCTATTATAACAACGTCATACGCATTAGGGTCGCCTACATGGCCTTCATAAGTTATAACTTTGTCAATACCTGCCATAACTTCATATCCCATGTCAATTGCATATTTAATCATGGGTAATCCCGTAAGCGAACCAATAACGTAAATGCCGGGTATGTTAGTTTGATATGAATAAAAATCAATTTTAGGGTATTTAATAATATCTTGTTTCACTAAAAATAATCCTGGATAATATCGACTTTACACTAACATTAGAGAACTAATTCAAGTTTGTCAATTACTTTTTAATAAATTATTATATTAAAGAATATAAAAAATTCTATTGGTTTACTCAAATAAATCAAACTGAACCGCCTTTTCTTTTTTCAGTCGACTCTGTTTATCAGTCCTGATTTTTTCTATTTTGCCCAGTTCTCTTATAAAATTAGATTCGGGAAAACTATGCGTTTCACCGTAAATTTGTCTTTGCATTGCACTCGATAAATAAACGCGTTTTTCACTTCTCGTTATACCTACATAAAACAATCGCCGTTCTTCTTCAATATTGCTACGTTTGTTTTTGAGTTCAAACGGAATAACGCCTTGTTCGCAGCCGGGAATAAATACGCATTTAAACTCAAGGCCTTTTGAAGCGTGCAACGTAATTAAAGATACTTTTTGCTCTGCCGGATGCGCGCTCCAATTATTAAGCGCTATTTTTACGTTATTCATAAACTTTGTAATATCTTTTGCGTTTTCACAGGAACTTAAAAAAACGCTTTTTTCCCATTCAAGCAAGCCCTTTGCATATTCACTTGAAAAAAGTTTTTCAAACGTTTTGCACGGATTATTTACAAAATTCTCTGCTGCGAAGTCCAATTCATCATAAGCAAGGCGGGTTTCAACTCCGTAATTAACGTAATCATCTAACCGTATTAAAAGCTCTTTTGCAAACGTGCTTTCAAACTCTTTATCTTCACCCGTTTTATAGGGAATGCCTTCTCTATCAAGCGCCTTCTCAATAGGCCCTGATAATATTCGGGAACGGAGTAAAACGGCTATCTCATCAAAAGAATTTACGTTCTCATCTTTGCTTTCATCCCCGGTTAATTCAAAAGCGCCTACGAGATGTTTAATCGTTTTTGCTATAAAAGCGCTTTCGTCCAAAGCGTTTGAAGCTGTGTAGTGATAAATCTCGCCTTTTTCGTTTATAGCTGAAACGAGTTTTCTTTCAATGTTTGAAGAATTTGCAGTAATTAAACTAACTGCCGGTCGAATTATTTCGGGGGGACAACGAAAAGATTTACTTAAAAACAACGTATTTACGTTTTCAATATCATTTTCAAGGTCTTTAAAATAACGCATATCAGAGCCACGGAAAGTATAAATTGCCTGGTCAGGATCTCCGATAACGAAAATTTCTTCTGCATTGCTGAACACGGGTTTCATCATTTCATATTGTGCTTTGTTAATATCCTGAAATTCATCAATCAAAACGTATTTATACGGAAGTTTAGCACGCTTTTGGCTTAAAAAACCCGTAGGAATTATTATTAAATCATCCATATCAATAAGGTTGTTTTCGTTTTTATAATCAATGTATTTGCGGAAAATTTCGTCTATATTCCCGCATTCAAAATCAGACGGATATTCCCCGGTTTGCCGGAAAAAAGAAAGTCCGCTAGAAAGCGCTTTGGCTTCTGTTAAATTTTTATGCGTTAATTCTTTAATAATTTCAGCGCTACGATTATTGTCAATTAAAGCGGTGTTAAAATTACTTGCAATTAAAACGTTAAACCCGAAACCGTGAAAAGTATATACAGGAATGTTTGCGTTATTTGCCCCTTTTTTTATGCGTTGCTTTAATTCCGTTTTCGTTTTATGTGTAAAAGTTAAAACGAGAATATTTTCCGGTTTAATTCCTATATCTAGAAGGCGTTTTATCCTGCCGATTAAGGTATGCGTTTTACCCGTTCCCGGTCCTGATAATACTTTAATATGCCCGGTTTTATCTATTATTTCACTTTGCTCAACTGTATAAGCTTCTTTGCTTTCTAGTTCCTCGAAATTTCTAACGCGTTTTTCAACTTTGTAAGTTTTATCCCGGGTACTTTTGCGTTTGCTTACTTTACGTTCAAATAGTACGCTTTGGTTTGAAAAATTTTCAAGTTCCCCCTTGTCGAAAAGGTAAATCCTCCCGTATTCACCGTCGAATCCCGCTTCAGTTTTAACCTGATTGTTTCTCATCCGGCGCACAGCTTCACCGAGAATTGGGTCGATTTCCCTGTCGATTTGCGTTGTATCCGCTTTTCTAAGTAAATTAAGTTCAGTTTCAAATTTTTCAAGGCATTTATCGTATATTTTTTTTACTGTTTTGGTATTAGGTCCAACGCCTTTAATTTCAGAAATTATATCTTTTAGGGGAATAAGGGATTCGTATGGTTTGCGCTGTTTGGGTTTGTAACCTCTCGGCCGGTCTGCTAGTTCCTCTACCCTGTGCATTACGCCTATTGTGAGTTTTTTACCGCAAACAGGGCAAATATTATTAAGTTTTCCCGTTTCTCCGGGATCAAGGCGGATATCACAATTTCTATGTCCGTCAAAATGATATTTTCCCTGCTCCGGGAAAAACTCAATAGTAGAGATGAAGCCTTGCCTTGTTTTTATTGCGTTTTTTAACTCAAAAAAATCCATTTCCCTCTCAAATACGTTAGCATTCCTTGCAAGTTTTTCCGGGGAATGTGCATCCGAATTTGAGATTAAAGTGAAATTATCAAGGGAAGACAACCGCCAGTTCATAGCAGGGTCGCTTGAAAGCCCTGTTTCTACTGCGAAAACATACTCAGTTAAGTCCTCGAACGCATCTGTTATAGAATCAAAACCTGATTTATCGCCTAAAACGGAAAACCACGGTGTCCAGATGTGTGCGGGTACTAAAAACGCGTTTTCGTTTGCTTCCAGAACAATTTCGAGTAAATGTTTTACATCCAGCCCTAAAATCGGCCGACCGTCCGACTTAATGTTCCCGATTTCATCAAGGCGCGCGTTAATTTTTTCAACTGTTTCAAAATCCGGTGCGAAAACTATTGTATGAATTTTTCTAACAGCACCGTTTTTTTTATAAATGCTTGAAATTTCCGTTGTTAATATAAAACGCGTTTTGTTCGGGTCGTTATGGTTAACTCGGTCTATTTTATCTTTCAATTTAAAAATACCGGGTTTATATATGGCGAGTTTTTGTTTTAATTCCTTTATCCATTCCGGGTGAGTGAAATCTCCCGTTGTAATTAAATCAAGACCCTTATCAGCACCCACAAGAGAAAAATTTTCAAGGTTTGATTTTTTACTCGTTGAACGTGAATATAAAGAATGAACGTGTAAATCTGCAATGAATTCTTTCATGGGTAAATGATACGAAAAAACGCGTCTGGTTTCAAATAAACGCGTTGATAGTGTAAAAAATAAAACACGTTTTTAGATAGATTTTACAGGATAATCCAATTCATCACCAATTATCCATTCAAAATTTGGGAGGGTTTCAAAAAGGCCTGTGATAATAGTAAGAACTCTATTTAAATCGTAATCTTCAGCTAATTTTGGCGACCATGCCCTACCATGTGCAAGCCAATGCCTATATTTTAAAACTCTTTTGTAATCATCTATTCCCTTATTGTTGACATTAGGATTTTCTTGCCAAATATCAAGAATGTCTTTCTCAAGGCGAATATTCTTGCTTTTATTTTCTTTTTTTCTTTGTTTATAAATTTCTTTAAAATATTTAGCGATTTTGTCTATTTTTTTTCCTTTTATTCTTCTGTCATGGAAATCTATGCGCAGCGCAGCTTCAGAGCAGGTTAAAAGCTTTAGCGTTGTGGCATATTCTAATTCTTGCACCATATTACTAAAATAAGCAGATATTTCGTGCTTAGTCATACCGAAGAATAGCGGATATTCTGTTTTAATATTTATGCGTTTTGAAAGAATCCTATTTTTATAATCTTCTATTGATTTTTTTACGTTTTCATGCCATTCCATTATTTCGCTAATCGTTAAAACGTGTTTTTTGGAATGGAAAGCGTTATTCATCGCCAATAATGTCCATTAATATATCCGAAAAAATATCTTCATCCAGAGACATTGTTTTAAATTTTGGGGTTCGGATAACGAGTTCCCATATAAATTTTTTACCGTTCGATTCTATATCAAAGTTTTCATCTGCTTGGTCGGATTCAACTAATACAAGCATACTTTTTCCAAACGGGCCCTTAATATCGACTCTGCCGTATGCTCCCATTATTTCATGACTTACAGGTTCAATTTCTACTTTTGAATCAGAAATATTTAATTTCATTGTGATAGTTTGAAAATTTGCGCCAAGGGTATGTGTAGGCCACTGCTCATAAGTTTTTGTTATATCGCCTTTATCTATTAAATCTTTAAGCCAAAATTCAATTTTTTTAAATAGTTTTTCGCAAGCCTCTAACCATAATTTAATTCTATTTTCGTTATTTATTCCTGATTTACTTTTGTTTTTACTGTTTACAAAATCTACTAATTCCTTTTTTCCCATTTTAACTCCAATAAATTAAAGCATATTATTGATATTATAGTTATTGAAAAACTAAAAATCAATAACAATTATTTTGCTTTGTATATATTTACATTGATAACAAAAAAAAGTGCGGAGAGTTTGATTGAAGTTAACGTGTTTAAATAAAGTTTAAGGGGAAAAGCATTTAAACCTAAAGCAACCAAACTATCCGCCACAAAAGCCAAACTAATTGGGATAAGTAAGCCAAAATTTTTATAAATTTTAGGCGTATTTTATGTTACTTAAATAATGCTATAAACAACGGAAAAAAACAAGCAAAAGTTACCTTTGTTACCCAAAGTTACCTTTCTGTTAACATTGTGACTTTTTCGTTAACATTGTGACTTTTCGTGACTTTTCACTTTTAGCCCCTATGTGTCAGCGTAGTTGCCGCCTCCATAAAAATATTTTTTAAGGGACGTATATATGCTCTGATGCGGCGAACATAAAGGCGGTAATGTTTATGTTATGATATAATCAGATGAAGAGAAACAACAATTAAATATTATTCCCATTCGATAGTTGCAGGTGGCTTTGATGATATGTCATAAACGACGCGGTTTACGCCTTCTACTTCGTTAATAATTCTATTAGAAATTGACTGCAAGACTTCACCGGGCAAGCGTACCCAGTCTGCTGTCATACCGTCAACGCTTTCCACACAGCGTAACGCAATTGCGTTATCATAAGTACGCTCATCTCCCATTACGCCGACTGTATTTACAGGGAGTAAGACGGCAAAAGACTGCCACACTTTTTCGTACCAGCCCAAGCGCTTAATTTCTTCTAAAATAATCGCGTCTGCTTCCCGTAAAACTGCAAGGCGTTGTTTTGTAACTTCACCTAAAATTCGTATCGCAAGACCGGGACCGGGAAATGGATGGCGGTTAATAATTTCATCGGGCATACCAAGTTCTCTGCCAATTTCTCTAACTTCGTCTTTAAACAACTCTTCAAACGGTTCTATAACTTTTCCTTGCTCGATTAATTCTAAAACGCCTTTCACACGGTTATGATGCGTTTTTATTGTATCCGAAGGGCCTTTTACGTTAACGGATTCTATAACATCGGGATATAAAGTTCCTTGTGCAAGAAAATCAAAATCTTTTGCGTGTTTGTTAAATACATCGAGAAAAACTTTACCGATTATTTTTCTTTTTTCTTCAGGGTCCTCTATACCTTTAAGTTTTTCAAGAAATGTTTTCTTTTCATCTACGTGAACAAAATTTACTTTGAAATGCGTTGTAAATACCTCCTTAACGCGTTCTGCCTCATTTTTTCGTAAAAGCCCGTTGTCCACAAAAATGCACGTTAGTTTTTTCCCTATGGCTTTATTTAATAATACTGC
>CAYUYT010000076.1:0-835 GCA_964449345.1 uncultured Spirochaetia bacterium | reverse complement strand
AGTGTAGATGAATCCACTCCGCCTGATAGACCTAAAACAACGCTTTTATATCCAACGCGTTTTTTTATATCTTCAATGGTTTGCTCGATAAACGAAGCCATAACCCAATCCGGTTTAGCATGAGCAATGCGGAAGATAAAATTGTCTAATATTTCCGTGCCGTGCAGAGTGTGTACTACCTCCGGGTGAAATTGCAAACAATATATGCGTTCTTTTTCGTTTTGCATTACTGCGGGTATTTCACCGCTTCTAGCAACGAGTTTAAAATCCGGGGGCAATTCTTCGATTTTATCGCCATGACTCATCCATACATTTTGCTCGTTGTCCAACCCTTCAAACAAACGGCTTTGTTCAAGTATCTGAATTTTTGAATAACCGTATTCCCGTTTTTTGCTTCGCACTACTTTTGCGTTTTTTAACTTTGCGATTAACTGCATTCCGTAACAAATACCGAGTACGGGAAGGTTAAAAGAAAATATTTCATCAGATATTAAGGGAGCATTTTCTGCGTTAACACTTGATGGTCCGCCTGATAAAATAACGGCTTTAACATCCTTAGTTATAATGTGTTTTAAATCTGAGTGGTAGGGGTGTATTTCACAGTAAACCCTAAAACCGCGGATTCGCCTTGCAATTAATTGAGTGTATTGTGAGCCGAAATCTAAAATTATTATTTTATTCATTTTTTTCCCTTAAATGATTATCCGGTATTGTTTAAATAGAGTAAGCTTATGGGTTTTGATATAATATACTAAAAATAAATGCAGATTTGAATTATCATTTGAAAATAAATTAGAATTGTTATTACTTTAAATTTTTAAAAATCAACATATAT
>CAYUYT010000075.1:0-15246 GCA_964449345.1 uncultured Spirochaetia bacterium | reverse complement strand
ACAATAATGCTAGTACCTATTACTACGCTTTTTTTAAAAAAAGAACGGCGCGAAATTTCTTCGTTAATAAAATCACTTGCGCTTTCTTCAGAAGGAAAATTTTCCACTTATTTCTCCTGAAAAACTCAACATTTATAGATTAATATACGCTATTTTTTTTGTCAAGTACAACTAAAAACTCAAAATTTATTATTATTACCATTATAAATATCCGTTTTATTATGAAAACACTTGATTGTGTAAATACGCTTATTAGATTTCTATGTAATATGAAAAGAACGCTTTTACTCATACTTTTTTTTAGCTTTCTCTTTGCGTGTAAAAACGGAAAAGATACGTTGCTCATGCAAAGCAAGGCGTTATACAAATTACCCGTTGATGCGGATATATATTTTAAAATTAAAGTTTCTGCATTTACAAAGTATAAAAATTTGCACTCATTTTACAGATATAAACAATTAATTAATTATTTTAAAAAAAGCGGCATAACTTTTAATAAGAACGTTGAATATATTTACGGGGCATATAAATTATCGCATCCCGAAAAAAGCGCTTTTTTAATTCAGGGGAATTTTAACCCAAGGAAAATAAACAACGCATTAAAGCGTTCCCATAAAAAAATGCAGGGCAACGGTTATGTATTTTATGAGTCCAAAACCCCGAAAAAATATTCCGTTTCAATAAAAAAAAATACTAAGATTATATTTGCAGACCAAGACAGAATGTTAACCGGAGCGCCGAACTCACGCATAATTTTTCACGCTTTGAATGTTTTAAAACGCGTTAATTATCATGAAAATACATGGATATTAATATATTGCACGGATAGTTTTTCAGAAAAATTAAAAAAATGGCCGATTTTAGAAATTTTATCCCTTGCTTCATTTTATAGTATTTCCATAAAAAGCCATAGCGAAACAAGGAATATTATCAACGTAAATATCCGTATATATATCGGAGACAATACATACACAGAAGAAATCGTAACGACATTAATTAATTATTTTAAAAAATTAAGAAAAACTTACACCATATTCAAAAGGTCTTTTTATAATTTTAATACTTATTATAAGGGTAATTATGCAAAAATATCTTTTAATCTGGACTTGGCATCCTTAAAAATAAAAGAATAGCGTAAATTATACTTAAATTTAATATTTTTGTTGATTTTTATCAAGATTACAGAGTAATATAAAAATAGAAATTTATTTGAGTACTATCATTAGGAGGATATAAATGAGTTGTAATAATTCAGGCGGCAGTATGACAAGAGGGCTAGGCCGAAATTTAAAACATTCAACAACGAAACATTCTAAAAAAAACAATTTTTCAAAAGGAAGCCATGGAAAAAATAAAACGGGATATGCCAAAGGAAACTCATCTAAAGCGAGAGTTCTAAGCAATGGGCAATATAAAAAACCAGGTATGTTAGTAATGAAACGTTCTTACGGCAAACCCATCAAATATCATCACGAGCTTTGCATTCCTTCATGGATTTGGTGGCTTATTGCCGCTATAGTTATTCTCGCGGTTATTCTAATAATAGCGCTTTAGTATATGCGTAAAACGGGAATTGTTTTTGATAACAAATACCTAAAACACGATACAGGCGGGGGACACCCCGAAAGGCCGGAACGCCTTAATGCTATTAAATCAAAATTAAAAGATAACGCGCTTTATGATTCTCTATTAAAAATACCGGAGAAAAAAGCCAATTCTGACACTATAGCTAAAATTCATTCTAGCAAATACATTTCCCGTGTTGAAAAAGAAATTAAATCGGGCATTCGCTATCTCGATTCAATGGATACGGCGGTTTGTAAAGACTCATACGAAATAGCTTTGTACGCTGCCGGCGCAGGAGTAAGCGCAGTTGACGAAATTATGAACCAAAATATAGATAACGCGTTTCTCTGCGTAAGACCGCCCGGTCATCACGCTGAAAATTCGCGTGCTATGGGTTTCTGCGTTTTTAATAATATTGCTATTACTGCGCGCTACATTCAAAATAAATACGGTATAGGAAAAATAATGATTTTAGACTGGGACGTTCATCATGGAAACGGAACGCAAAATGCGTTTTATTCCGATGACAACGTCCTTTTCGTTTCCCTTCATCAATACCCGCATTATCCGGGAACGGGGAGTGGACGCGAAACCGGAAAAGGTAAAGGTAAAGGTTATACCGTAAACTTTCCTATGAAAGCGGGAAGCAATGACGATGATTATCTTAAACATTTTAACGAAAAAATAATTCCCCTTGCACATGATTTCAAGCCCGGTTTCGTTTTAATAAGCGCAGGATACGACGCGCATTCAAGAGACCCGTTAGGCGGAATACGGCTTTCAAGCGGAGTTTATTCTGAGTTTACTAAAATTATGCTTGATATTGCTGATAAACATTGCGGGGGTAACGTTGTGTGTTTCCTTGAAGGCGGATATGATTTTACAGGATTATCCGAAAGCGTTTACAATACCATCAAAACACTGCGTTCCTATTAACGTAAATTTCGTAATAGCTAGATTATTGATTAATCTGGTTCTAAGTAATTAATATTATCCGTTAAAAAGGCGAGGATGGTTTTTTTTGCCTCACCTATTAGATTTTATACAAAAAATAAATATAATTTTTTTCAAAAATTCGCATTAATAATAAATCCATATTCACGTTATCAAAAAAATAAACAACTCAATTCAAGTACTCACTTACTAACGAATAAACCGTTTCACTCACGTTTTCAATGGGCAAGCTTCCGTCAATAATTTCAACGTTATGTTCTTTTTTATACGTATTCGCAAAATCAAGATAGTTTTGCCTTACTTTTTTCTGCATTTCAAGTTTTTCGTAAGCTTCCTGAGGTTGGTTTTTCTTTCTTTCCAAAGAAATCACAGGGTCAATGTCAATTAAAATAGTTAAATCCGGTTTAACGTGATACTTATTCACATACTCAACAAAAGCGGAATCAACTTTTACGCTTTGATATGCAAGAGATGAAATAAAATATCGATCCGAAATAACGTTTTTGCCGTAATTAATAGCAGGGAGAATTACGTTATGAATATGGTCAAGGCGGTCAGCGGCAAACAATAAAGCCATTGTTTCTTCTTCAAACGCAAACTCACCTTTTAAAAAGCGTCTGATTAATTTGCCGATTTCCCTGTCCGATGGTTCGCGCGTAATTATTATTTGTTCCAGTTTATGTTTGGCATTAAGTTTTTGCTTTAATATTTTCGTTTGCGTTGTCGTTCCTGCTCCGTCTAAACCCTCAAAAACTATAAAACTTCCCTTTTTACTCAATTTTATTCCCCGTCATTATATCCGCTTCAATTATTTCTTGCGTTTTAATATTGTAAATCACAAATATACCTTTTTGAATTTTTCCGTTTTTATAAAAATAAAACCATTCTTCTTCTTTTTTATCATGAAAAAACTTTGCCCGCTTTAATAAACGCCTGTTTTTTGAAAAAATATAAACATTTCTAGGCTCATTTGAAAGAATTATACCGCAGCATCCGGAATAATCAATAATAAGGCGTTCAACTCCGTTATTGTCTTCAAAAATAACGTAAAACCCGGATAATCCTTTATATTTCTTTAATATTGAAGCAAGTTTTTCATGAGTTTTTTGTTTTGCGTATTCTTTATTTAAAAGATAATCCCAATGATTTTTCTTCATAGGAGAATAAACGCGTTTTAAAGTTTTGTTTTTATTAAACTCGAGGTTTGTGTATTTTCCCGTTGCTTTTACATTTTTTGGCTTTTCAACGTTTTTAACTAAAACCTTTCTGTTTTCTATTTCGCTATTGATTATTTCAAGGTTTTTCTTTTCTAGCGTTGTTAAATTCCGTTTTTCTCCCGGTTTGAACCATTTGCGGAATTTGATATACATTTTTTGCCAATTTTTTCCGTGAAGCTTTCCGGCACGGGCATATATTTCCGCTTTCATTAGCATAAGTTCAAGTTTGGTTAACCCTGTTAGATCATTTCGGTTTAATTTTTTACCGGGTTTATAAATATAGCGGTTTTCATAAGCCGAAGAAACGCTTGCGTTATCATCCATTGGCATTTTATGTTTTACGCATGCAAAAATTAAAAAAGCAAAGATGAAAATAAAACTTATTCTCATTGTTTATCCTTAATTATAATTTATTTTTTAATGAAGTTTAAATTTAATACTGCAGGATAATTATTTCAATCGTGATTGATTATGAACTAATAATTTTAGTATATTTATTCAAACAATATTAAGTCAAAATTTGGAGATAAATATGTGCGGAATAATCGGTTATATCGGAAAAAAGAATGCAACGAAAACTTTGATATCCGGTTTAAAAATGCTTGAATATAGGGGGTATGATTCTTCCGGTTTGGCATTAATAAAAAACAACAATCTTGAGATTTATAAAGAACAAGGCAAAATAAAAAAACTTGAAAGCATTGTAACTAAAGATGATTATAACAGGGAAGAACTTCAAATCGGCTTAGGACATACGCGCTGGGCAACGCACGGTGAGCCCTCAAAAATCAACGCACATCCTCACACAAACAATAAAAATAATATTGCAGTGGTACACAACGGTATTATTGAAAATTACGACAGTATTAAGAAAAAGCTCATTGACGAAGGGTATGAATTTAAAACACAAACAGATACCGAAGTTCTTGCAATGCTCATTGATAAATTTATGAACGGCGACCCGGTTGATGCCGTATCTAAAGCTCTTGAAGTTGTGGAAGGCACATACGGGTTGTGCGTTTTAATGAAGGATTATCCTGATATGATTATCGGAGCGCGGAAAGGAAGTCCGTTATTGATAGGGCTTTCTGACGGAGAAATGTTTCTTGCTTCGGATGTTTCGGCATTCCGTTATCATACAGGTAAAGTTATTTATATGGAAGACGGCGAGATTGCAAAAATAACCAAAGACGACTATACAATTTATGATATAAATTCAAAACGCATAGAAAAAGAAATTGAAGAGGTGGAATGGGATTTGCAAGAAATTCAAAAACAGGGTTATGACCATTTTATGCTAAAAGAAATTTCAGAACAGCATAAAACAATTGAAGACGCATTTCGAGGCAGAATATTACCGGAACAGGGACTTGCAAAACTCGGTGGAATTAATTTAACTGATGAAGAACTTAAAAACGTAAAACGCATTATTTTTTGCGCTTGCGGAACTTCATATTACGCCGGTTTAGTAGGCGAATATATGATTGAAGAATACGCAGGCATTCCCGTTGAAGTTGAATACGCAAGCGAATTCCGTTATAGAAACCCTATCTTAACGGAAAACGATTTAATGATTGTAATTAGCCAGTCAGGGGAAACGGCAGATACCCTTGCCGCTTTGCGTGAAGCCCAAAACCGGGGAATAAAAGTAATGGGGATTACAAACGTTGTCGGCTCTACTATTGCGCGGGAAAGCGATGGAGGAGTTTATATACACGCCGGTCCGGAGATAGGCGTTGCTTCTACAAAAGCTTTTACAAATCAGCTTACCGTTCTTGCATTGCTAACGCTTTATTTTGGGCGAAAAACTATTTTAAGTTCTAACCACGGCAGGGAAATAATTCAGGCATTGCAAAATTTGCCCGAACAAGTTAAAACTATTATAGAAAGCCATGACGAAATTAAAAAACTTGCACAAAAATTCTACAATATAAAAAATTTTCTTTATTTAGGAAGAGGAATACAGTATCCTATTGCATTAGAGGGTGCTTTGAAGTTAAAAGAAATATCCTATGTTCATGCAGAGGGCTATCCTGCGGCTGAAATGAAGCACGGACCAATAGCTCTCATTGATGAAAATATGCCCGTTGTTTTTCTTGCTTTAAAAGATCCTGTTTATGAAAAAATTATTTCTAACATTGAAGAAGTAAAAGCGAGGAAGGGTAAAGTCATTGCTATTGCAACCCAGGGTGATGAATATATAAAAGAAATTGCAGACAGCGTTATCTACATCCCGGATGCGCATAAACTCGTTACACCTATATTAAGTGTTATTCCTTTGCAATTATTGGCTTATTATATTGCAGTAAAAAGAAATTGCAATATTGACCAGCCAAGAAACCTTGCAAAAAGCGTTACCGTGGAGTAAAAAAGTATGAGAAATGAAATTATTTTTGAAGATGACTATTCTTTTAAAGGCAAAGGAACTCTTGATAGAAATTTTTTAGAAATTAATAATGAAAACGTGAAGACTTGGTTCCCCCAAAGTATTAAAGAGTTTAACGAAATATTTGAAAACTACCAAAAAGCGCTTTCCGATGACGGGAAAATAACGGGATCGGAAAGAAATGACCTTATTAGCGAACTTGACGATTTTTTCAATTTGCTTATTACTTTTTACATCTTCGTTATTGAAGACAAAGACAAAACTTTTGAAGTTTACATTCCTAACTGGGATTTTCGTTTTACCTGTACAGTATTAAAACATACATGGACAGCATCGGGAACTTATCCCGAACTTTTTTTAAAAGCTACGGAAGATTTCAAAACGTTTTATCAAAAAAGCCTTGCAACAAAATTCAAAGAATTAATTATCGGATTTAAAGATTTTCCCGTTCAAAATAACGCGGAAATTCCCATTGAAACGAGAAACGCAATTATTAAAGTTTTAAAAGAATTACTTTATCAGATTTTAAAAATCAGGTTTCAAATTGAAAAATGCATGATTAACTACTAATTCAGGGAAATTATTATGCCCGAACAACGGGAAAAAATATTAACATTTATACAACGCCTTTCAAAAATAATTTACGGCAATTTCGTAACATATCTGATATTCATTTTTATTATATTATCCGTTGCACAATTTTTCGTAGGTATGTTTGCAGACTTAACCTCTTTACAGAAAAAAGTATTTTTTTATATGCAAATAGGGTTTATGATTTTCTTTGCCCTTGAGTTGGTTCTAAAATTCATAGTAGATACAAAAAAACACACTTTCTTTCTAAGAAACTGGATGCTCGTTATTTCATTACTCCCTTTTTTCAGAATACTTAGAATTATCCGCGTTATACGTTTATTGGTTTACTTAAAAAATCTAAAATTCTTTCGCAAATTCCAGCAAAACGTTATTTTAATGAGCGAACAAAGAGCAAGCAAACCCTACGACAAAGCAGTCATTTTTCTCATTGCTATTATAATGGTGGGAATATCAACAGTAATGATATTTGCGCTTGAAAGAAACAACCCGAACGCGCAAATTAAAACAATTTTCGACGGTTTATGGTGGACAATCGTTACAATCACAACCGTAGGTTACGGAGACATAACTCCGGTAACTAAAATGGGCAAATTTTTTGCCATGGGCGTTATGTTTATCGGATTAGGTTTATTTGCAACGCTCACGGGTTTAATATCCAGTATTATGGTGGAACGCGTTATGAAAAAAAAAGAAGTAGACTTTTCCCTTTTTGAAAACCATTACATTATTTGCGGGTGGAACGAAAACGGGTCTAAAATAATCGAAGAAATCGATAAAAAAGACAGCACACTTAAAAGAAAGACCGCTGTTATTTGCCAGTATGACGAACCCCCAATAGAAAATCCGAACGTTTTTTTCGTGCAGGGCGATTATACCCTTGTTGAACTGCTAGAAAAAGTCAACTTAAAAAAAGCAAGCGCAATTATTATTCTTGCCGACAAAACCGTTCCCAAATCCGCTCAGGATACTGATGCGCGCACTATTTTAACCGCACTTGCAACGCGTAATATTAGAAAAGACGTTTATATCTGCACTGAAATTTTAGAGAAAAAAAACTCCAGGCACATGAGAAACATAGGCGTTGACGAAATCGTTGTTTCCGGTGAAAATACGGGAAATATAATAGCGCACAGCGTATTAATGCCCGGTATTAACGCTATAATTAAGGATTTATTGAGCGCAGAAGAAGGTAACGAATTCTTTTTCGTAAAATGCCCTACAAAGTTTTTTGATAAACCCTTTGACGAAACTTTAAACCAAATTAAAAAGGAAAATTCAGCCGTTCTCGTTGGCGTTAAACATAAAGGCCAGTTGTTTTTAAACCCGTATAAACACGTTTTCGAAAAAGACGATGACTTGATTTTAATTGCTGAAGAAAAACCCGAGTTTTAATTTTTTCATAAATTATAAAATCGACCAAAAAACATTGAATTTTTTATAAAAAAAAATATAATTGGAATTAAGGAAATTTAATGAGATTAACTTTTTTGGGAGCATTTGAATGAAACTCGTATTAGATATAAAAAATGAAGAAGAATATAAAAAAATTAGCAACTATCTAAATAATAATCACATTACCGTAATTGATGTGCAGGAAAATTTGAATGACAAGATTGAAGAATTAAGCTGGGAAATGGGGGTAAAAGCTTTTTCTTCAAAAGATGATATTAATGACAGATAAAATATTTTTTGACACTAATATATTAATTTACTTGTTTGATAAAACTGATGCTCATAAACACAAAGTTGCTAAAAATTTGATTAAGGGCTTAATCCCTGATTCTTTTGCTTACATAAGTGCACAAGTTATTAACGAGTTTATAAACGCTACCACTAAAAAAATCCAATACCCCATATCTTTTGAGAGGCAAAAAGAAATTTTAAGTTTTTTGGATGAAATGTTTATTATTTCTCCAATTTCATTTTATACAAGTTTTAGAGCAATCGATATAAAATTGAAATACAATTTTTCTTTTTGGGATTCTTTAATTATTGCTTCAGCTTTAGAAAAAAAATGCACTATACTTTTCTCCGAAGATATGCAGCATAAGCAAAAAATAGAAAATAAGCTGGAAATCATGAATCCTTTTGCTTGATTTTAATTGCTGGAGAAAAACCCGAGTTTTAATCCCCGCCATAGCCTGTGTTTTGAAAAATCCCCCGATGCGCTTTATTTTTAAAGCGTTTAACTCTAACGAAAATCTCCTCTGAAAATGGTGATTCCTGTCCGCTTTTATCGTAGGCAGTTACGCGGATGTAGTATAGCGCGTTGACTTTCAATCCCGTTAACGTAACCCGCGGGACTAACGCGTTTTTCAAATCCGAAACAGGGACTTGAATGGGTGAGAAACCTTGTTTTGCAAGTGTGCCGTTATACATTCCTTTTCTTCTTCCGTAATAAATTTTGTATCCCACAACATCAGATTCTGTGTTGCCCTGCCATTTAAGGTAAATCTTTTTGTTGTAACTAACAGCAACGACTCCGATTGGTTTAAAAGGAACGCGATCGGTTGTAAATCGCATTTTAATATTGTTTATTACGGGTGAATATTTTCCGTTTTCACTGCCTAAAAGTTTTATCCGCCATTGGAAATAACGCCCACGGATTAAGTCGTTGCTCATTGGCGAATCAAGGTTGTATTCCCGCCAAGGAAAAAGCGTTTCAGGTTTATCCGAGTTATAAAACCGGTTTGAAACGCGGTACTCCAAAACGATACCCGCTCCTTTTGCGGCTTTATAATTCACGCGTATCCACTTAACAGCCGCGCCCGTGGACTCAAGGTCGATAATACCCGAACGTATAACTCCCATGCCGGAAACGTATTTATTGAGCCTGAATTTATGTTTAACGCGTGAGGTTACAGTAAACTCGTCAATCAATCCCTGATATAATTTACCGATAACTAGCATTCCATATTCCCGTTTGTTAAATTCCGGTGCAAGTATAGTGGAATCCGCCTCCCCCGTATTAGTGCAAAATACGGTGTTCACCGCCTTCCCGTCTATGTAGTAAGTTAACTTGCCGTTAACAGGGTTATACGTTAACGCGTGATGTGACCATTTGTAAAGCTTTATTTTTTTATTTGAGATTATTCGTACTTGAGCAAAACGTTTTGTGTTATTTAAATCTCTGAACATATTTTTAAATTCCCACACAAGACGGCCTTTATAAAAGTACACTCTAACCCCTGAATAGTGCTTAACGCGAGAATTTTTGTACACCGGGCCATATTTCTTAAAAATCGTTTCCCCATCGTTTCTTGAGAAAGGGTGAAGCCAAAATTCCATTGTAAAAGGCCCTGTATCTACGTTTTTTTTAAAAAAATTTAGTTCATTTAACCGAAGATTTATGGAATCGGTGGATTTATAAAATAAAGCCGCGCCCCGGCCAAACCTATTGCGGGATTTATCAATAACCACATCGGATTTATCCACGGTAAAACAGTTGATTCTTTTGCCTTTTTCAATTTCTTTTTTTTCGTTGAAATGAAGAACGATAACGTTTCCGTTTTTTTTGCCCGAATATTCGTTTTCAGCCAATGATGCGTCAACTGTGCCGTCAGGGCCTTTATAAAACCGCACATTTTTCCAGTTTACATTGCGCCAATTTTTTTTATCATGTCCGTAATGTATAACTTTGGCATAAGAATATAATGATGATAACAATAGAAGAGATGTTATAAATACACGCATATTGAATTGTCCGCCGAACTTATTTTTTCATTTTACCTAAACGCTTTACATTATTGAAGATAAAAATAAAGCAATAAAGCTTTTTATCTTCCCCGCTGTAAAGAATAGGTATAGTAATAAATTCGACCTGAAATTCAATTTCCTTAATACCAATTTTTTCTTTAAAAGTTTCATTGCGAATTGATTTAGAATAAATATCCGCTCGAAGCCGTATATGCCTAACTAACTCCTCAAGTTCACCCGGGTCAAAAGTTTTCGGGTCAATATCAAACGCATCCCCGAAAGCTTCGTTATAAGTATCAAACTCAAGGCGTTCGTCTAATATGTAAACGGGGCTATCAAGTTGTTCCAAAATAGTTTTCGTCTTTACTCTTTCTAAAAGATATTTTTGCTGTTTAATTCTATCAAAAGTTTGTAAAGCGGTAATGAGTTTATTTAACCGCGAACCTAAGTTCCCAAACATATCCTCGGGCGGAAAATTTATATTAAGCGAAAAGTTAGCAGGGTTAACTTTAAGGCGGTCAATTATGGTATTATAACTGCGCAAACTCCTGCCTCTGAAATTAATTAAAACGAAAAGCGTTATTAAAGCGAGGAAAGAACCCGTTGAAAGTATAATAATATTCAAACTTTCATAACTTTGCTCAAGCTGTTTTATTTTAAAAATTTCAGTATCAATATCGTGACTTTTTAGTATTTTTCCCGCTTCAACTATTTTTTTCTTCGCAGATGAATTATACAACGTTAACGTTGCCGTGGCGACTACCGTTAGAAAAAAAACGAGAAAAAGATAAGCAAATATTTTAAAATGGAACGATAATTTGGTCATAAAACCTTATTGTCCGAAAATTCTTTATAAAGCTTTTTTAATTTTTTCGCTGCGTAAACACCGGGTACATACTTTAACTTTTTTAATAGAATTTCCCTGTTTGATACGCATATTAACAAGGTTAGCTTTCCATTTGCGCCTCGTTTTCTTATGTGAGTGACTCACATTATTTCCAGATGTTGTTCCTTTTCCGCATATATCGCATCTTCTTGCCATAATTATATCCTGTTCTATGTAATAAATTAAAAGTAACTCTAAATCTAATTAATGTAAAACGTAAAGGCAACGAATTTTTTAAACATAAAAAATTTAAATAAATCCCGGGCAAAAAAAATTGCCCACGGGATACACCCAGATAAGGCACGGATTGAAAGAGGGATTAAAATAGAATAAATTTTCATATTTTAACGCTAATTAGTATAATTTTGTAATTGAACAATCAATAGAATTAAATAGTCTACCCGTTCTCCATTATTTCCTTAGCAAGTTTTTTAACTTCTTCGTTCTTTTCATACGCAAGGTTATTAAAACGGTCCTTATGCGGTACAACTTTTATTTTTTTCACTAAATTTAAAGCTTCGATTTTTACGTTATCGTCCGCATCGAAACACGCCTTAATTATCAAATCACTAACTTTCTTAGAATCCATTTTTCCGTAAGCAGTAACAATTTCTTTTCTAATTTCCCGACCGCTTTTTTTATAAAGTTCTGCAAGTTCTGATAAAAACTGACGGATGTTAAGATAACCCGTTGCTTTTATGGCAACGAACCTCACTTCCTTTGAAATATCGGTGAATGCTTTTTGTATTTCCTTAAAAGCGCGTTTTCCTCTGCGTGCAACGAGACATTTTAAAGCATGCATACGAACGTATTTGTTATCCGAATTGTAAAACTTATCAACGAGTTCTCCGGTTTCGACATTTTCAGAGTGTCCGTCCGCATCGCAAAAATATTCTTCATCCCCGTCTGTGCGGGAACCGTGGGGAGTTACTATTGTTCGTATTTTTAAAACGAGCTTTGATATAAGTTCGGGAATATCGGATATTAATTTTTTAGCTATGTTTACTTTTGCCAGTCTATTTTTTTTGATGTCCGGGAAAGGGGAAACAACGCTGTATTTTTTGTCGTATTCGGCTTTTTTATGCGGGTCTGATAAAACGTTAAAAGCTTCAACGATTTCTTTGAATTTATCTTCTGCATTTTCTTCCGTACAAATATCGGGATGATACTTTAAAACGAGTTTTCTGTAAATTTTTTTAATGTCAACGGAAGTTGATTCCGGTTCAACGCCTAAAATCTGATAATAATCGGGCATAGTTAAAAAACCTTATTTAACTTTTAATATCCGAACTGTTTTCAAGCTTATCAAGCTCGCTTTGCATTTCGTTAGTATAAAACAATACAACTTCTGCGGTTTCGGCAATCTTTTCAATATCAAATTCATCAATACTGCTTTTAATACCCGATAAAAAATCGTTTATTTCTTTGTTCAATGCAGGCGTTATTTCGTTTTCACGGCTAAAAACCGTTTCTTCAAGCAAAGATAAATCTTTTTGCAAAGCGCCTCTTTTTTTCTTTGTTTCAAGATAAATTTTATCTTCAAGGCGTTTTTCTTCTGCTTCGGCAATTATGCGTTTAATTTGTTCTTCGTTTAAACTTGTGGGATTTTCGATGTGTATTTCCTGCGACGCATCCGTATCAAGATCAACTGCGCTAACGTGAACAATACCCTCTACGTCAATACTAAACTCAACTTCAATTCGCGGCTCGCCTTTTTTTGCGTTACGAATCCCCGATAACTGAAACTTGCCAAGCGAGATATTTTCATCAGCGCGGGTTCTCTCGCCCTGCATAACGTGTATCTCAACAACGCTTTGATTATCCGAAATCGTTGTAAATATCTTCTTGGCAGTACATGGAATTGTGGAATTCTTCTCGATAATTGAAATGAAAATTCCGCCTTCGATTTCAATTCCAAGAGAAAGGGGCGTAACATCCACTAGAACAAGACCGCGTGTTTCCCCTTTTACAATGCCCGCCTGAATCGCCGCCCCAAGAGCAACGACTTCATCAGGATTAATTGCTTTTTCCGGTTCTTTGCCTAGCAATTCATTTACGCGGGAGGTTACATAAGGAATGCGCGTTGACCCGCCCACCATAATTACTTTGTCAATATCTTCCGGCTCAAGCCCGGCTTCTTCTAACGCGTCTTGCGTAAGAGCTATTGTTTCGTCAATAAATTCCGTTATCAAATCTTCAAATTGACTTCTCGTTATTTGTATGTTTAAATGTTTAGGCCCTTTTTCGTCTGCGGATATGAAAGGAATATTTATTTCCACTTCATAAAGTTCTGACAACGCAATTTTTGCTTTTTCAACTTCCTCGCGCAATTTTTGATATGCCATTTTATCCGTAGACAAATCAACGTCTTGTTTTTCTTTAAACTGCCTAAAAACGAGTTCCATTAAAGCACGGTCGAAATCATCGCCACCGAGTTTATTGTTTCCCGACGTTGCCAGCACCTGAAAAACCCCGTCTGCAATATCAAGTATGGAAACGTCAAATGTGCCGCCGCCTAAATCGTAAACAAGTGTGGTGTTCTCTTCGTTTTTATTAATTCCGTATGCCAAAGCCGCTGCAGTTGGCTCGTTTATAATACGCAAAACGTTTAAACCGGCAATGCGTCCTGCGTCTTTCGTTGCTTGCCGTTGATTATCATCAAAATATGCAGGTACTGTAATAACTGCGTCCTCAATTTTTGAACCGATATAATCTTCTGCATCCTGTTTTATTTTTGATAATATGTATGCAGAAATTTCCTGAGGCGTGTATTCCCTATCGCCGAATTTTATTTTATCTTCATATCCCATTTTGCGTTTAACGCTCATAACCGTGTTGTCGCTGTTAATAATGGACTGATTTTTTGCCGGTCTACCTACTAAAACCTCTCCGTTTTTAGTTAAACTTACAACCGAAGGCGTTATTCTTTCGCCCAGTCGGTTAGGCACGATAACGGGTTCATCATTTTCCAGTAGGGCTAAAACCGAATTCGTTGTACCTAAATCTATTCCTATTGTATAGTTCATTACCTTGCTTTCCTTCTAGCATTATAAATGTGGATATGTAATTGAGCTTCACCTTTTCCAATGCCGAGTTCGGAACAAATTTGGTTCACATTAAAACCCCTTTCAATTAACCCGAATATCCGGCCTTGTAAATCCGAAGAAGCTTGTTCGCGGGCATCAAAACCCTCGTTATTATTATCGTCATCTTCATACTGATTATAAATATAATCATCCGAAATACCTTTACTAACCCGGCTTTCAAAACTCTCTTTTGTATTTAACAATTTTTCTTCTTCGTTTTTCTCAATATCTACAATGTCTTGATTAACGTTTTGTTCAAGTAAGTCATTAATTTTTTGTTCATCATTGTTATTTAAAGCTGATTTGTAAGCTTTAAGCGCAAAACCGGGGTTCTTTTTTTGCTCCAAATTTTTTTCAAGTTCTTTTCTGTTCATTGGAGGAGGAATGACAACGCCTTGTTTTTTCAAAGTTTCGTTTTTCAAACCGCTTATTTCTATTTTAACGTCATTATCAGAATAATTCAAATTAGCGTATTTTTCTGTTTCTTCTTTATTATTCTTCATAATTTCACTATCCTGATTATTTAATTGCGGTATATTTGTGTTTTCTTTTTCAGGAGGCCTGTATTTTTCGCTAAACTTCTCTAAGGCATTAAGACCGGCGTTATTTTTATCATTACTTTTTTTCTTAGAAAAATCCGGTTTAGGCGCATTGTAAACGCGTTGTCTGGTAATGCTCTCTTTTAACGTTTTCTGGTCTTGTTTTAACTTATCAAGTTCAACTTTAATTTCTTGGGCTAACTTAACCACCTTGCTTGCGTCCATTTTTTTATCAAGATGAATAAGCAAATTAACGTATTTGTCTGCATTATTTATAAGTTTGTCTAATTTTTCCGCTCTATCATCTATTAAAGTAAAATTA
>CAYUYT010000074.1:9096-15429 GCA_964449345.1 uncultured Spirochaetia bacterium | reverse complement strand
ATTATTTTTTCCATGATTCTCTTTATTGATAATTACGATTCATTTACATACAACCTCGTTCAATATGTCGGGGAAATTAACCCTGATATTGAAATTTTTCGAAACGACAAAATTTCAATCCAAGAGATAAAAAAAATGAATCCTGATAAAATTTTAATTAGTCCCGGACCTTGTACGCCTAAAGAAGCTGGGATTTCTGTCGATGTAATAAAGGAGTTCGGTAAAAAGGGAACGCCTATTCTTGGCGTTTGTTTAGGGCATCAGTCCATAGGAGAAGCATACGGCGGTAAAGTTGTGCGAGCCGGTAAAATTATGCACGGCAAAACGAGCATTATTCATCACGACAACAGCAAAATATTTGACGGTTTGCCTGAAAATTTTACAGCAACGCGTTATCATTCTCTAATTGTTGAGAAAAAAAGCTTGCCGGATATGCTGAAAATCACCGCATGGACCGAGGACGGAACAATTATGGGGCTTGAACACAAAGAATATCCGGTTTACGGAGTACAGTTTCATCCCGAATCCATTCTCACCGAACACGGAAAAAAAATTATAAGGAATTTCGTGTTATGAGATACGCAAATTATTATGAGAAAATCCAGAATGCAGCCAAGTTATCAGAAGAGAAAAAAACGCAAGACGCAATTAAAGAGTATTTCGATGCTATTGAGCTCGCACCTAAAGAAGAAGACAAACTTGAACCTCTTTACGCTTTAGGCCTTGAGTTTAAAGAAGAAAACCCCGATGACGCTTTGATTTACCTTGAACAATGCTCAAAGCTTGCTAAAGAATTTGATACGGATTCTTTCTATTATTGTTATCACTACAACGCAGAAAGGGAAATCGGCGAAATCTTTATGGAACAAAAACGCTTTCCTAAGGCTCTTTTGCATTTTAAAAAAGCTTATAAAGACATTAAAAAATACGATGATGATAAAGAAAGCGAAAAGTATTTAAACAAGGTTATTAAAGTCATGGAAAAAAAGGGAGCGTAAAAACGCGCACTTTTGTAAAAACCTTAATCACAATGGTATTAATAATGGTATCATCTTTTGCTTTATCATCAAAAAAGCGGTACGGTTTTACTTTGCCTGATAAATATAAAAACCCACCTAAAGGAAAAATTGTAAAACAACCGGATATATACGGCGCGCCCCTCGTGGTTTGGTTTAAAAGCGGGGCAACGCGTTATTTTTATTTACAAAAAAACAAACTCTTATTTTTCATACACGTTGATTTTTCCGGCAACAAGGAATATAAGTTCGTCCCCGGTTCTAACGGAGAATACTCGGTTTACTATTTTAACGAATATGAATGGATAAAACGCATTGAGTATTATAAAAACGACGGCACTAAGACAATAACTCTAATCCGCCGCATGAAACGCGCTTTAATTAAAGAATACGATGAAAAAGGCATTTTAATTAAAGTCAGCGTGTACTAAAATTAATCTGCAAGTTTTTCTAATTTTTCTATCCATTCATTAAAATGTTTACACTTTGATTTTAAATGCTCTATTCCTATTTCTTTTAATATTATTGCGCCTGAGTTAACTTTATCATATTCGGGAATTTCTTTTAATATTCTTTTTGAAGGCGCTGTATCCGGATTATCATTTATCATTTCCGGATTATTATCAAATTCTATGAGAACGTTTTTTAAATTTTGTATTTGCGTGTTATGCTCTAAATACTCCATGCTTATTAAATCCGGATTGCTGAATATTAGTGCTTCAAACTCATGCAATTGGATGTATGGGATAAAACGTGTCTCATCAATATCCTCAAAAAGAGCACTTTCAAGATATTTAACTTTTTCATAAACATCTGTAATTTTTTGAGCTTGTTCGTACCCCGGAAAATTATCAGGCAATGCGTATAAGTCAAACATCGTTGTAAAGCGTGCATCGTTGTTTTTATCTTGTTTTAACCAATTAGCAATGTCTTTCTTTGCCTTTTCATAATTGAAAAGCCCGCCTCTGTATATTTTATTAATTCTTTTCTTACGCCTTGTCTCAACACAACGGACAAAAGCCCCGACATTATATACGGATAAATGATTGCTCAATATATCTTTAACAAAGCGTTCTTCGCTTTGGCCTTCTGCAATAATATTTAACCGAATATAAGGCATTAAGGCCGCCCCCCGATAACGTTCTTATTCCATAATTCTGAAATAGTGTAATCTTTAAGCCAATTTGAAAGTTCATCTTCGTTTAAGCGTTTAAACTCACTACCCCCTGTTTGTTCGTTCCTTTCAGCTACTATGATATTGTGCGCTTCAAATTCATCAATTAAAAGCGGCGACTGCGTTGCTAACACAATTTGTGTGTGTTTTGATGCAATTTTTACCATACCCGCAAGAGAAGAAATCGCAGCGGGATGTAAACCGAGTTCCGGCTCGTCAATTACAATAACTCCCGGCATTTTCTCAGGTGGCTGTAATAATAAGGTACACAAAGCCATATAACGCAAGCTACCGTCTGATAATTGGTGAGGGCCAAATATATATTCGGAATTCTTTTCTTCCCAATCAAGTATTATATATTCTGGATTTTCTATTCTAGGTTTATTTAAAAAATCTTTAAAAAAGGGAATCATTTCTGAAATTCTATTAATTATCCGATTATAATATTTTTCATGCGTTGAACTATTTTTTAACTCATATAAAAACCCAGACAAATTACCACCATCCCATCTTAAAAAACCTGTATTAGAAACATGAGTTGAATTTCGGATTCCAGAGTTATGTGAAGTATCATGAAATTGAAAAGGTTGACAATTTTTAAGCAAAGTATATATAATTTTACTTGTTTTATAATCTGAATTTCTTGCATCATCACATATTTTTGCTTCTTTATGACCTGCATCAAATTCTTTTTTAAATGGTTTTTCTAAACCTTCTCTACAAAAACTAATAATCTCTTCATTAAAGATTAATATATCTCTTGAAGCATGAGATAAAGCAAAACTATAAGTATCTTTGGTTCCTTTGTCTGATAAAAACATTAACTCAGCAGATATTCTTGGTGTTTTTTTTGCACCATAGTGAAGTAAAGAATTCGCGAAACCTTGTTCGGAAATATATTTTTGCAATGCACCTGTCATCATATGACCAAGCATCTTAAAAAAAGAAACAACGTTGCTTTTCCCAGAGCCGTTTGCTCCGATTAAAACAGTAATATCGCCAAATTCTAAAGTTTGGCCTTCTGAAGAAATCGATTTAAAACCTTTAATGGTCATTTCTTTAAGTTTTAATCTGTCTTCCATTTTTATCTCCAAAATATCGTATTTGAAAAATACTAACAGTTTAATTAAAAATCTACTTTGAATAATTACAACGATAAAATTATGAACTAAAATTTGTTACTTTCCATTAAAGGAATTATTTCATTATATTTAACGTAAATTTAACTAAATAGGGGAACTTAAATATGCCTAAAGTAAAAGCTAACGGAATTAATATACATTACATTGAACAAGGCAAGGGAGACGTTATTTTATTTATTCCCGGTTTAGGCGGAGACGTTAATTTATTCTACAAACAAACACCGTATTTCGCAGAAAACTTCCGCGTTATCGTTATGGATAACAGGGGCGCAGGGAAAACCGATAAACCCGAAGGCGATTATAAAATGAAAACGCTTTCCAATGATGTAAACGCGTTGCTCGATGCTCTTGATATAAATGAGCCTATTAATCTCGTAGGCGTTTCTTTCGGCGGTGTAATTGCGCAGAGTTTTATTCACGATTATCCCAAACGCGTTAAGAAACTCGTTATTGTGAGTTCAGGGCTTTCAGGCGGTGACCCTAATTATACGCCCATGTCGCCGGAAGTAGCTGAAAGAATTATGAACCCGGGAGAAACAACGGAAGAAAAAATAGACGTTATTATAAATTACTATTTTCATACTAAATATATAGAAGAAAACCCGTGGTTAAAGAACGCGTTTATAAAAAAAGCAAATGAACGTGAGCAAAACGGTGAAGGAAAAACGCGTTATATGTCACAGTTAGCTGCGGCAAGCGATGCCAGGCCATATTACGAATGGCTTGCCGATATAAAATGCCCCGTTCTCGTTATGCATGGGGCTGAAGATAGAATCTGGCCGTTAGAGAACGCAAGAACGTTAAAACGCGGTATCGGTGATAACTGCGAATTGTTCGTTATGGAAGATACCGAACATATGATGATTCAAACTAAAGCAGACGCGTTCAACGAAAAACTGCATGATTTTTTAAATAAGTAAAAACAAAACTTTTATCTAATTTATAATTTACACTCTAAGAATAAAAATTGATTGATTTATATGCGTTGAAATGGCAACAACACAAAATGCCTAATAAGAAAAGCCAAAAAAGCGTTAATTTTCTTTTTTATATTTATGCTTTGATTCTTAGTAAAAATATTTTTCGTAAAAAACCAAGATATGCATTCCCAATCGGCATTTATCTTTATCATTTTTTCAAGATAGATTCTATAGTTTAAAGCGAAAGGGTATTATACCATTTTTCTTTAATATTCAATAAAAATGTGTTTTGTAGGTAACGCATATACTTTCCGCAAATGGGGTACAATAATTTGATATTTAGGAAATTTTCTATATTTTAACCAAAATTAGAAATAATTCAAATTTATAAAATTGTAGTTTTATTCTATCCGAAAGGTTTTAGGTCTTTGCCTTTATCCGCATAGATTTTTTTCACCTTTGCTATGACTTTTTCAGGGTCCATAACATCAACGCCTAAATTTAATGACTCACCGGGGAAATCTCCCATAAATTGGTCCATATAAAAATCTGCTTCTTCTTGTTTGTCCGACATAGTATTCCACGTTTAAATAAATAAAGCCGTTAGCATTAACGGCTTATTTTTATTATTAAGAATAAAGATTCATGTTGTCAAGTAAGAGGTACATGCCTGCTACCCAACCTACTCCGATTATTAGCTGTATTAAAAAGCCCATATTCGCTCCTTACGGTTAGATATTTTATAACATTATACATTTTCCAGAGAATAAATCAAGTAAATTTTTTTTATTTTTTTAAATTTATTTTAATATAACGAATCCGATTATTTAAAATTATCAGCATTTATTTTCCCCCGAAATAAAGAAACCAACGAGATGAACTGTATTAAAGAATAAGAATAAAAAAATAAACCACAGGGGCTCAGATTGAAAATCCTCCTAAATATTCCTTGTAATAAAGGAAGACTTGAAGAAAAAAAATTAAATCAGTACCCGTAAAATTACTAATTTATCTTTCTTTGCGCTTTCCGCGCCCTCTTCGCCCTAATTCTCTTTCTTATCTTTTGAGTGTTTTGTATTTTTCGTTGCTTATATTAATCCGGTCCCGCCTGTGAGAGTCAAGGTTTACAACGCAGGAAAACAAATTAAAATTACGTAAATTAATTACTTAAAATTTATTTTATTGATTTAATTATTCTTAAATAATATTATTGTAAAATAATAAAAAGTAACGTGGCTTTCTAAATGAGTGAAAATATCGAAAAATCCGATTACAATAAAATGAAAACCATCATTGAAAGAATTCTCGAGCACCCTGATTTCTCAAATACAGAAATTACAATAACCGAAGATAAAATTATACGTTTTTACGTTAACAACGAAAAACAGTTTATGTCAACGTTTAAAAAAACGAAAAACTTTCCGCACATGGTTTATCTTGAAACGAAAGCCCTGTTTTTCACTGTGTTGCGGGATTACGTTTTAGAATGGCTTAAACCCCGTGTGGATAAAATTGTTGGTATGATTGATTTTGCGTTTGTTGAATTCCTTTTAGGCAGGCCGGATTACGTTATTGAAAAGAAAATTAAGGAATTTTACAGTGAAGCAGTAAACGAAAAAGAAGTCCGCTCCGAATACTTAGGAACGCGTAACATTATTGTTATGAACTACTTAAACCGTTATTTAAAAGAATTTAAAAACCGGCGCGGATACGGAAACAAGGAATTATTTAAATACGAAGAAATTCAGGATGTTAAGCATTATGAAAACTTTTTCAAATGTAGCGCCGTTCTTAGAAACATTGCAAAAATCCGAATTCCCGTACAGCACGGGCCTACTAAAAATAATATTTCATACAAAGACATAAAAGAACACAAAGGCATTAAAGATAAATATTTTCAAGCCATTGAGTTGGAAATCAAACAACGCTTTGCGCCTTTTCCCTCTTCTATGATAAATACTGCGCTGTCAAGCGTTATGGAAAAAAACGAACTGAAAGACCGTTTTACTCCGCCGGGGAAGTTTCTTGAAATACTCGTTGAACGAAGCAAAAACTTCGTTACACTTGACATACAGGACGCG
>CAYUYT010000074.1:0-9086 GCA_964449345.1 uncultured Spirochaetia bacterium | reverse complement strand
ATCCTGGTTTAACACAGCGCGCAGAAACATTAAGTATTACGGTTTTAACAGCACTTTCCTAGACGGTTTTTATTTCATAGCAGGGGACAACCGCTGGTAAAACACGCATGCGCATTTTTATATTACAAAAATATGAGGAAAAAACGCGTCGATTTTGATTGAATTGTATGTTTATATTATTAAAGTATTAACATATATGGACGGTGAAATCCTATGAATACGCCTAAAGAAAAGATAAAACAGGAAATTGATTCTTTGCCTGATGATTCTGCTTATGATGAAATATTAAGAGAACTCGTTTTTAATAGAATGATAGAAAAGGGCCTCAATGATAGTAAATCCGGCAACGTGATTTCTAACGAAGCTATGTTAAAACGAATAAAGTCATGGGAAAAATAAACTGGACAAACGAAGCCGTAGTTTGGCTTAAAGATATTCATGATTACATTTCTAAAGACAATCCCTCGCAAGCAAGTAAAGTGGTTAATGGAATTTATAGTAAAGTTCAAATATTATCTGATTTTCCTGAAGTAGGTTATGCTTACAAGGAAACTACGGATATTAAGATTTTGCTTTACGGACATTATAGGATTGCTTACTTGATTAAACAGAAAAACGACATTGATATTTTAGGCGTTTTCCACGGCGCTGTGGGAAAAAAAGAAAGAATAAGCCCGCGGATTAATTTTTGATTGCAGCAAACACACAGGTTTGCTGCTACAGCATCGCCCTTTTAAATAAAGAGGGCAGTAGTTTCATACCTTGCCGTAGGGGCAGGTACGTTACCTGCCCGAAAGATTACGGTATTTGAATTAGTAATAGTATTGGGAACGGGCGGATTTTTTAACAACGTAAAAAACGCGTTGATTTTTTTCTTCCCGTATGCTTTAATAATATTCACGCATTCATTGTTAATAAATATTAATATTTCTTGAATTTATTTAATATAACTGTATAATTTGTATAACAATAATATTTGGAGTAAATAAATATGGAAATTAAAACCCTTGAACTAACAAAAGATATTACCTGCGTTGCGTCTATTGATGCTGACCTGCGCGTTTTTGATATTATAATGACTACGGAATTCGGTACAACGTATAATTCATACATCGTAAAAGGAAAGGAGAAAACTGCAATCTTTGAAACAACGAAAACGCCTTTTTGGGATATGTACATTGAAGAGTTAAAGAAAAACGCTAACCTTGAAGACGTTGATTATATAGTTTGCGACCACACAGAACCCGACCATGCAGGCTCGGTAACGTGGATGATTGAAAACTGCCCTAACGCTACCGTGGTTGGTTCGGCTGCGGCAATTATGTTTCTTGAACAAATGACAAATAAAAGCTTTAAGTCTAAAAAAGTAACTACGGGAGATTCCATTGATTTAGGCGGTAAAAAGCTTGAGTTTATTTTTGCGCCGTTTCTCCACTGGCCGGATTCAATGTTTACGTATATCCCCGAAGATAAAACGTTAATCACTTGTGATTTTTTCGGATGCCACTTTGCAGACAAAAGAATGCTTTTATCCGAAGTGGGCGACCGGATTGCAGAATATAATAAGGCGTTCGGGTATTACTATAAGGTGATTTTCGGACCTTTTAAACAATACGTTATTGACGGAATTAATTACGTTAAGGATTTAGATATTGACCGCGTTTTAGTTGGGCACGGACCTATTCTCGATACTAATATTCAGAAAACTATTGAAAAATACAAAAAATTGGCAGGTAGTTTAGAGGAAAAAACAAAAGATAAATACAACGTTTTTATGGGATATGTTTCTGCATACGGTTTCACCTCGCAAATCGGGGATAAAATTAAAGAAATTTTAGAGCAAACGGGCAAAATTTCCGTTGACAAACTCGATGTATCTGAAAACGACCACGGCAAAATAGAGAGGTTAATTAACAAAGCTGACGGAATATTAATGGGGTCTTGTACGATTAATTCCGATGCAGTTAAACCCGTTTACGATGTTTTATCCCATGTTAGCGTACCCGTGAATAAAGACAAACCCGCTGCATCTTTCGGGTCTTATGGCTGGTCGGGAGAAGGCCCGGGTAACTTAGAAAGCCGGCTTGAAGATTTACAGTTTAAAATTGCATCTCCGGCGCTTAGAATTAATTTTCTCCCCTCAAAAGACGAAAATGAGTTGATAAATAAATTTGCGCAGGATTTTATTGCCGCATTAACAGCGCAACAACAAGACGAGTACAAGCACATAAGTAAAACGAAATGGCGGTGCATTGTTTGCGGTGAGGTTTATGAAGGTGAGTTGCCCCCTGAGATTTGCCCGGCTTGCGGTGTTGGTTCTGATAAATTCGAGGAAGTGGTTGAAGAAGAAGTAACGTATACGTGTGCAAACCCGGGGCAATACGTTATTGTGGGCGGCGGTGTAGCAGGATTGTCCGCAGCAGAAGCAATACGTGAGCGAAATAAGGTTTGCGATGTTCACATTTATACGGATGAAAAATATTATCCGTATTACCGCACCAAGTTATCCGAATTCATTGCTGAAGAAATAACGGATAAGGATTTTTATATTAAAGATAAATCATGGTACGAAAAAAATAATGTTATAGTTCATACCAAAAGCAAGGTTACTGCAGTTGAGCCGGGCAAAAAAAGCATAACGCTTCTAAACGGGGAAGAAGTAAAATACGACAAACTTATTTTAGCGCACGGTGCTAGTTCGTTTATCCCGCCTGTTCAAGGTTTTGATAAAACCGGTGTATTTGTATTGAGAGATTATGAAGATTTAATTCAGATTAAGGATTATCTTGACGAAATTAATAATGTAGCTGTTGTAGGCGGAGGTTTGCTTGGTCTTGAGGCAGCGTGGAATATAAGCAAGCTTGGCAAGAAGGTTTCTATAATCGAACTTGCAAAGCGCATTTTACCCGTTCAGTTAAACGAAGAAGGCAGTTTTGTATTTGAACGCATTATAAATAAACGCGGTATTGATATTGTTAAGGGAAAGCTGGCTAAAAAGATTTTAGGCAACGGAAAAGTTACGGGAGTCGAGTTTGAAGACGGCAGCAGTCTTGATGCAGACATGGTTCTTTATGCAATAGGCATTAAAGCTAACCGTGAAATCGTTGACGGCTGCGGATTTGAATTAAACCGCGGAATGATTGTTAACGCAAAAATGAAAACTTGCATGGAAGATGTTTGGGCTTGCGGAGATGTTTGTGAGTTTGACGGCCGTGTTTACGGTAATTGGGATGCCTCTAAAAATCAGGGTAAAATCGCCGGCGCAAATGCTTGCGGTGATGACAGGGATTTTATCCCGCCGTTTAAAGCATACGTGTTAAATTCTATGGGTACTGAAGTTTTTTCAACGGGTGATATTGGAATAGATAAGTTTGATTATAAAGCTTATCTTGACAAGGATTTTGAAAGTAACACTTATAAAAAAGCGTTGTTTAGAAACAACCGTATGTGCGGCACAATGTTGATAGGAGACACGAAAGAGAGCTTAAAATATTTACGCGGAATAAAAGAGGGAATTTCTCCGAAAGATTTTTTAAAAATGGATATTATTTAACAAAAAGATATAAATATGTATTAAAATATATGTAGGTTGTTAAACTTAATTAAATAACGTTGTATTTATTGTGTTGAATATGAATAAAAACAAAGAGAAAACCCAACAAGGCAATCTGGATCTAAGTAGGGAAAAAAATAAATTTAAATCTTTTGTTGATTTATTTAGCGAACCGGTGATTGAAATAAACATCAATTTTGATATTATTTATCGAAATCCTGCCTTTGAAAATTTGTTTGGGGGAAATTCTGTACCGGAAAACCTGTTTGATTTTATTACGCAAGCCGGTATAAAGAGTATTGAAAAACAAATAAAGAAAAACTCGCCTAATTCAATTTCATGTTCTTTTAATAATAAACATAAAAAATTAAAAAATCGCGGTTGCCGGATTGAAATTCATAAACATACAATACGCGGCGATGAAATTTACTGGTGCATATTAAAAATTACTCACGGTGTAGAATATCCGGCATGGATTAAAAAAGTTGTTAATAAACATAAAAGCGGGGCTGTATTTTATAATAACGAAGGCGAAATCGTTTTCGTTAATAAGGAATGGGCAAAAATGCATTCATACAGAGCGCCTGTGCTTTACGGGAAAAAACAGGATTTATTTTATCCCAAAGACGCTCTTTCAAAATACAATAATTTTATAAATACTGTAAAACAAAACGGATTTCATAACGTTGTTATTAAACAAAAAACTAAAGACAGTAAAGAGTTCACATGCAAAATTTCGGGGATGCTTGTACCCGGAGAAGATAATATCCCTTTAGGTACTTTGATTACGGGACATGAAATATTCGAAGATATAATGGATACCTTAAAACTATACAAGGAGAAAGAATTTATAGACAACGTATTAAATTCTTTGCCTCACCCCTTTTACGTTGTTGATGCAGAGAATTACGAAGTTATATTATCAAATCAGGCAGCTAAAATGAAAACTTTACTGGGAAGGAAAAAGTGTAAAGCAATTAGGGCAATTATTAGTGATAAAAGCACAATTAAAGAGAAAAAAGAAGAAATAATACCTTTTGAAGTTTTAAAAACCACGAAAAAACACGTTGTTGCTGAATATAAGATTGATAATCCTGATAATACTTACACTTATTATGAAGTACGTTGCTATCCTTTGTTTGATGAAAACGGAGAGATATTCCGTATTATCGAATATAATTTAGATATTACCAAAAGAAAAAAAGCAGAATCGCAAATCAAAGAGAGTGAAGCAAAATTCAGAACTCTGACTGAAAACATTTCAAACGGGGTAGCTGTTGTTATTAATTCAAAGATAACGTGGGTGAATCAAGCATTTAAAGAAATGTTCGGACGCATGGAAATAGATATTTATGGCGAAACTTTGAAAAAAATAATTATATCAAGTGAATTTCCAGATTTTGAGAAAAATGTTGATAAAATAGTAAAAGGAAATATCGGTTCAGATAGTTTTGATACAATCGGCATAAGCAATAATGGTAATTTGATTAGTTTGATTGTAAGCGTAAAGGAAATCGTTTACGGCGGTGAAAAAGCATATCAATATTTATTTGAAGACGTTACACAGAGAAAAGAAGCGGAAAAACTAACGATAATTCAACGTGATTTGGCGATTAAACTCGCTGCTTCTGTAAACCTTGACGAAACCATTCAGCATTGTATGGAAGCGGCATTGAGGGCATCTGCCATGGATTCCGGCGGGGTTTATTTGATAGACCGCAAAACCCATGAGCTAAAGCTCTCATTTTACGAAGGGCTTTCCGAAAAAAGTGTGAGTGATTTTGTGCGGTCAGTAAAAGGTGGCAGGAAATACATTGAATGCTCTAAAAACTCGCCCCAGTTTTTAAGTTTTTCCATATTGCCGGAATCCCTTAAAAAAAATAGCGAAAGCCCCGGTATAAAATCCTTAGGAGTAATTCCTATTATTCACGAAAGAGAAACTATTGCCTGCCTTGTGGTTGTTTCTCATTCTATAGAAACCATACCCCAAAACTCAAAAAGTTCAATTGAAGCAATTGTTGCGCAAATCGGAAGCACAATGTCAAGGTTAATGATGGTTCAGGCATTAAGGCATAACGAAGAATTGTTCCGCACGTTATATGAAAATATTTCCGATGTTATTTTAATTGTTGATGAAAATTTAAAAATGAAATTTATAAGCGGTTCAGTTGAAAGAATATCGGGTTATAACCCGGTCGAACTTATGTTTGACAATTTTTTTAAAATTATTCAAAAAAATGACATTTCTTTGTTTATGGATTCATTAAGCATTGTCATGGAAACACCGGGCAAGGAAAGCGTTGTACAGATAAGTATAATGCGCAAGGATGGAGAAATACGGATTATTGAAAATTTAATGGTAAACCGTTTTGATAAACCTTATATCAGAGGAATTATAGTAAATACCCGCGACATTACCGAACGAAAAATTGCAGAACAAGCTTTAATAGAATCGGAAGAAAGATACAGGTCTGTAGTCGAAAATGCAATTGATGCGATTATTATAATTGCACAGGGCAAATTTCAGTATGTTAACAAAGCTTTTGTAGACTTAACAGGGTATTCCGAAAACGAGGTTTTAAATAAACCCGTTGAAATCATGCTTGCAACAAAAACGGAAAATAATTACAATGATTTTGACGAAATATTATCCCTTTTTAATTCAGGCCAAAGCAAAAAGCAAATCGATATTAAACTTTTGAAAAAAAACAAAGACATTATTGACGTTATTTTAGGCGGCAGTAAAATTAAAATTGAAAATCAAGAAGTTTTTATTGCAATGTTTAAAGATATAACCGAAGCAAAAAGAGCAACTGCTGAACGTGAGAAATTAATAAAAACCCTTGAAAATAAAAACATAGAAATACAGGGGGCTTATAAAAGAATGCACCATGCTTATGAAAATCTCGAAGCTGTGCAATATGAATTAAGAAAAGCGAATGAGGATTTACACTTTGCTTTGGAAAAGGCTGAAGAGGCAAATAAGCAAAAATCCGAATTCTTAGCTATAATGTCCCATGAATTACGAACGCCGTTAACCGGAATTTTGGGGTTCAGCCAGTTATTGTCAAATGACACTACAATAACTCCGCGTCAAAAAGAATTTTCCGACAGAGTAAACAAACTCGGAAATAAACTTTTGTATATAATTAATGACTTACTTGAATTGTCAATAATTGAATCGGGTAAAGTTAAAATAGAATATACGTATTTTGATATAAATGATTTAATTAACGATATTTATTCGATTTTTGAAGAACAAACAAAGCATAAAGACGTTAAATTTTCAATCAAAACGAACAACGTTTTAAATATCTATTCTGATCCCTTGAGATTACGGCAAATTCTTTTTAACATAATAGGCAACGCGTTTAAATTTACAAACAAGGGATTTATTCAAGTAGAATTAAAAAAGAATAATGACTTTTATGTTTTTTCCGTTGCTGATACGGGAATCGGAATAGACGAGCATGACAGAGAATATATTTTCGAAATGTTCCGGCAAGCAGAAATTGCTGACACCCGAAAATACAGCGGGTCCGGTTTAGGCCTTGCAATCTGTAATAAACTCGTTAATATGTTAGGCGGAAGGATTTGGGTTAAAAGCAAAAAGGATAAGGGCAGTACATTTTTTTTCACAATTCCTGTTTTAAAGGAAGAAAACGGCAAAAAAATCAACTATGAGGAACAAATTATTGCGGAAATAAATGGTGAGAAAAAATGCAGAATTTTGTTTGCCGAAGACAATGAAAACAATTTTCTATTTATAAAAGAAGTTTTGTCCGAATATGAAAATTTTCTTTTCCGTGGTTTTAATGACGGAATTCCGCTGCTTGAAGAATTTAAAAAAAATCAAGATTACGATTTAATTTTGCTTGATATACAAATGTTAGAAATGGGTGGGTATGAAACATTAAAAAATATTAGAAAAATTAGTAAAGATATACCCGTTGTGGCTATAAGCGCATTTGCAACGGAAAATGATAAAAATGATTATATTAAACATGGATTTGATGATTTTATCAGCAAACCCATTGAAATAGATTCATTTATAAACAAAATAAATAATTTATGCAGATAATTGAATAATTCTTGAATAATAATTATAATTTATTTATTATATATTTAGAAATATAATTGTTAATAATACCTAAAAGAAGTAGGGAATATGTCACTTGGTAAAATTCTCATTGTCGATGACGACAAAATAAATATTAAGCTTTTAAATACAATTTTAACTAAACTTGATTACTCCGTTATTGAGGCATTCAGCGCAACTCAAGCCCTTGAGTTAATTGAACAAAATAGAGATATTGATCTCGTTATAACGGATCTAATGATGCCTGAAATTGACGGTTATGAGTTAACAGCAAAAATCAAACAAAAGCCGGAATTTGCAACCATTCCTATCATAATGCTAACGTCATTAGGACAGCGTAAAGATAAAATAAAAGCCCTTGAAGTTGGCGTGGATGACTTTTTAAATAAACCCGTTGACAAAACCGAATTAACTTTGCGGATTAAAGGTTTTATGAAAGTCAAAAAATATAATGACCAGCTTTATTCGGAAAAAGAAAACCTCGAAAAAGAATTAACGCAGAAAGAAAGCAAACTCGTTCAAACATTAGACGAACTTAAAAATATATCTGAAGATAAATCTTTCCTTGTTCAGTTGCTTGAAGAAGAATCTATGAAGCTTTTAAATGCCTACAGAGAGCTTAAATCAACTAACGAAAAAATAAAAAGTTCCAACCTTCAGGTAATTCAGGCGCTCTCATCAGCTGCCGAATTCCGCGACAATGAAACGGGAATGCACATTAAACGTATGAGTAATTATTCCGCACTTATTGCAAAGAAAATCGGACTTTCCCAAGAGGAATGCGATGATATTTTATATACAAGCGCAATGCACGATGTAGGGAAAATAGGCATACCCGACCATATTTTATTAAAGCCCGCTTCCTTATCAGATGAGGAATGGAAAATAATGAAGACCCACGCTTTTATCGGTTACAAGGTTTTATCGAGAATAAATACAGATATGATGAAAAAAGCAGCAATTCTTGCATACACGCACCATGAAAAATGGGACGGTTCGGGATACCCAAGAGGGCTTTCCGGTGAAGATATTCCTTTAGAAGGGCGCATCTGTGCTATCGCAGATGTTTTCGATGCGCTTACTTCAAAACGCGTATATAAACCCGAGTTCCCCATTGAAAAGGCAGTGGAAATATTAAAAGAAGGCAGGGGCAATCATTTTGACCCTAAATTAATAGACATATTTTTAGATTCAATGGATGAGATTCTTGCGATTAAAGAAAAGTATCAGGAAACCGATGAGGATTTTGAAAAGCAAAAAGAACTTGTTGAACTTTATAAAAGCAATGTTGAACAATAAATTCCAGTGATTATAGCATTCTTTAAAACCGGTATTAAAATAATTTTTATAATAATCTTATACTAATAATACTTTAAATTGTATGCAACCGACACTTTAAAGTGTCGGTTGAAAAGCAATTACAATATACAATAC
>CAYUYT010000073.1:0-15681 GCA_964449345.1 uncultured Spirochaetia bacterium | reverse complement strand
AACACCATGTTAATATTCCTGCTTTGATGAATTTAATGGCAACGTATTTTAACACCTTGAAAAACATTAATAAAATTCTTTCTCCCAAAAGATATGATTCTATTTTTACCTCTTCGGAAAAAGAAAAATTAAATTTTTTAAAATCAGCTCTTAAAAAAATAAGAATACAGGTTCGTATGCTAACGGAAAATTCAAAAGAAATTTTTCGAAAAGCAATTATGAATCATAAACAAACGCGTTTGTTTATTAAAAACGTAAAAAAAATCAAAATCCCTTTAAAATACGAAAAATAGTAACTTGTAATATTTTTGTAACATTACTTTGTACATATTGATTTATTTTCTAGTTAATATTCTATACAATTATACTATATCTTTTTTAGGAGTAACAAATGAAGAGGTTAGCCGCGTTATTGTTTTTCGTTGTATTAATATTTTCATGTGCTAAAAAGGGACATCACGGTCCCCATGATTTAACTATTATTTCCGGCTCTGAGAATAAAACTTTAATGCCTTTGATACGTGAGTTTGAAAATAAACACGGTGTCAGTATAGGCGTTAAATTTAAGGGTTCTCTTGATATAATGATTATGCTTAAGGATTTAGGTTTCCAATATGATGCGGTGTGGCCTGCAAACAGTTTATGGATAAAAATGGGAGATGTACACCGCAAAGTTAAACACGTTAAATCTATTATGACTTCGCCCGTTGTTTTGGGTTTAAAGAAATCCATAGCAAAACGCCTTGGCTGGATAAATAAAAGCGTATCCGTAAACGATATTTATGCGGCAATAAAAAACAAGGAGTTTAAATTTTTAATGACTTCTGCAACGCAATCGAATTCCGGCGCGAGCGCGTTTTTAGGGTTTTTATATGCATTTTTAAATAACCCTGATGTAATTAGAAAGGAACATTTAAATAATCCGCAATTAAAAATGAAAATGAAATCTTTATTAAAAGCGGTAGATAGGACTTCGGGGTCTTCGGGCTGGCTTAAAACCTTGTTTCTTTCAAAATCGGTTTACAAGGCTATGTTTAATTACGAAGCTTTAATAATTGAAACGAATAAGGAATTAATTGCTAATGGGCAGGAGCCGTTATACGTTATTTACCCTACTGACGGTCTCGTTATTGCGGATTCTCCCCTAGGGTATTACAATAAAGGAGATAAGAAAAAAGAAGAATTATTTTTAAAACTTCAGAATTTTTTATTGTCCAATCAAGTTCAGGATAAGTTAATGGCCGCGGGCAGGCGTGCGAGTTTCGGCGGCTTTGTTTCCGATGCTGACAAAGATGTATGGAATCCGAAATGGGGAATTAATACAAAAAAAATACTTTCTCCGATAAAGTATCCGCGTAAAGAAGTTTTGGAACAAATTTTAGAGCTTTATCAAACCGTATTACGCAAACCTTCTTATACAATATTTTGCCTTGACTTTTCAGGCAGTATGGGCGGCAGAGGCGAGCGGTTGATGAAACAGGCTATGTCAACGATTTTAAATCAACGCCTTGCGCGTGAGTATTACATAAACGCAACGCCTCAGGATGTTACAGTAGTAATTCCTTTCAGCGGAAATATACTTGGAAAGTGGGAATTAAAAGGAAATAACCCTACAGAAATGATGAGTTTATTAAAGCGTATTGAGAACTTTTCACCTGGCGGCAAAACGGATATTTATACGCCTGCCATAGAAGGTTTAAAAATGCTTGCGAATGCGGATATTGAAACTCATATGCCTTCAATTATTATAATGACGGACGGAGTTTCAAATTACGGCGCTAGTTTTAATGATCTTGAAAGGGTTTATAAAGAAATAGACCGGGATATTCCAATTTTTTCAATCCGTTTTGGCAATGCTGACAAATCACAGTTAATTGAAATAGAAAAATTAACAGGCTCAAGAATTTTCGACGGCCGTAAGGATTTAATAATGGCGTTTAAAAAAGCTAAAGGGTATAATTAATAAGGAGTTTAACGTGAATGTAAAGCCACTTGACAGCATTTTTTCATCGGTTTTAGGCGGGGTTGGATTTATTGTATTCTATCTATTTTTGAATGTTTCTCCTGTGATGTCCCTTGTAATCGGGGTGGGTATTTTTCTCGTTGCTTTGTTCTCTTTTACGCGTTTTGACCCTACTGAAACGAAAAAACGTGAGTATGCAGAAAAAGAACATGCGAAATCCCATGAAATTGAAGCTAAACTAAACCGGATGAAGAATTTGACAAATAATTTAAATAAAAAAATAGTAAATGAAATTTATAACGCCGCTCTGCAATCTTTTAAAAAAATCCTGACCATGCAAGATTTTTATGCACATTTAATCAGTTTTGAAACACACGTCGACACTGCTATTAAAGTTATGGAAAAGTACCGTGAAATATTATCAAGCAGGATAAAAACGGATAATATGTTTAAAACGCAGGAAAAGGTCGAGAGTATGCTTAACCAGATTAACGTTATTTTCGCTAATCAGTTTGAAAAATTTCATGAGCAAGACATAATTGCAATGGATGCAGAGCTTTCCGTTGTGCAGGAAATGCTTGATATGGAATCATATTAATAAAAAAAGGAAATGAATTATGAAAGGAAAATATATAATAGGGATTGCTATATTTATATTAATAATCGGTGCAACAGTAGTTATTAAGAAATGTACGGACAAGCCCGACCCGTCTTCATTTTTAACGCTTAAAGGATATATAGGCGGTGAGAAAAAAGGTTTTCTTGAAAACCCTAAAGTGAAAGAAATATTGAAAAATAAATATAATATTATTATTGATTACACAAAAGCCGGTTCAATCGAAATGGTCAAAAGAAACCTTGGCCGGTCTGATTTTCTCTGGCCATCATCTCAAGTTGCGCTGGCGCTTTATAAACAAATGAATAGCGGTAAATCCGTAAAAGCTTCAATCATATTTAATTCACCGATTGTAATGTATAGCTGGGATTTTATCGTTGATGCAATGGAAAAACACGGGCTTGTTCAAAAAAAAGGCGAAACTTATACAATTAAGCTTGAAAAACTGGTTAAGATGATAATTGACGGGAAAAAATGGGCAGATATTGGGCTTGAAGAACAGTTTGGTAAAGCCAAGAAAATTTTTATAGAATCAACAGACCCCTCAAAGTCTAATTCGGGTAATATGTTTTCAGGGTTGCTTGCAAATATTTTAAACAATGAAGACGTGGTAACTGCAAAAGAAATGCAGAATGTAATTCCCAGGGTTGTGGCATTTTTTAAACGTTTAGGTTTTTTACAGTCATCAAGCGGAGATATTTTTCATCAATATACAAGAATGGGAATCGGGGCAAAGCCAATAATAGTTGGCTATGAAAGCCAGATTATTGAGTTTTCAAAGAAAAACCCTCAAGGCTGGCAACGCCTTAAAAATAAAATTCGCATTTTATATCCTGCGCCCACAGTCTGGAGTTCACATCCTTTAATCATAACCAATTCAAAAGCAAAACAATTACTAAAAGCGTTGAAAGACAAGGAATTGCAAAAAATAGCATGGAACGAACACGGTTTTAGAACGGGTATTTTAACAGACGAGGATTTAAAACACGTGGATGTTCAGGGTATTCCTGCGCAAATTTATAGAATTATTCAAATGCCAACGCCAAAAGTTATGGACGTTATTATTGAAAAATTAGGCACGATTACAAAAAATAATGCGCAATAGAGTTTATTTATATAAAAAAAATTTAAGCGGGGATTTTTATCCCTGCTTTTTTTTATTTTAACCTTTGATTGAAAAGTATTAATAGAAAAATTATAATTTTAATAGTAGGAATTATTAACTTTTAACTACGGGGTGTTTTTTTTGCGGAAAATTGTAACTTTATTTATATCATTTTTTATTCTCTCTAATTTATCTTTTTCAAGTAATCTTGACAGAATGCTAATTAAAGCGTGCAGAAACGGAAATCCCGGTCAAGTAAGGATATTTTTGAAAAATGGAGCGAATGTAAATTCTCGCGGAAGGTTGAAAAATACACCGTTAATGTTCGCATGCGGAAAAGGAAATTGTCGCATTGTAAGGTATTTAATTAAATGCGGGGCTAAGGTTAATTTACAAAATAAAAGGGGATGGACCGCATTAATAATAACAGCAAATACAGGTGAATTAGAATGTGCAAAAATTCTAATAAAAAACGGGGCAAATGTAAACGAGTCAACGGATAAAAAACGCACAGCCCTGCATTTAGCAACGGAAAACGGATATTACAAAATGGTACGCCTTCTCGTCAATCATAACGCAAAGGTTAATGCTAAGGATTTTACCGGCAGGACACCTTTAATGAACGCGTGCCTTAAAAACAAATTCAAAATTATTCTTTTTTTAATTAAACACGGAGCAAATATCAACGCGGAAGATATTGCCGGTGTAACGCCGTTAATGTTTTCAGCAGTGAAAGGCCATTTAAAAAGCGTAAAAATTTTAATTAAACACGGGGCAAAAATTAATCATAAAAATAAACGTAATCAAAGCGCTTTGTCTCTTGCTAAAAATGCAGGGTTTAGAAAAATTGTAAACATTTTAATCAAAAACGGTGGAAAGTATTAGAGGCTATGCTTGTCATAAACTGTATTTTCAATTTCATCTAAAAAACGTGAAGGCGTTGTGAAAAAACCTTTGTAGGATTTAGAATACAATGGGAGCGTTAAATATAATTCATGTTTAGCTCTTGAACACGCAACGTAGAAAAGCCTGCGTTCCTCCTCGAGTTCTTCAAAGTCACCTAAGCAATTTACATCAGGGAACAACCCGTCTATTAAGTGGCACACAAAAACGCAATACCATTCAAGGCCTTTTGCAGAGTGAATCGTTGATAAAACAACAGGCGGGTCTTCCGGCTCATCTGTCATAGGTACGCTTTTGTCTTGAAACCTTTTATTTGGAGGGTCAATAACGAAATCCGTTAAAAACTTTTCTATTTCATCATATTCAACCGCGATTTCTAATAATACATCGAGTTCGTTAAGACGCGTTTGATAATCGCGTTTTTCCGCTATTTCTAAAAGCGGGGAATAATATTCCTTTATTACTAAAACGCTATCCGCCACGGAAAACGGATTGCTTCTTATTTTATTTAGAACAGACTCAAGGTGTTTTAAATTCTTATAAAATTTTTTATCTTTAAAATTTTCAAAGTAAAAATTACCGTTATTTTTTTCTATGGTTGTTATTATCTGCGTTGCTAATACATTTCCAATTCCGGGAATGAGTTTTAAAACCCTGTTCCATGCAACTGCGTCATAAGGATTAACAGCAATGCGTAAATAAGCAAGTACATCTTTAACGTGCCTTTTTTCAGTAAATTTTATACCACCGAAAACCACGTAGTTAATGTGACGTTTTAATAGTTCAGCTTCGATGGTGAATTTATGAAATGATGAACGGTACAAAACGGCAATGTCATCAAGAGAAACGTTATTCTCTCTTAGTTCAAGCATTTTATCAACGATAAATTCCGCCTCTTTATCTTTATCCATAAAAATTTTCATGACAGGTTTTACACCGCCATCAATTTTAGAAAATAATTTCTTTTTATATCCTAAAACGGCTTTATCCGAAATGCTGTTGATGAAATTTAGAATGTGAATAGTGCTTCTGAAATTTTCTTCAAGCTTGACAACTGAGCATTGGGGAAAATCAAGGGGAAAACGCAAAATATTTTCGTAGTTTGCCCCTCTAAAAGAATAAATACTCTGCGAATCATCTCCTACAACCATGACTTTTTTAAATTTTTTACCTAAATTGAAAACAATGTCCCGTTGGTCTAAGTTAGTGTCCTGATATTCATCAACCATGATGTAAATGTATTTTTCCTGAAGAGCATCTAGAAATTTTTCGTTCTCCTGCATAGCTTTAAGCAAAATTTCCATTAAATCATCATAATCAAAAAGCATGTGAACTTTTTTAAACTCTTTGTAAGCATGAGATATGGTAATTATATCATTAGTGAAATCAATATCGTTATTATATTCTTTTTCAATAACCACTTCAATAGGAACGCGTTTGTTTCTTGACTTTGAAATAATATCAAAAATACGCGTTTTTCTAGGAAAAGCAATTTTACTTGAAGGGAAACCCATTTCCCTGCGTATCAAATCAACAACGTCTTCGGAGTCCGGTTTATCTAAAACGGTAAAATTCGCCTCAAAGCCCAACATTTTTGCATATTTTCTTAAAACGTGATTTGCAAATGAATGAAAAGTGCCGCCTGTTATATTTTGCGTTTCTTTGTATTTCAACAACGATCGCGTTCTGTCAACCATCTCTTTTGCCGCTTTTCTCGTGAAAGTCAAAAGCAAAATCTTTGCAGCGCGAATTCCGCTTTCCAGCATAAAACTTGCGCGGTAAGTCAATGTACGTGTTTTTCCGCTGCCTGCCCCGGCAATAACGAGTAGCGGAGAATTGATTAACGTAACAGCAACGAGCTGCCTTTGGTTTAGAGCTTTTTCGTAGTCAATTTTATATTTGGAAAAATCTATGCTTTCTTGCGTTGCTTTTATTTCTTTTTTGTGAATATTCTGTACAACGCTTTTTATCCGCCGGATTTTTTCCTGAGTTTCAGGAAGCAAAACGTAATCACCGTTTTCATTTTTTGATAGGTTTGCCCCGTTTTTTTTCTTATTTTTTTCGTTTTTATTTATAAAAGAAGTTTTTTTGATAAAATCCGCAATTTTACCGTTTTGATTTTTTTCTTGTTGCTTATTTATAGCTTCAGATGTTGATTTGTTTCCGTTTTGATTTTGTTCCGGCATGGTACTAAAAAATAACGTTTTAATAGCGCGAAAGGCAACGAATATTTTAGCATAAGTTGAAAAATATGTTGTAAAAATACTTGAAGGTGTTAAAATAATAAGAAACGGTGTTAAATATGGATAAGAAAATTTTTAAATTTTTATTAATGTTTTTTGTATTACTCGTTTTGTTTTCGTGTTCGGAAAAATCCGTAAAAAAGAAGGAGAATGAGCAAGGTAAAACTAAAGTATTAAAACAAGGGCAAGAAATAAAAAAACCGCAAAAAACACTTATCGGAGACTGGAAAGCAAAAAAATTAGCCGAATCATGGGAAGCGTTTCGATATTCTCTGCCATGCACTCTTGAACTTAGAAAAAATAAAACGTATTCGTTTTCCGTTAAAATCGGGGTAATTGTTTTTGAATCCCAGGGAACATTTACCGTTTCAATAAAAAGCAAACCTTTTAAAATAACTTTATATCAGACTTATCCAAAAAAAGCCGTTCATGAAGGTGTTTTCGGTTTTAGGGATAAAGATACTTTAAAAATAATTTTTTATGACCGCATCCGTGTTCCGAGGCCAACGCATTTTAAGAAAAACAATATTAACGTTTTTAAAAGAGAATAATTCCTTTTCTTTAACCCAAAGTCAATCCCCGAATTTTTTTGAATTAGTAAAAAATGAATTTTTTTATTTTCAAAATTTGACAAATCGTGAATTTATTAATAAAATATGAATGAACGTTCATTCATATTAGGAATTATAATGGCAAACAATAGAATTAAAACAAAGCAAAAACAAATACTCGATGCCGCTATTACGGTATTCGCTAGCAAAGGGTATCACATTGCAACTATGCAGGATATTGCTAATGAAGCGGATATGGCGGTGGGCACGATTTATAACTATTTTAAAAACAAAGATGACGTTATAGTATCCCTTTTTAATTCAAAATGGGAAGAGTTCTATGAGGGTTTTAAAACTTTAGAGAAGTTAAGTATAGGTGAAAAGGAAATATTTCTAAAGAAAACGGATTATATTTTTGAGTTTTTCAAAAAAGATACAAGTTTGGTTGTTATTTTATTTATTCAAATGAGCAACTTAATTTTTACTGATGATGCTCCTAAGGGCTTGAAAATCGTTAGAAGTAAAATATTTAATTTAATAAAAGAAGAATTGGAGAATCAATTTATACAAGGCAAGATTTTATTCGAAGGGGATTTGGAAACGCTTTCGCATTTATATTTCGGAGCTGTTCAGGCATTTTTAACGAAAACGTTAATTATGCAGGGGGAAATAAGGAATCAAGACAAAGACGCTTTTATAGAGTTCGTTTTAAACGGTATGAAATTTAACTTTAAAGAGGATAAAGATGAGCAATAACGAGAAAAACAACAACAAAAATAGTTTCTGGATGCGTGAAGAAATGGCAATTATAAAGCATCCTTGGTTTATAATTATTTTAACTTTGGCAATAACTGCCGTATTATTCGTTTTTATGACACGCGCAACAACGGATAACGATTTAACGCGTTTTTTACCTGACGACAACAAAGAAAGAATTCGTTTTCAGAAATTTGAATATTTATTCGGCTCCGGGTCAGGCATTGCAATCGCAATTAAAGATAAAGAAAACGAAAATATATATAACGTTAAAATGGTTAAATTGATTCATAAAATAACGAAAAGAATAAACCGCGTTAATAACGTTATTTTAAAGGATTTATTAAAAAAATCAACTTCATTAAAAGGCAAAGAATTAGAAATTTTTTTTAATTTTTTACTTACTGAAATGGGCAGGGAGAAATTTAGTTTAAAAGGACTTAAAAAAGATTTAACGAATAAAACCTCACTGGCAACAAAATTAGGCGTTAATTTGCAAACTCAACCTGAAAATAGAGGCACTGACCCTGACGATGTTGATGCGGATGATGTAGATACTGAAGATTCCGGTATGCAAAATTCGCCTAAAGGAAAAACTAATGTTGATGCAGATGACGCTGATAAGGATGATACTGATGAGAAAATGTACCGTAAGCCTGCTAATAACAAAGCGCCGGCGGACCCTGATGATGAAGAGCAGGAACAAATTGCTACTACAGCTGAAAATGTGGTTAAAATTGTTAAGCATTTTAAAACACATCCGAATGAAATTGAAAAAATTTACGCTTCTTTTTCTATGGCTGTTGATAAATGGAAAAGATACAAAAGCATTTGGGTAGATGATGTTATGTCTATAACAGATACGGATTATGCCCAGGGTGAGTTTGCTGATAAATCAAAGTATTATAAAGCTTTTGAAGGAGCGCAAAAAGAACAAATTGATTTACTATTAACTTATCTGATTGAGAAAAACCTTCGTACTGAAAAGGAAATGAAAAATACGTTGCTTTCAAAAGAAAAGCTTACAAAAACCGTAGGGCTTAGCAAAGTAAATGCAGATGTTGTTTATAATAAAAGCAAAAAAATGGACATGAAAAATTTTGCAAAGGAATTTAGAAAAGCGCAAAAAAGTTTTAACTATCAAACCCGGTCCGCTGATTTGATAAAAATTAAACCGGGGCAAAAAATAACCAAAACAGATGTTGAACTTTTAAAACACAGGGTTAGAAGCTGGAAATTTTACTCGGGCGCTATTGTTTCTTATGATGAAAAAAACGCTTTAATACTTGTAAAAACCGTACCTAACATTTTAAGTAAAGAAATAAGCAGATTATACGGATATATTAAAACAATTTTAAATGAAGAAACAGCTAAAGTCAAAGATATTAAAGTCCATATAGCGGGTGAGCCTACTGCTATCGTGTTAATGGGTAAAGGAATGGCTGATGATTTACAAACACTTTTTCCCTTTGTTGTAATTCTCGTTATTATATTTCTTTATTTGTCTTTCAGGCATATCAGAGGCGTTATTTTACCCCTCGTAACTGTAATTTTGTCCGTTATCTGGACAATAGGTTTTATGGCGCTTACTGGAATTCCTTTAAGTGTGATGGCAACGACAATTCCTACTTTACTCGTTGCTGTGGGGTCAGCTTACGGCATACATTTGATTAACGATTATTATATGGCAGTTGATAGAGGCGTTGACAAGGAATTTGCCATAAAAAATACTCTTAAAAAAGTAGGGCTTGCAGTAATCTTAGCCGGGCTTACAACTATTATAGGTTTTACTTCTAACGTATTCAATGAGATTGTTCCTATAAGGGAGTTTGGTGTATTTGCGGGTCTTGGCGTATTTTTTGCCTTAATAATTTCAATGACATTTATCCCTGCTTTGTTACGCGTGGGAAAAATTCCAAAAAAGTTTATTGAAAAAAAACAGGGGAGCAACTCAACAGTTGACGGGGATGCACATAAAATCCTCGAGGCATTGGGGCGTTCTACTTATAATAAGCGGTGGATTTATATTGCAGTATTGTTTATTGTTATTGTTTTTTCAATAATTGGTTCGTTTAAGATTGTAGCGGATATGGACAATATAAAATTTTTCAAAAAGCATACGAGTTTAAGAAAGAGTGATATTTTTCTCAATAAAAATTTTGGTGGTACTAACACAGTACTCCTTATATATAAAGTAAGACAAAAGTATTTTGAGAATTTAAAAAATGAGTACATGGAATTGCAAAAAAAATATCAGGATTTAAAATTTGGCTCTTCGGGCAATTCATCAGGGGATGAAAATTATGAAAACGCAAAACCTAAAAATCAAGGTGAGGGAAATGCAGACCCTGATGACGAAGCAGAGGAAAGCGTGCTAAAAGATTCGGATAGTGAGGGAAAAAACGGCAACCTCGCTGCTATTAAGAAAAAACTTGATAATTTAAGAAATCAGTACCTTGCGTATAGCAAAGGATTGCTTCGCCCTGAATTTTTAAATAAAATTGAGTCTATTCAGTCTTTCTTGGCAAAAGGTACTGATGAAAAGGGTAAGGAATTATACCCCGGCGGTAAAAAAATCGGCAAGATTATTTCCGCAAATGATATGCTAAAAAAATTCAACCAGACTATGAGCTATGGTGATGAGAAAGAATACGTTTTACCCTCTACTGTTAGTCAGGCGGTGCAATACATAACAACGTTTCATTCGGATAATATAAAGGATTATATAACGAAAGATTATCGAACAGGGCGAATGGTTATACAGATGAAAGATTCGTCAAGCGTTGTTGCTGAAAATATTATGAAACAGGTTAAAACGCAAATACAAAAGCAATTTCCCATGGGCAAATTTAAACAAGGCAATTATATAACTAAAAATGGGGATTACGAGTTTATTTTCTCAGGGTTAGGAATGGTTAAACAGGAAGTAAACAATATTATCGTTGACGGGCAAAGGAGAAGCATAATTTTCAGTTTACTCGCTGTCTTTGTAATTATTCTCATTGCTTACCGTACTTTAGCCGGCGGTTTAATATCAATGATACCCTTAGGCGTTACGATTATGGTTAATTTCGGTGTGATGGGTTTCTTCGGTATCGATTTAAATGCAAGTACTGCTTTGGTTGCTTCAATAGCAATCGGTATTGGAGTAGATTACACTATTCACTATATAAACACTTTCAGAGCGGAAGCAAAAAATACACAGGATATTGAAGAGGTAATTGAACATACAACATCGCACTCGGGAAGGGCAATACTTATTAATGCAATTTCCGTAACAGCGGGTTTTCTTGTGCTCATTTTTAGCAACTTCAATAACATTGTACACATGGGCGTTCTCGTTGCTATTACAATGGGTGTTTCAAGCATCGCTTCTATAACTATTATTCCCGCTTTGTTAAGCGTTACAAAACCAAAGTCTTTATTAAAATCAAAAAATAATAAAATAACCAGGGAGGTTAAAAATGAAAGTTAAATTAAAAACAATGCAAAAAATAATTTTGTTGATTACCGTAATGGTATTTGCGGGATTAAACAACGGATTAACATCCGCGCGTTTATCAGGCAAGCAAATTGCAGAAAAAGCTAAATACCAAAACAGGGCAAGAACCCGTGTTTCCTGGGCAGTAATGAAACTGCAAAAGAAAAGCGGCGGGAAATGGCAAAATATAGATGTTAGAAAAACAATTATGCAAGGTTACATATATAGCGGAAGCGGAGTTAACTCTTTGCAAAAATCTCTATCGCGATTTACAAGCGGTTTAAAAAGAGGCGTTACTGCTTTGTCAATTGAAAAACCCGGAAAACAGGATAACGTTCAATATACGTATCTGCCTTCACTAAAAAGACCTCGCCGCGTTGCATCTTCGGACAAGCAAAACGACTTTGAGGATACTGATTTTACGAACGAAGATATGGGAACGCCTAACCTTTGGGAATATAATTACAAACGTCTGCCTGACCAGACTTATAGAGGTATCCCTTGCTACGTTATAGAAAGAACACCAAAATCAAGTTATATTTCACAGAAGAAATATAAAAAGCATAAATCATGGATAACGAAAAAACACTTTATCCCCATTAAAGTATATGCTTATGATTTGTCTTTCCGCCTTAAAAAGAAAATGTATGCGAGGCAAATTCGAAAACATAAAAACATATACGTTCCGCATAAATTAACAATGATTAACGTTCAGGATAAAACGAGAACTATAATCTACGTTAGAAAAGTATTGGTAAATGCTCCGGTTAATAAAGGCGATTTTTATCCTTCAAGAATGGATAAAGCGTGGAAATGGAGATAAGTATGCAAAGACAACGGATAATTAATATATTAATCGCATTCGTTTTTGCGTTTTGTTTTATATCTACACCGGTTTTTACTGCCGGCGCACCGGAACAGCAAAACGGGCAAAAGCAAAATGCTGCTGATGCTGACGATGTTGACGCGGATGATGCAGACGACACTGATACGGGCGGCGGTATGCCTGCAACAAGCGGTACGCAATCAACGGGAATGTCTGCAATTCCTAAAAAATACGTTAAATTTAACGGAGATTTAATGCTCGGTTTAAATATGGGCTTACATAAACCGAATAAATGGTATAGAAAAGCCGCCGAGTTAATTTTAAGCGTGGAAGCGCGTTTCATGGACGTATCTTTCAAAGGCGAGCTTGAGTTTATGTATGATACCCTGCGGGATAACGTTATAATTGAAGGGCAACAGGTTAATAATTACAAACGTTATTTACGTCCACGTGAATTATGGGTGGAATACGAATCATCGACTTTTGAAAGGAAATGGTTCTCCGGAGTTAGTTTTAAAGCCGGGCACGTTTTATATAGCTGGGGTAAAGGCGATGAATACCGCCCTAGCGATATAATTAACCCGCAGGATTATTCTAACTACTCGTTTACTCCGGGTAATGATAGAAAAATCCCTGTATGGAGTTTAAACGTTAAAACGCGTTTTCATGAAAACTGGCGTTGGAGTTTTATCATAGTTCCCGTTCATAAGGGCAACGAATTGCCCGGGGAAAATAACCCCTGGCAGGATCCTTCAATGCAAAAAATGCAAGCATTAGGTATCACTTCAATTTCCTTAACCGGGCCGGAAGCAAAACTCGTTAATTCTACATACGCAATAAAAACGTATTTTAAAGTATTCGATGTTGATTTTTCAATCGGCTATTTGAGCGGATACGGTAATCAACCCGTTTTAACTGGGATTGCCCCTCCAACTGCGAATATGGAATATAAATATCTGCGTATGATTACTTTTGATTTCGAGTTTGTTTTAGGCGGTATCGGCTGGAGAGGAGAGATTGCATATTTTCCCCAAGGAAAATATTTTACTCAGGATACCCCGCCTACAAACCCGGCAATGATAGAACGCAAACAAATTGCGGCAATTTTCGGGTTTGATAAACTTGATTTATTCGTTAAGGGTATGTACATAAATATTCAGGTTATCTTTGAACACATTTTTGACCGCGATGACGGAAACGTTATTGCCAAAGAAAATATTTTTAGTGTGTCTTTAAACTGGTACTATGAAGGCAGAAAGTTTAAAATAGAGATAGGCGGTATATACGGCATAACGAATAAAGAACTAATGTTGCGTCCCAAAATAACGTGGAAGGCGCAAAATGATTTTAACGTTCTTTTGGGAGCTATTTTAATTTTTGGAAAAAATTCTTATGAATATTCCCAAGCTCCACTTGGAAAATTTTTTAATAAGGATTATATTTTTATAGAAGCAAACTACTCCTTCTAACGAAGGATTAACCCCCAAATAGTTTGATCACCACATACAGTCGGCTCTTTAAAGCAAAGAGCCGGCTTTTTTATTGCAAAAATTTTATTTCTACATTATAATTACTATACATAAAAAATTTTACATAAATGGAGTTGCAAATGACCGCCGCGAAAATACTCGTTATTGATGATTCTTTAATTGCAGCAAAAATTTTAAAAAAATTTTTAAGTGACATCGGTCTCCAAGTAGAAACCGCGGATAACGGGAGAACGGGTGTTTCCAAAGCCGTAAGTTTTAATCCCGAATTAATTTTCTGTGATATAGAAATGCCCTATAAAAACGGTATTGAATTTTTGGAAGAAAAGCAGAAAAATCCGCAAATTAAAAATATCCCCGTAATTATGCTAACAATATCACAAGACGAGGAAAAAGTTCGCAAGGCAATTGCTTTAGGCGCTATAGATTATCTGTCAAAGCCCGTACATCTAACAGCAATTTATAAACGCATTAACGCTACTCTTAATTTAAATTTACAGCTAAAAAAAGATAACAAGACTGAAACAGGGGTTTTCTATGACTCGGGGATTATTTTTGTTAATTTTTCCGGTTCCCTGCTTGCGGGAAACATTTTACCTATAAAATATAAATTAATTGAGATAGCAAATATATATAACGTAAAGCGAATAAAAATTTTGTTTTTACTTGAAAGTTTAAAAAATGAAACTATAAATACAACGTCAATCAGCTATCTTTTTTCCGTTTTGGAGGATGAAGATTTTCCCGTTTCCCATGAAAACGTTTCCGTTGTTACTTCAAATGAAAAGTTTTATAATGTGTTTAAAGAAACAAATTACAGCAAAAGCATCTTTATCTCACCTGAATATATGGCCGGTGTAAATCGATTGCAGTTTAATAAAAACTATTACACGGGGCTTGAGGTCGAAAAAATTTTCAACGGTTCAATATTACATTATGATCTTTATGATGAAAAAGGAAACGTTATTATTGAAGCGGGCATACCTATAACGAATAAAATTAAGAGATCTTTAACGGAAAACGGGACAAAAGTATTGTTTTACCGCGATAAAACTTCTGAAAGCACGCCGGATATTAGAAACGATTTTACGCAATTCGTTTCACTTGATACAAAAAACAACGAACTTTTGCAAAATAAAAAAATTTTATTCATAGAAGATTCAAAATTATTGCGCGTTCAACTTGGTAAATTTTTAGAAGATAGGGGATTTAAAGTTCTTTACGCAAGCAACGGAGAAACCGGACTTGACTTAGCTTTGAAAGAAAACCCTGATTTAATTTTGCTTGATATTATTCTGCCGCATAAAAACGGTTTGGCAGTTTTACAGGAATTTCGAAAAATAGATAATACAACCCCTGTTGTAATTCTAACGGAAATCACTAATGAAAGCGTTGTAAGAAAAGCGCGTTCTTTAAAAATAAGCAGTTTTTTATCAAAACCCTTTAAAGCCCTTGAATTATTTAGGAAAATTAACGCTATAATCGGCTCTTCAATTGAATTGGATTAAAATGATGTTCGCAATTTTTAATATTTATACAATTTTGCTTAATCTTTAGTAAAAATGCGTAAAAAAAACGCGTTTGTATTTTTTTAGTAAATTTATATTTCAAAATTTTCGTTATTTGCATAACAAAGAAATTGACTTTAAGAGAATTTTACTATTTTTATTAAACTTTATGGCGTAATTCAAAAATGAATTTTTAAAATTTAAATTTCATTGGTATTATAAAAATTTTACTCCTAATTTTT